>CAMPBM010000020.1 GCA_946637865.1 uncultured Lachnospiraceae bacterium | reverse complement strand
CCAACCCAAAATTTCCCAAATATTGCAATATTGGTGTTTGAATGCATTATGCTTAGTTAAATGTAAGACCGTCCCCAAATGTTTCAAGTTCTATTTAAACAACCCCCAGCATAAAAATTGAATAGACACAATCTAAAAAGGAGTAAACATGAAGTTAAAGAATTTTATAAAATCAAATCTCAAAAAGAACCTACTAACCATCATATTTACACTATTTTTAATATTTTTAGTAATATTTTCATCACCAAATTTAAGTGCAACTAAAGCAGGTCTTACTTTATGGGCAAAGAACGTAGTACCCTCGCTTTTCCCATTTTTTATTGCCACCGAACTATTAAACTATACAAATTTACCATACTATTTAGGCAAACTAACAAATAAATTTATGCGTCCATTATTTAATGTTCCTGGTGAGGGAAGTTATGCATTTATAATGGGAATTATAAGTGGTTACCCTGTAGGTGCAAAAATTATTAACAAGTTTATTGAAGATGGAACTTGCACTATACAAGAGGCTGAAAGGATGCTTGCATTCACAAATAACTCTAGTCCCCTTTTTATTATTGGCACTGTAGGTATAAGCTTATTTGGGGATATAAAAGTGGGGGTTATATTATTTATAACACATGTTCTAGCCTGCCTAACTGTAGGGTTGATTTTAGGATTTATTAGCAAGTATAGCTTGAAGAAGCAGAAAAAGTATCCTAGGTATGCAAATAATGTATCTTCATACAACATTTCAGACTTGGGTACAATTCTAAGTAGTAGCATTTCCAATGCAATTTCAACAATTCTTTTAATCGGTGGATTTATTGTACTATTTTCGATTACTATCTCAATATTAAATAGCTTAAATATATTTGATAATGTTAGTAATTTACTCAGCTATGCCAATGTACCACAACCCTATACAAAATGCATTCTAACTGGATTATTAGAACTTACCAATGGATTAAATGCTGTCTCTTCATTACATATTAAACATATGTCCATTCAAATTGTAATATCAGCATTTTTGCTGGGCTTCGCTGGTTTATCTATTTTTTTACAAATATTTAGTATAGCCTCAAAAAATAAACTATCAATGAAACCATATTTGATTGGAAAACTAATGCAGGGTATTATTTCAGCGATTTATACTTATGTTATATTATATTCTTTTGACTTCTTTTACTTTGATATAACTTGATTGATTGTTTTGGTTAACCTCATTAGCCAGAAAGGAATGTGATTTTTATGGATAGAACCATGGATTTTAATAATTTTAATACCAGTAATGGTTATAACTCTTTTGAGAATAACTTTGATTCACAGATGTATGAACAACCTATGATAAATCCAATTATGCAATACGAACAGGCATATATGTACTATAAGTATTTAACTCAACAGATGGATTACCGTATTAAATGCAAAGAGTATGAGAAATTAAATAAATAGGGGAATTACTTTCCTATTGAACCAGAAACATGAAAAATCTTTGATTTTTCTTTAGAACACACTTTGTAGTCCACTATAGGGTTACAGGTCAGCCATTATTGGACGGCTTATTGCAAAAGCGCAAAGCTGACCTGTAACGCTACAAGAAGGATGACTTCGATATTGTAGAAAAAAGCACACTACTAACATTTGTTAGTAGTGTGCTTCAGTTTTCTGTTGGATTTTATATTACCTTTCTTCCCTTTCCCTTAAATTTTTTAGGTGCTTGTCCAAATAATCGCTCTGAAGCGTTAATATATCTGGTTCTTCTTTTGCAACATAATATGATGAAAAGTAGACTCGCTCACCATTTTCAAGGAAAAGCTCTTTAATTTTTGTGTTAAAAAGAGTGTAATCATCCAAGTAAATAACCGCTTTTCCATTAAAGTACTGGATATCAAACATCTTATCGTCTATCTTTACAACTCTTTGCCTATTAAAGCAATCCCGTTTCCGACAGCCAGACATTTTCTCCAGGTATTCTGCTTTTAAAGCTTCATACTGTGGATGATTATAATCAATATACCGTTGAACCGTATCTTCAAGAATTTGGTCTCTAAACACATTATTGACTGTAACCTCAACTGCATCTTCATCGCTTAAATACTTAAGTCGTATTTCTTTAGCAACATCATTTGGCACAAGTTCCATAAGCAATTTTCCACTTACATTACTTGCATACGCTAAAATTTCTCTGCTAGTGCGGTCATTCCATGTATCCTTATATTCTACCACACTTGGCATTCCTATAATGAAACTTGATTGTCTGTTTTTCGGATTTAGGATGCAACTCTGATAACTGATTTTTACCACAGAATTATCCTTACCTAAAACTTCGTTATAGCTTTCTCTCACATAAACATGTGAAATCCAACCAGATAGGCATGACTTTAAGATATGCTCCCTGTTTGTGGCATATGAAATCTTTACAATGCCATTGAGAGTATCTTTAAGTTTGAAGATGTGTTTTTTTACTGCAAAGAAAGTACGTTTTTTTACTTTTAGTCGTGCAAAGTCTATATAGCCTATTTTCTTTAAATAATTCCATACATCTAGTTCGGCAAGTAAATCACTATTAGTCTCGTTGGTAAAATACTCATATTTACCATCTCTAGCTAAAAGTCCACCCATTTGCACTATAGCAGCTATAGTTAAAACGGATTCCGTCACTCCATATTTTTCTGCCTCTACTATCATTCTGGCTAGTTGAACAGATACAGGAATCCTTACCATCTTTTTGCCTAACTCCGTAACATTTTTGCTGGTAGCATCTATCGCACCTAAGACAATCAATTCTTGCTTTGCAGCTTTTATTGATTCTTTGCTAGGCTGATGATAGAACTTTAATTCGTCAGCATCTAATCCTATAGTTGCTAATTGTAATACCGTTCTATCAAGAATGCTCCTTTGAATTTCTGGAAGTGAAAATCTCTTTCTTTCTTTTATTGGGATATCTGAGCATAAGATGTACTTCCCATCCTTGGTACGCCCAGCCCTTCCTTTTCGCTGTAAAATATCAGCAATGCTTATATTCCTAATATACAAGCCTTGGATACCATTTTCCACACAAGACATCTTTACCTCACCACTGTCAATAACTACATCAACATTTGGAGTAATCGAAGTTTGAGCAATATTTGTTGACACAATAACTTTTGGTTTGTTATATTTTTCAAAGCATTTCTTTTGCTCATTCCAATCTAGTTCACTATGCAAAGGTAAAAGCATTGCATCCTCTTCAGATAATTCCTGCATTATCCGTTTTATTTCGGGTTTTCCTGCAACAAATACCAAAATATCCTTCTTATTTTGAATATTTTCTTTTATCGTCGAAATAAATTCTGAAGCTGGTTTTTCTTCCACCTCCACGTTGTAATTAGTCCCTGGAATTTCTAATGTTGCAACGTCATTACCAAAATATTGGGCAATGGATTCAACATCTATCGTTGCACTCATGATAACAACCTTTGTATTCCATTTTTCTTTCATCCACAGTGACCATGCAACAAGTGTCTCAATATTAAGATTCCACTCATGCACCTCGTCAATTATAAGAACCCTTTCTGTTTCGACGTCTTCGTTAAAAAGGCTTTTTACAATTTGTACTCCATCTGTACAATATATAATTCTGCTCTTTTTTGAAAAATACTTTTCATACCCTGTTTTGTATCCAATCACTTTACCTAATGGCTCTCCAGTTTCATCAGACACACGTCTAGCCAAGGTTTTGACGGCTATAATCCGTGGTTCCGTGACTATAACTTGTGGGAAAATACCTGCAAGATATTGTGGTATCTGCGTTGACTTTCCTGCTCCTGTTTCGGCAGATATTATGGTGACATAATTATTGCGTACTGCCTCTATGATTTTGCTTTTGTATTTTTGTATTGGTAACATATTTTTCCTCCTGTAAGTAACTGATTTTGTTTATAACGTACTTCCTATATTGTACTAAATTTTGAGCAAAAAGTCAACATTATGTAAATTTTTACAGAAATTTGCCCACAAATTTCTGTAATTTTTATATTTCGATAGAGTCAAAAGCCAGTAAATCTGCGAAATCTAGTTAGTTGTGTAAGTTGAAACGAACTACAGATAACTTATGCATTAGCTGTTAATATATTGTAAGTGATTAGCATAATTCTTATATTGAAAGGCTTATTGCAAATGCATCAAGGCTGACCTGTAACCGCTCAAGGCGCGCATTTTGATAATTTTTTGATTTTTCTATTGACAAATGCACTAAAAATAATTATAATAATACTTGTCCATAGTTATGGCGAGATAGCTCAGTTGGCTAGAGCATCCGGTTCATACCCGGCAGGTCGGTGGTTCGAATCCACTTCTCGCTACCAAAAAAGTATTCTATGTTTCCATAGAATACTTTTTTATTTATAAAACTAGAAATAAGAAGCACTATACATTATAGATTTTCTTTGGATTACTTAAGTATCCCACTACGAAACAATTACTTTACCACTGTACGAAATAAAGAATTAGTTTTTTCTAAACTAATTCTTTATCGTTTCTTTCAACTATTTTTGCATTTATATTAGGTCTATGTTTAGGATCTACTCTCTGATTTTCTAGACTCTTCTTTGAATTTCTAATTTGTTCTGCTCTCTTCTTTATCTTCTTTTCTTCTTGCATTATAGCTTTAATTACATCTCTGTCATCATCAGAATATTTATCTACATTTTTTACATATTCATCCCAATCGTTAACATCTTCCATATTGTTTATAGTATCATTTTTAGTTTCAAAGACAGCTTTCATAGCTTCTTTTATAGAACCTAATATTGTTGCAACAGTTCTAATTTTTGTCTTTGCTTCAGTTCTCATTTATTCAACCTCCGATTTTATAAATTTAAACGTAATATTATATTAACATAAAATCGCAAAAAAATCAAGTGTTTTTTTATATTTTATTACAATTTTAATTCATATAATCCTTCAATTTTTTGCTTCTACTAGGATGTCTTAGCTTTCTTAGTGCTTTTGCTTCAATCTGTCTTATTCTTTCACGTGTTACCATAAACTCTTTTCCTACTTCTTCAAGAGTTCTAGCTTTCCCATCTTCAAGTCCAAATCTCAATTTTAGTACTTTTGCCTCTCTTGGAGTTAAAGTATTCATTACTTCTTCTAATTGTTCTCTAAGTAAGGTATATGCAACAGAATCTTGTGGTGCTGGAGAGTCATCATCTTGTATAAAATCGCCCAAATGACTATCGTCTTCTTCACCAATTGGAGTTTCCAACGATACTGGATCTTGTGCAATTTTTTGAATTTCCAAAACTTTTTCTACTGGTAATTCAATTTCCTTAGATATTTCCTCTGGCGTAGGTTCACGCCCTAATCTTTGTAATAAATCTCTCGAAGTACGAATTAATTTGTTGATAGTTTCTACCATATGAACCGGAATTCTTATAGTTCTTGCTTGGTCAGCTATTGCTCTAGTTATGGCTTGTCTTATCCACCAGGTTGCATACGTACTAAATTTGTAGCCCTTTGTATAATCAAATTTTTCTACTGCTTTTATCAAGCCCATATTTCCTTCCTGGATTAAGTCTAGAAACAACATCCCTCTCCCCACATATTTTTTTGCTATACTTACAACTAACCTCAAGTTTGATTCTGCTAGCTTTTGCTTTGCATCTTCATCTCCTTCAAGAACTCTCTTTGCTAATGATAATTCCTCATCATATGTTAAAAGTGGAATTTTACCTATTTCTCTTAAATACATTTTTACAGGATCATCAACACTAATACCTTCAAAGTTAGATACATCCATTTCTTCTAACTTAATTTCTTCAACTTCCTCTAAATCTTCGAAATTAGGTTCCTCTAATTCTTCACTAAATACATTTACTCCAATATTTTCAAAAGTATCGAACACTTCCTCAATTTGCTCTGCATCTGCATCTCCAAGCTGAGTAGCTAATTCAGCATAGGTAATTTTTCCATTCTTTTGGGCTTTTTTTATAATATTCATTACCTTTTCTTTATCCAAGGTGTCTTTCTTTTCTATCTTGTTTACCTTGATAACTATCTCTGAATATTCATCTACTTGCATTTTAGGTTTGATACTTTGACTTGTAACTATTCCATTTTCCTTTTTTTCATCATTTACATATTTAATTACAACATCTAATAACCCTAATTCTTTCCTAGCTTGCTCCTCTGTTTTCCCTATGACATTTGGTATTTCTATTTTTTGTATCATTTCTATTCCATCATTTTCAGATTTTTTCATTAATTCTACCTCCTATTTCATCCTAGCTAATTTTGTTATAACTTCACTTAAACTTTGTTCTAAACTAGCTACCTCATCTTTAGTTAAGTTATCCATACTCTGCAGTGTTTGCACTATTTCATTTCTCATAGATATTAATTTATCCTTCTCATAAGTATTCAAAATATCATCAATACATTTGTCCACCTCTACAATTTCAAAGTCATATGCCATTACCCATGTCAAAAAATTTATGATATCTTCGTCTTGGAAAAGATCTAACACATTATTAATACTATTACCATTTTCCAGTTCTTCATACAACTTTTTTATTATTTGTCTATTTCTCTCATCTTTTATATTTTCATATCCTATTTTTGTTTTTAGCCTGTTATACGACTCCTGTGGATAGTTTATAAGAAGATAGATAATCATGTTTTCCTTTTTGGTAACTGCATCATTATTTACCTTAAATTGAGGCTTTACTGTGCTTTTTATCGTTGTATTCTCTAATGTTCTTTTTGATATGTTTTTTTCTTTTTTTCCATTACTATATATTAATTTATTAATTTCAGCATATATTGCTTCTTTTGAAATTTTATAATCGAAAGAAATCTTATCTACGTATACTTCTTTTTCTAAATCGCTATCTATTCTTGCCAATTCTTTTGCTATTTCTGTTAAGAATCTAATTTTATCGTTTGGATGTTCTAAATCTAATTTATCTTTTAACTTTTTTATTTTGTATTCAACTAATGAAATTGCATTATCAATGCATTTTTGAAGTCTTTCTGGTCCATACTTTAATATGAATTCATCAGGGTCTTTTGCGCCTTCTAATTGTAGTACTCTTATGTCACAGCCTAAATTTCGCAATATTTCCAAGCCTCTCATAGTCGCATCCTGCCCAGCTCCATCTGAATCGTAACCTAATATTACTTGTCCACTATTTCTCCTTAGCAATCTGCCTTGTGCTTCTGTTAGCGCTGTACCAAGTGATGCTACTACATTTGTTATTCCCCTTTGATGAAGTGAAATAGCATCCATGTATCCTTCAACTATAAGGATTTTATCTATTTTTTGCTTCTTTGCTGCATATAGACCAAATAAGTGCCTTCCCTTATTGTATACAATATTTTCCGATGAATTTATATATTTAGGCATCTTTACATTCTGGATCTTATTATCTTCTAGAATTCTTCCTCCAAATGCTACAACCCTACCTCTTTCATCTTGAATTGGAAACATTAGTCTTTTTCTGAATCTATCAATGTATTCTCCTTTATCATTTTTATTTACTAATGCTGAAGCTAATATTTCTTCATCAGTAAACTTTTCTTGTTTTAGAGTCTGATATAATTCATTAAATGTACCTGAATACCCTATTAAAAAAGTTGTTAGTGTATTGTTATCTAACTTCCTCTTTTTGACATATTCTTGTGCCATTTTAGCCGTAGGTTTGTACAAATTCTCATGATAGAACTGTGCAGCTTTCTTATTTATTTCATATACTCTTGACTTCAAATACTCTGCTTTACTATCTTGTTCATTTGCCAAACTTGGCAAAGTTATATTTGCCCTATTTGCCAATATTTGTAATGATTCAACGAAACCAATATTTTCTATTTTACTTACGAAATGCAATACATTTCCACCTACCCCACATCCAAAGCAATGGAATATTTGCTTTTCAGGGGATACTGAAAACGATGGTGATTTCTCATTATGAAACGGACATAAGCCAAAAAAATTTCTCCCACTTTTTTTCAAATTAACATATTGAGAGATTACATCAACTATATCATTACTATTTCTTACCTCATCTATAAGTTCATCACTATATCTTGCCATTTTGGTTCCTTCCTAAAAATATAACTATTATTAATATTCGACGCAAATTTTATAAATCCTTCCATATATTTACATAAGCTTATTGTTTATGTAAATATATGATTTTATCCTACTTTTTGTATACACTATTGTCTTTTGTGCTTTTAATTCATCATATTTATTTGACATTTTTTGCATAAATCTTACAAAAAAAGCAGAAAAACATAAATATTTCCGCTTCTTCATAATCAATTCTCAGATGTTCCTGTACCATCAAATGGAATAAATTTACTAACTATATTATTGCTTATTCCAGTTACATCATTATCCTCATGTAATCTATTTTCTTGGTATGATACATTTATCTTATTATCTACTATTTTTTCTATTTCTGCTTGTGGAACGTGTTCTGCTAAAACTAATTCACTTACTAGAATTTGTTTAGCATTGTTTAACATTTTCTTTTCTCCCGTAGACAGTCCTTTTTCTTTTTGCTTGAAACTTAGGTTTCTAACAACATCTGCTACTTCGTATATATCTCCACTTTTCATCTTGTCCATATTGTCTCTATATCTTTTATTCCAATTGTCTGACATCTCAGTCTCATCTTCTTCTAAAATGTTTAATACTTTTGAAACATCACTTTTATCTATTATATTTCTTACACCAATTTCTTCAGCCTTTTGTGTCGGTACCATTACCTTTACTTCCCCTGGCATTGAAATGATGTAATAATCTTGTTCCTCATTTAAAATATTCTTCTTTTCTATCGCATGTATAGTTCCCGCTCCGTGCATTGGGTATACTATCTTATCTCCTACATTAAACATGTATGACACTCCTTTCAATTAGCATTTTTTACGAGTCACTAAAGGTTTTATTTCTTCTTAACTACATAAGTTATTATACCATAAAAAATGGTAAAAGTCAAAACTTTTACCATTTTTTTTAACTAATTTTTTTTGCATAAATTTATAGATATTCTCTGTATTTACTCTACTTTTTCTTATTGTAGATTTTAGAAAAATTTATTATAAAATTCAGAAAAACTATTGTTTTGAAGTAGATCCAAATCCACCTACTCTTTCTCCTTCTGCACAATCTCCGTCTAAAATTTCATATTTTTTAAAAATAGCTTGTCCTATAACATCTCCTTTTTTTATTTCGACGTCTTTGTCAAACATGTTATAAAAAGCATACATAAAAGCACCATCATTATCTGGATTTCCATAATAATCTGCATCAATAATTCCAACACTATTTGCCAAAACAAGCCCTTTTTTGAATGGATTTGAGCTTCTATTGCATAACATTAAATACTCATTTTCTTGCATATATGCCTTTAATCCTGTTTTTACTAATGTTGGTTTCTGTCCAGCTTTAAACGCTGGTACTATACAATCCTCAGCAGCTTCTATATCATACCCAGCAGAGAATTTTGTTTTTCTGACTGGCATATTTATCCCCTGATTTTCAAATCCTTTTGCTATTTCAAAGCCTCTTACCTTTTCCATTTTTCATCATCCTTTTTTTATAATTTTAGATTTACTCGGTATCTATAACCACTTATGAGATTATAATATATTTTTTTAAAAAAATCATCATTTTATTTAAATTTTTTTGTTAGATTACATTTTAGGTTGGCACCTGACCTGTAATCACTTTAAGTTACAGGTCAGGTGCACCATAATATTCTTAGATGTCAAAAGCCAAGGGGACGTAAGGACTGTCTTCAACCAAATACAGTTCCAACGTCCCCTTATCTTCCTTGTTTACCCCAAAGCAATATCTAACACCATCATTATAATAAAACCTATCGTGAAGCCAATAACACCTACTGCAGATTTTTTTCCGTTATGCATTTCTGGAACTAATTCTTCAACCACTACATACATCATTGCACCTGCTGCAAATGATAATAAATATGGAAGTATTGGCACTACAAAATTTATCAATAATACAGTTATAATCGCACTAATTGGCTCTACGATTCCTGATAAAACTCCGGCTATAAAGGCTCTTTTTCTGCTACTTCCTTCCATCTTCATAGGCATTGAAATAATTGCCCCTTCTGGTATATTTTGAATTGCTATTCCTATTGCTAAAAGCATTGCTTCCATTAACCCTATTCCAGCATTTCCTGCTAAAAAACCTGCAAAGCATACACCTACTGCCATTCCTTCTGGTTGTGGTTAATTTAGAGAGTAAAATCGATTTATATTCTATCCCATTCGTAGCGGAGCACAATGTGCTCCATAAATTAAACTATATTTTTTACTATTCTTAATTTATAACCTCTTTCAATTCATTTAACTTTGAAAAATTAAAATATATATCTATTTCTTTATTTTGATGTACTTCTATTCTATTTATGAGTAATTTCATTAGTTCCGGTGTAGGCTTTTCTAAAGATAAATATTCTTTTATTAACTTTTTAATATCTTCATCATTGTTACTTGCCACATCATTTTTCATTTTTTCTAATTCCATATACTCTTTTTCTTTTTGCTTTATATCGTCTTGAAACTTATTATATAATCTATCATACATCGCTTCTGTTATCCTATTTTCAAGCTTATCCATATACATCTTATCTATATTACCATTTATTATAAGTATATCTTTTTTTATTTTATCTTGTAAAACACTATAATTAACAACTGATTTACTATTCTTCATATTTAATTCAATCTTTCCTTCATCTATCTCTTTAAACAAATTTCTTAAATATGAAAGTATAGTATTTTCAAACTTTGTATAATTAAATCCATGTGCAGTACAAACTTTTAATTTTGAAAATCTACGATAATAACTACAAATCATCCCCCAATTATTTCTATCTTTTTTTACTCCTATCTTATGCTTACATTCATAACAAACCATTAATCCATCTAAAAGAAAATAATTTTTCTTATCTAGCCTTGTATAATTTTGTGCTATTTGCATTTTTTGTATAGCATCAAATTTTGAAGCTTCAACGATAGGTTCGTGAGTATTTTCTACAATATACCATTGTTCTTCTGGATTTGGTCGTAGTTTTCTATTTTTATAACTTATTCTACTTCTTTTATTTTGAACTGTAATTCCTTTGTATACTGGATTTGTTAGTATTCTCTTTATTGCCTTATTACTCCAATATGTAAATTCATTATATCTTAACCTATGTACTGTAGGAATATTGTTGTCAGTTAAATAATTCTTAATTGCCCCCACACTTTTACCTGAATATGCCATATCAAAAATTATTCTTACAATCTTTGCCTCTTCCTCACAAATTACAAGTTTATTTTTATCACTTTGATCTTTGGTATAACCAAGTGGCGTTTTACCTCCTACCCACTTTCCTTGTGATTGCATAGTATGAAGAGCTGTTCGTATTTTCTTAGATAAATCTTTTGAATACATATCATTTAAAATTGATTTAAATGGTGCTATATCATTATTTCCGTTATTTTCTGAAAATGTATCAATTCCATCAGTCACAGAAACATATCTTACATTATTTTCAGGGAACCATTTTTCAATATATTCTCCAGTCTCAATATAATCACGCCCTAGACGAGATAAATCTTTTGTAACAACCATATTTACTTTTCCTAAATTTATATCGTTTATCATTCTCTTAAAATCTGGTCTATTAAAATTTGTTCCTGTATATCCTGGATCAATATAGACATCTATTAACTCATAATTGGGTCCAAGTTTTTTTACATACTCCAACAGCAATGTTTTTTGGTTTGTAATACTTTCGCTTTCATCAAAACCTTTGTCTACATCTTCCTTAGATAATCTTATATAAATGGCTACTTTATATATTGCTCTAATTATTTCTCCAAGCATTTTACCTCCTTCCACGCTTGAAAAAACAATTTGAATTCATGATGTTATTGTACCGTTGTTTAAATGAATTTACAACAACTTAAACATAAATTCAAACTTCAATTTTAAGCGTTAGCTTTGGAAATTAGCCGTTTTAATAACTGAAAGAAGATAATCTGCTAATAACTTTTCAATTTCTTCTCCCTTATCATCAAAAAATGAATTAATTTTAAAATCTCCTTCCATTATAAAACCACCTTTCTTTAATACGAAAATAATTGTCTTATATAAAATTACTATGAATAAAAAAATTTTTTATTCACTTTTAAAGTCACCAAAAAAGAGAGCCCCATTTAGCTCTCTCGTTTGATTTATATTTTCATATTAAGATAATACTACCTTTAAATTAGATAGTCAATGAATGATTTTTGAAACAATTTTGAAATTTTATCAATCACAAATATTAACTTTTTTATTATCAGATTGTTTATTTTTAGAAACAATTAATCCATATATTGATAAAATCAACAATGGTAAGTGAAGTATACCCATCCACCAATTTTGTATGTCTACTCCAAACCATGTCATAGCGTTTAATACCCCAAAAATTGCACCTACAAATGAGATTATGTGTAAAGTAGGTTTATTTATTTCTTTATTAAACAAAATAAGTATACCTATTATTACTGGTGTAATCATACAATATGTAACCCCTGCTTCATTAGTGAATATTGAATTAACACTTGGAATAACCGTGTTATTATTTATAGTATATGGCATTAATAAAGCAAGAAACATCAAAGGTATTATCCATAATGATTTTTTATTTATATCTTCTTTTGCAATTACACTTTTGTTTTTTATAAAATCATATAAGCAAAATCCAGCAACACTAAATTCCAGTATCATATTTCCAACTATAAAAGTAAATCCATATTCTGTGTTAGACATATTTTGAAATAATCCACTAATAAGTAATATTATCGTATAGTATCCTAAAATAAACTTATGACTATATTTGTTTTTTGTAAAAGGAATAATAAGAATTAATAATAAAACTATTTTAGCAATAACTAACGCAAATCCTACATCATTGATAAATGGATGTTTTAATACATCTCCAATTAATATCGTCGTATTTTGTGGATTATATGGATTTTGAGTTATAATAGGACAAAATTCCAATAATATCAATATTACTTTAAACCACCAGCTATATACTATATTTTTTTTCATCATAAATTCCCCTCATATGATTATTAAGCACTTAATCATTTTAATAGTTTTATTTATTTTTTAAATAATCCATTATCTCATCAAAAATTTCCAGATTTTCTTTTGTATATGGCTTAAATATAATTCCCATGTGTCCATCATTTCCTCTGTCTATTATTTTAGTTTGAACCCTATTCCTATCTAATACATCTTTAAAATAATACGACATATCTTTTAATTCATCTTTTGAATTAGTTAAAACAACTGTCTTTGGTAATTTATATAATTCTTCATTTTTTTCAAAAATAATATCTTCATACCTCTTATCAGTTTTATATTTCTTTGGAAATACCATTCTTCTCATTCCCCAATATGCTATATCATTTTTGTAAAAATTCATTAAACCACAATCTAATAAAACACCTTTATATTCATAATTTCTTTCTTGTAAATTAAAATCCTTTATTAATTTTTGACTCTTACAAAGCAGAGCTTCAATAACTGCTAATACACCTGCAGAAGAATGACCTGCTATATACATTTCATCAATATTTCCATTATACTTTTTAGCATTTTTTATAATCCATTTTAAAGCGCTATCAATATCAATTACTTGATCAAAAACATTGTATTCTGGATATGCTAATCTATAATTTATATTAAATACAACAAAATCCTTTTGTGCAACATAATTTCCAAATAAACGATTAAGTTCTTTATCGTTTGAAATAAAGCCACCACCATGAATATCAATTAAAATTGGCTTAATTTCACTATTATCTTTATAATAAATATCTAATAAATGTTCTACACTATCATCTCTATTATAATTAATATTCAATTTTTCTTTTATGTCTTTTGATAGTTTTGAATAATCTATTTTTTTTATGTCATTATAAAATGATTTTTCTCCATTCTCGCACCATAAGTACGAGATTTTATTTTTTCTATATAAACATCATCATAAACAACGGATAATGTTCAATTCCTAATTCATCTACATATATATTTGTATCTTTCTCTAATTTAATATATCTTGAAACAGTTTTATAATTATCTACTATCGAATTTAAAGATTTTGATTGCTTGTTATTACCTGATTTCACTTCAAGTGCTGTAACTACTCCATTTATATTTAATATAAAATCAATTTCTAATTTGCTTTTCTTTTCGTAATACATAATAGTATCGTATCTTGTTTGAATTTCTTCTGCACATATATTTTCAAGTATAGCACCTTCATTTATATATAAGTCATCATTTAATAAATCTTTTTGAATACCACTTTCATACATTGATACTAATAGCCCTATATCTCTCATATATATTTTAAAACAATCTAGTCTTAAATTTGATTTTAATGGTGCAGCTGGCTCTGTTAAATTGTAACAGCAATTAATTATTCCTGCATTCTTTAACCATTCAATACTACTGCTATATTTTCGCTCTCCTACATTTTTTTCGTTTTCTAAAATATTTACATAAGAAAACTTTTTATTCTTTTTAGCTAATTGAGCAGGGATACTATCGAATGTATTTAATACTTTTTGTCTAACAGAGTTTTCGGCATATTTAACAACATCTAATTTATAATCTTCAATTATAGCTTTTTGCAAAGTCATAACTTTTCCTAGACTTTTTTCTTTTACATATTCATCTACAATTCTAGGCATTCCACCTACAATTAAAAACATTCTGAAATGATTGTTTAACTGTTTTAATACATATTCGTCAATAGGCTTTTTTTCTTCAAATTTTTTTCTTACATCTGCAATAAGATCTTCTTTAATTCCAATAGCCCATAAAAATTCTTCAAAATCTAGTGGATACATATCCACAATTCTTTCATACCCTACTGGATATGATGTTATTTCTTTATAATATAATCCAAGTAACGAACCTGAAGCTATAACATCTATTCTTTTATCCATTGAAAAACTTTTTAGTGCTACTCTTGCATTTGGACAGCTTTGTATTTCATCCAAAAATAAAACTGTTTTACCAGGTTTTATTTCAATTTCAGGGAATGTAACTTCTAATTTCATAATTAAGGTATTTGCATCTAAATCACCATTAAATATATCTTTTAGTGTTGGTGATAAATCAAAATTTATATAAATATAACTTTCATAATTTTCTTTGCAGAATTGCTCTATAATAAATGTTTTTCCAACTTGTCTTGCACCACGAATTAACAAGCATTGCTTGTTTTCTTCTTTTTTCCATTCTTCAAGTATTTTTGTTATTTTCCTTTTTAACATAAAACCACCTCTTATATATATTATACATTTATTTTTAGTTTTATGCAAGTTTTTCCTACGACTTTTATGTTATGTTTGCAAGTTTTTCCTATGACTTTTGTTAGTGCAATGCTATTTATTCCTACAGTTTCTTTATAAATCACATATCCTTAATTTTTATTTGTGTTATTTTACACATATCCGCAATTTTTGTTAATTAATTGTGCAAGTTTTTCCTACCACTTTTATGCATAGGTTGCAATTTTTTCGTACGAGTTTTATATATTTATACATTGTGAATTCAAACTATTCTTCCAAGCTATTTCAAATTTACGTTTTAATCTAAACAATATCATACAGTCATTCATCCACTTGCCATTAATCACCACCTTCTAATTAACCCGCAACCTTCTGGAATATTATGTAGTGTAACTGAAAACATCAACATATTAAACTTTTTGCCATCTTTTTTATTTTCTATTTTATCTGCCAACTTATTAATGACTAGTAAAAAAATGACGCCTAAAGCTATGCCAACTGTTGCAGGAATCCATGCTATAGTTTTTTGGTTCTCTGCCATTTCGACGGAAGGTAATATAAGAGACCATACACTTGCTGCAATCATAACACCTGAAGCAAAGCCAATTGTCAACTTTTTAAATTTCTCACTCATATTCTTTTTCATAAAAAATACAAAAAGACTTCCTAAACTTGTTCCTATAAAAGGAATTAAAATCCCTATAATACTATACATTCTATCATTCACTATTATTCCTCCTATATTACATAGTATGAAGTTTTGTTGGATTATGTTAATCTTGTAGTTATGTTATCAGTAACTTAGTATTGGTAAGAAACTTTTTTGATTTTATTTGGAGAGCTTAAGTAGCCTGCTACGAAACCATTACTATACTATTGTATATGAAATATGAAAATATTTTGATTTTCCTTGGAGCACACTATGCTCCGCTACGAAAGAGTATTGCCTTACCCTTGAAAATACAAAATTTTCACTTCGAGTTACATAGCTATTTTAGAAGCTTCCTAATGTTTCCTATTACACTAAAAACTCTATGGATTTTTATTATCCATAGAGTTTTTTTGCTCTATATTCATTATTTATATCTGTATTATTTTTACTCTTCATTTATTTCTTTATCTCTGCATTATTTTTACTCTGTATTTATTTTTTATCTCTATATTATTATTGCTCAATATTTATTTTCTATCTCCGAATATTTTCAAAGCTTTTCCGACCATTCCAACAATCTCTGTAGAATTTCTTTGAGCTATTCCTTTTCCTATTGCCTTTCCTCCTATTGTCAATGATGCAACTATTGCACTTATTATAAACTGTATATCAAAATTCAAGTTAAAAGCACTTGTTACCTTCATTGAAATCAATGCACTTATTGAACCACTCAATACGCCTGCAATATCACCTATAACATCTGCGCATATATTGGCGACTTTTGCAGAATTTTTTATTAGCTTTAATGATGTTTTGGAACCAGCTATTTTTTTTGATGCTTTTGCATGAAAATGGGGTTCCTTTGCCACAGTAACTGCAACACCGATAACATCAAATACTATTCCTAAAAATATAACCAAAAATAATACTAACACTGCTGGTAAAATTGACAATCCACCAATTGCAGATGTTGAAATAAATGAAAATATGACTGATAATACAAAACTGAGTGCGAAAATTGTAATAAACCACTTAATTTCCGACGAGTCTTTTTTTGATTCTTTCTTCATTCTATCTATTCATTCTCCTTATTTATTACTAAAATAGTGAGTCTTATAACAATAGCGGACATTATGAAATCTGCAAAAGAAAAAACTTAATGCAGAGGTCCGCATATAAAAATTATGCCCTAAACTTAAATATTATGGTGGTAAAAACTTAAGTAAACTTTACGGTTTAGGTCTAGATGAATTTCTCTATTTTCTACTAAACATTACTGTTTAGCCGTTTCCGTTTAAAGAAAATAGCCAAGTTCATTTGGCTTCCAGACAGCCACTTAAATCCGTACTTTAATCCTTAAGTTTTCTTGCCTATTTTGGCAAACATTCTAGAAGTTTTCCTTAATATGTCTAAATCTATTACTAGTCTCTTTTGCAATGGTAGTTTCATAACCGCTAATATGTATAATTAATTTTGGCCTACACACTAACTAAATATGTTAATCCCAATACCATCACTCAAGACAGGCTACGCTATATATTGTGTCTTGGCACTTTATATAGGTTTTACTTGAAAAAAACTAATGGAATTCCAAGCCTCCGCGATAATAGGGTGTGGTTATGTATGCCATTACATAACTCCCTAGAATCTTACTCCCTGCAAACACACAAAACTGGCATTCCGCGCATAAACAAGAAACTTCATCGATGTGCCCTTTAGTGGATTTTTAGCCCCACCCTCGTAATAGTTGACATAACTAGAATAATGCACCACCAATAATATGATAACATAGGTTATGAAATATTACAAGTGAATTTTTTGTGAACTTTTTTCTGAGGTTACTACATTATCCTTTACTCTGTAGTAAGAATTCTTCCTATCAAATCGTAATCTCTACTACCAACAATGGTAACTTTAACAAACTTATTTAATAACTCATCTTGACTTTTTTCAACATAAATAATTCCATCTATATCAGGTGCATCATTTTTACTTCTTCCGATGTAATACTTTCCATCAAAACTTTCAGCCTCAATAAGAACTTCTTGAACTTGTCCTATTTGTTTTTTCATAATTGTATCAGATATTTCTTGTTGTAATTTCATAATCTTATTATACCTACTTTTTTTAGTCATTGGATGGATTTGATTATCTAACTTTTCTGCTGGAGTTCCATCTTCTTTTGAATATGAAAAAGCTCCTAATCTTTCAAATTTAGCCCATTTGATGAAGTTATATAATTCATCAAAATCATCTTTGCTTTCACCAGGAAATCCTACCATAACGGTTGTTCTAATAATTACTTCAGGAATTTCTTTTCTTATTTTTTCTAATAGATTTCTTATACTTTCACCATTGCTTTTTCTATTCATTCTTTTTAATACTGAATTTGAAATATGCTGTATTGGAATATCAAAGTATTTACAAATTTTATCATTTTCTTTTACTACCTTTATTAGTTCATCTGTGATTGATTCAGGATATGTATATAAAAATCTAATCCATTTTAAACCATCTATTTTAGAAAGTTTGTCCAACAACTCTGCAAGTTTTGACTCTCCATAAATGTCTATACCATACTTGCTAGTATCTTGGGCTATAACTATTAATTCCTTATATCCTTGTTTTACTAGATTATTCGCTTCTTCTAAAACATCTTCCATTTTTCTGCTTACATATTTTCCTCTTATATATGGAATTGCACAGTATGTGCATCTATTACTACAGCCCTCTGCTATTCTTAAATATGCATAATTTTGACCTGTTGAAACTACTCTTTCAGAAAATTCTAATCCACACATATTGGTTTTTTCCTCTTTTCCAACTAGATTTTCAATTTGCTCCCATATAGTTCCATATTCTTTGTATTTAATAAATAAATCAACTTCTGGCATTGATTTTTCTAAATCTTCTTTATATCTTTGAACTAAACACCCCATAGCAATTAAATATTTACACCTTTTTTTCTTATACTTGGCCATTTCCAAAAGAGTGTTTATACCTTCTTCCTTTGCTGGTCCTATAAATCCACATGTATTTACAACTATGATATCTGCGTCTTCTGGTTTACTTACTATTTTAAAATTATTCTTTTTAAATAATCCAATAGTCATCTCGGTATCTACCAAATTTTTACTACAGCCTAATGATACAAACCCTACATTCATTACAATATTCCTCTCCTTTTTTTCTAACAGTTACCCTATATTTTAGCATTTTTTTACATTTTTTTCAATAGTTATTTTTTATCCCCAAAAAATAATTGACATTTTATGTAAATTATGGTATACTGATTCCAATACTGATGTTATGAAACCTCTTATACTTCTTGTATTAGCATCTAGTATAATAATTTATAGGAGGGAATCACACAAATGATGATTCATGACTTAATTGGAAATATGGTTACTTTTTATTTGGTAGGCGGACATATTATTACTGGACAGGTAAGAAATATAACATCTATCGAATTCTCAGAACCGGACGGCCGTATCGGCAGATATTCTGTGTTGGTTGTGATACACAACTCACATACCACTCTCATTCGTGCAGATAGAGTGGTAACATACGAAATCCACTAAGTCAGTCTAACAAAAAGAAAGTGAACCCTAATTATTAGACAAAAGGTTTAATAATTTGGGTTCACCTTGTTTTTATACATGAATAAAACAATGTTTTAAATCTATATAAATTATTGTTCCTTCATATGACTATACTTCCTTTTAGTAGCCATCCCTCCCCTTATATGTCGTTCAGCCTTATTTTCATCAAGTATTTCTCTAACTTCACTAGCCAACCCTGGATTTATTCTTAGTAATCTTTCACTTACGTCTTTATGGACCGTGGACTTCGAAATTCCAAATCTCTTTGCCGCACCTCTTACTGTATCTTTTGAGTTTACTATATAATGTGCTAATTCACAAGCACGTTGCTCTATTGAATAATTTCTCATATGAAAACCCCCATGTGAATACTTTTGTTTAATTGTATTCGCCATAGAGGTTACTTATGATTTATTATTTCCTTGAAAATATATTTTTTATTTTACTTAGTATTTTCTTAAAAATATTTTCTTTATATTGGACTAATTGCATATTTTCAGTTTGTTCAAACTTACTCTCACTATCAATATACGTTTTATTTTTAAATATGTCCGTATTATATTTTGTTCTATTCTCTTCTTCAATTTGCTGTCTTTTATTATTTTGAAATGTTTTTATTTTATTTCTTTGCTCATCAGTTGCCCAATAATCTCTAAAAAGAATTGCTATAATTGTTCTAGCAATTTTTGATACATTCTGTTCTTGTAATGTTTTACTTGGATCATAATTAAATATATATTCTTTGTTGGCATTATGTTCAAATAAATATATTTTTTCCTTTGAAACTTTATTATAATCTTCTTGTGATATATTTTTAAGTATTTCTAATACTTCTGTATATGCATTTGCATATTGTATATCTACCATATTTATTACACCTCTATTAATTTCCTATGTATTCTTATCTAACATAATCGTCGTCGCCTTTTTCTACTTTAAATTCGTCCTCTTTTTTCTTTTTATCATCATCTAAATTACCATTATCTAAATTTTGCGTAAATTCATTTAAAGTTTGAGTTGCATATTCACTTGTTGTTCCGCCTAAATCAAATCTACTAACTGTTCTTCCTTTTCGGATTATTTCTCCAGATTGATTAATTTCAAATTCTTGTTCTTCCATTTGTTTTTCAACATCATCTAAAGTTTCTGTGTCTTGTTGCATATCCAATGTTTCTTTACCTAATTTCTGTGTACTAACAATTTCTTTTTCCGGTTCTTTGTATTGTATTTCTTCATATTCTGGAAGTGGCATTCTAAAACATTTTTCAATATAATCTTCTGGTAGTTGTTCCATTGTTCCCATCGGCTCTAATGCTTTTCCATTTTCATCATATTCATAAGTAGCATAAGGTTGTCCATCTTTATAAATGTCAATTGTTGTTCCTCTTTCAGTTTTCTTTATAACTTGCCCTTTTGCTCCATTTTCCATATATGTATATGTTTCGTTTCCGTTCATATCTCTTGTATATATTGCTTTTTCTCTACTTTTTGATATTTCATTTAAAATATCCATAGTAGCTGTAACAGAGTATTGTTCTCCATTTCTTTGAATCTCTGAATTTATAGTATAAATTCCTTTTTCGCTTTCTACTGTTTCTAAACGAGTAGTTTTACTTGTAGCTGTTTCAAAATCATATACTTCGGTTTCTTCTAATTCTCCAATAACTTTGTTATCACTAACTAATGGATTTTTTCTTTTTTCTATTTGACTTTTTTCATCACTTATTCTTTGAAATTGTGAATAATTAATATAATTAGAAGATATTTCAATTTCAGGATTTGTTTGAGATAGATAACTTCTTAGCGTGTGCTCTATATCATTTGTTTTACCATGTTGCTTTTGTAATTGTAACTCTCTATCATTTTGAATTATAGAAGCATATATTCTTTCTATTCTTTCAATCTGTCGTTCATAATTTGAAAGTGTTTTATCAAGACTATCTATCATTTTTTGTTTATCTTGCATTAATTGTTCTAATGTTTTCTTTGTTCCATTAGAATTAAATTCATATCTTAAAATTGAATTATTTATCATATCTGGTGTAATACCCTGTTTTTGAAATGTTTCAGCAATATGTTGATGAAAATAGTCTGTAATGCTCATCTTTTTTCCATTAACATCAAAAGTTAATTGATTCAACGGTTTCACATATTCTTCATTCCATCGTTCTTGCTGGTGCTTAAGGTCTTCAAAAAATCTAGGATTATCTATTTCAATTGTTGTATATGTTTTAATAAATTCTAGTGCTTCTTTAAATTGATAATCAAAAGCATCAACTTCTCTACTCATATTAGAATAATTTTTTTTATAAAATTTCCCATCTGTAATACTTAAATATTCTTTTAACCATATCAAAGCATTATCATCAGTAATATCTTTTCTAACAGAACCTACTTCAGTTTGATAAGCATGTCTCATTTCATGACATACTTGTGCAATTAAATGATATAATGAATCCATGCTAGAATCAAACTCCATAGTTTTATAATTAATCGTTTTATTTCTATTTGCTAAATACTGTGCATACCAATCTCTTCCATTCAATCTTATAACATATTCATGTCTTTTTTCTTCTTCATTATATTTTAAAGAAAAATCGCCTCCTGCACAACCTTCATTTACTTCTTCGTAATTGACTTCCAAACTTACTGGAAATGACAATCTCATTTTATCTTTTTCTTGTTTTATTACTAAACCTAATAGTTGCATCAACTGATCTTCAGATAAATTTCTATAATTATTAAATAAATCTTGTAATTCTTTATTCTTTTGCATAATATCACCCTATTATTTATTATATTTTTAATTAAATAATGTTTCAAAAAATAGTTCAACCTTGTCACATATTTTTTCAATTGTTTCGTTTTCGTGTAAATATAATTCCACGCTTTTATTCTCATTATTTATGAATACTAAATCACCAAATTCAGTAATTGCGAAAGGAATATATCCTTTTTTCAGTAACTCTTCATAAATAAAAATATTGGATTTATCTTCTTTGTTGAATGAAATTAATCCTTGTAAAACTCTCTCTTTACTATTCTGTGTATCAAACAATCTTTTTTCCGGCCTTCCACCATTATATTTAGTTATTAATTCTTTTAAATATGTTGGTATTTCAACATTATATGTTTTTTCTATATATCCAATAATGGAATTATCATTTAATGGCTTAACATATTTCCATTCCATAAATCTCATCTTCTTTCTTATTTCAATAATTCTATACTCAAGTTTTCAACATCTTCATCTTCTTGTATATTTTTTATAGCATTAATATCAATCTTTGTATTTTCAAATTTTTCTTTGCTATATTCCAGTAACTCTAATAAATTATCTTGATTCTTTAATTCACTATACAATTTTGAAACAGGATGCTCTTGTGGAAAAGTATTTAATAATCTATCTGCTTTCGTTTCTTCATTTTTTAATACGAGTACTACTTTTTATAATTTTATCATATCATACCTTCCACATAATAACAACACTTCTAAAAACTTTTCAAACAAAAATCTGTAATTTTACCATATCCATTAACATGCTAAAAAAAACAAAAAAGAATAATCGACTGATTATCCTTTTTATAAAATATATACAACCCTTTGTCGTAGTCTTTACCTTACATCCTAACAGCAATCGTAACTCTCACGGGCATACTATCCTTAGAAACATTTGGTAATTCAATGTATTTAGGAATTATACTTTTTTGCAATTCACTTCTTTCTGTGTGGACTGTACTCTTGCTAATTCCAAATCTTTTCGCAGCACCTCTAACCGTATCTTTTGAATCCACAATATAATGTGCTAATCT
>CAMPBM010000019.1 GCA_946637865.1 uncultured Lachnospiraceae bacterium | reverse complement strand
TAATTTTAATTTTTGACGGCTACCTGCAAAAGTAACCCACCTGAACTGTAACTACTACTCAGTTACTAGTCAACCTTGAAACATTTGGGGACGGTCTTGATTTGTTTCATTTTTGAAACAAATCAAGACCGTCCCCAAATGTTTCACCGTAGAGTAGTAAAAAACCAAAAGATTAATTTATTGACGGACGAATTCAGTAATGGTATAATTCTTTCAAAATTTATGATGGAGAAGGAAAATAAAAAAGGAGCAAAGAATATGAAAAAACAGGATGTAATAAAAGTTATACAAATACTAAAAGAATACTATCCAGAGGCAACGTGTAGTTTGGATTTTAAAACTCCATTTCAAATGCTTGTTGCTGTAATGCTCTCAGCTCAATGCACGGATGAAAGGGTTAATAAAATTACTCCAAATTTGTTTGAGGAGTATGGTACGCCAGAGGCAATTTGTAGCATGGAGTTATCTGAGTTGGAAAAAATAATTCATCCGTGTGGCTTTTATAAAAATAAGGCAAAAAACATAAAAGCAACTGCGAGTGTGATTATGAAAGAATACAATGGAGTTGTTCCAAATACAATGGAAGAACTTATGAAATTACCAGGGGTTGGAAGAAAAAGTGCCAATGTGGTTATGTTGGAGGCGTTTAATTCACCTCAGGGGATTGCAGTAGATACACATGCTAAGCGCATCTCGAATAAATTAGGATTGTCTAAAGAGTCAGATCCCGAAAAGATTGAGCAAGACTTACTAAGGGTTATTCCAAAGGAATATTACTATGATGTGAATCATTTATTAATTTGGCATGGAAGGAATATATGTGTAGCTAGAAAACCAAAGTGTACGGAGTGTCCTATCTGTATGTATTGTAAGAATGTTGAGAGGTTTTAAGTCATCAGCATTTAATTCTATTAAATGGAGTGATATATGAAAAAAATAAATATAAAAGAATTACATAGCATTTTTGAGGATTTAAGAAATAGCAATGAAAATGCATATATGAAACTATATGAAAATTACTATAGTGTGGTTTATGGAGTAGTATTTTCTATTATAAAAAATAAAGAGGATTCTGAAGATATAACACACGAAATATTTACAAAAATTTATAAAATGGATACAAGTAAATTACCGACTTCTAGTGATGCAAGTTGGTTATATACTGTTAGTAAGAATGAATGTTTTTCATATCTTAGAAAGAGAAAACCAAATATTAGCATTGATGAAATATTTGAAATTCCTTCAACAGAAAATGAATTAGATGAGGTAGTAGATGTTGAATATTTTAATAAGTTAATATCTGGGTTAAAAGAAGATGAAAAAATGATAGTATCATTAAAAGTGCTGTCTAATTTTACTTTTAGTAAAATTTCTAAAGTAATGAATATTCCAATGGGAACAGTACAGTGGAAATATTATAAAGCTATCAACTCGTTAAAAATTTCACTAGGAAGTCTTCTAGGAGCTATTATTGCAGTTATAATTGTTCTTGCTAAGGGTGATTTGCTGAAGAAAGAAAAGTTTTTTGATGGAAGAGATACTAATAAATTAAGTGATAGTAGTATTGAAGAAAAGCATAATGCAGTAGATGACCAGGTATCAAACGAAGGAGAAGTGAATGAAACAATAGAAAATAATATTGATATAAATAGTGATGAAAGCAGTAGTGAAATAAAAGAGGACGAAAGCAGGAATGAAATAGAGAATACCAATAACAGTAGTATTGATACCAAGTATGAATCAGAAACTACAAAAACCTGGCAGGGTACTGAAAAAAATAGTGAAAATGAAGTTATTAAGGATGGAAAAATGATTGGTATTCAGGCTGTTGGGTTGACCTTAGGAATAGTGCTACTTATTATTTCTTTTACTTTTTTTAAAAAATATCAACAAAAATTAAAAAGAAAATCGTCTAAATAGTGATATAAAAAATATCAGGGAGGATTTTAAAATGAATAATAAAAAAGTAATTGTAATAATAACGCTAGTTATTATCTTATGTGTATTAGGAGGTTGGTGTACATATCATTTCATAGTAAAAAAGAATGATATAAAACTCGAACCAATAGTTAAAGGTACTGGAAATGCTAAACTTGTAGGAAATGATGTAATTGATGATTGGCAATATAGCGTAAAAGATAATTATGAAGAACATACTGCAATTTTAGCAGAGACAAGCGTTGGCACTACAGCCGGAGGAATTAGTACTAAAGGAATTACAGGTAGTGTGAATAAGAGTTTGGCTGCTGATTCGACCTTAGGTTTCTCGGTTGGAGGTGCAAAGAATATAGAAAACTTTAGGGAGAACATTAAAAATGGATATTTTCCAATTTCCACGGATATTACGTATAATGGACTCTTTTACGATTATTACTTTGATACAGGAAGCGTAAATGCCTCTGATGAATTGTTTTCTCCAACGTACTCAACTGCTGTTTCAAAAGACCCTATTTCGGGCAAGTATGAGTATTATATGACAGTAGGATTGAATTCTAATATAAAAGAAAGTGATTTTAAAAGAAAGAAGTTAAATCTTGTAGTAGTAATGGATATTTCTGGCTCAATGTCTTCTAATTTCAATTCATATTACTATGATGGAAATAGGAATAGTGAAAATTCTAGGTCTAAGATGCAAATTGCAAATGAATCTTTAAACTTATTAATCGATGAATTAAATCCAGATGATAGGTTGGGAGTAGTTCTGTTTGATGATACTGCATATCTTGCAAAACCACTTAATTTAATGGATAGAGTAGATGTTGGAAAATTAAAGGAACATGTTTTAGAAGTACAAGCTCAAGGTGGAACAAATTTTGAAGCAGGTTATTCACAAGGAACAAGTTTATTTAATGAAAGCGAGTTAGAAGATAGCGAAGAGTATGAAAACAGAATAATAGTTATTACAGATGCCATGCCTAATATGGGAACAACTAATAGAGAGGATTTATCAAAGGATATAAAGGAAAATGCAGAAAAGGGAATTTATACTACTTTTGTTGGAGTAGGTGTGGATTTTAATACTGATGTGGTAGAGTGTTTATCAAACACAAGGGGGTCAAATTATTATTCGGTACATAGTTCAGAGGAATTTAAGAAGATTATGGGAGAAGATTTTGATTATATGGTTACTCCTCTAGTATTCGATTTGAAGTTAAAACTAGATTCTGATTCGTTCTATATAGAAAACGTGTATGGAACAGATAGCAGGGATTATACTGATGGAACAGTATTAAATGTCAACACTCTTTTTCCTTCTAGTTCTAATAGTGAGGGAGAATCTAAAGGGGGTATTATATTATTAAAATTAAAGTGTAAGGCTTCCTGTGGAACAGGTTTAGAGTACGAAAATATTGCTTTGAAGGTATCATATAATGATAGAGATGGAAATGCTCATTCAAATACTCAAAATGTTCAATTCGGCAATATTAACACTGAAAACTATACAAGCACTGGTATTAGAAAAGGTATTGTTTTGGTTAGATATGCAAATCTTATGAAAAATTGGATATTGTATGAAAGAAGTAATGGTAAGGATGTGTTCTATATTGATACTAATAGTGGTATTTCAGACGGTAATTATACTAAAGAACAAATTAATAAATTACTAGGTGAAAATGAAAGAATCTCTGTAAAGTTAAGCGTAAGCGAGGAATATGCAGAAAATTTCAGAAGGTTTAAAGAGTATATGGAAAAGGAAATAAGTGAAATAGGAGATTTTGAAATGAAGCAGGAAATTGAAATTTTAAACAGTGTTACTAATCAGTAACGTTCAATATTTAAAAAATTAAAACTTATATTGTAAAATTTCATACACAAGTGTATAATTATCTAAAATCACGAAAAGGAGGATTATATTATGAAATATGAAATATTAGGAAATACAGTACCTGCTGTAGAGGTAACTTTAAACAGAGGTGAATCAATGTATACCCAAAGAGGGGGAATGGCATGGCAAACAGATGGAATAAAAATGACTACCAATGCAAGAGGTGGAGTTATGAAGAGCCTTGGAAGAATGTTTGCTGGAGAATCTATGTTTATGTCTACATATACTGCTGAAAGGGATGAAGCTAAAATTGCTTTTGCAACAACTGTTCCAGGTGCAGTTATGTCATTAAATTTAGCAGAAATGCCTCAAGGCTTTATAATTCAAAAAGGAGCTTTTTTGGCTGCTCAACAAGATGTTGAATTACAAGTTAAATTTACTAAGAAATTTTCAGCTGGTTTATTTGGTGGAGAAGGTTTCATTTTACAACATGCTTCTGGAAATGGTATGCTTTTCTTGGAAGTTGATGGTGATCCAATAGTAAGAAATCTACAACCAGGTGAAGTACTAAAGGTTGATACAGGTAACGTTGTAGGTTTTGAACCATCTATATCTTACGAAATTGAAACTGTAAAAGGATTAGGAAATATATTTTTAGGTGGAGAAGGTTTATTTTTAACAAAATTAACTGGACCAGGAAAAGTTATAATACAATCACAAAATTTTGGAGATTTTGCTGGAAGAATACTGGGTATGATGCCTCATAAATAGTTACAGGTCAGCCTTAGGCTTTTGCAATAAGCCGTCCGATATAAGAATTAAATATATAATATGAAAAGCAAAGGAGATGTAGATTATGCAAATAAGAATTCTTGCATCAACAAAAGTTGGATATGAAATGCCAAAAGAGGAAGCAATTAATTTTTCTGGAAAATCGGCTGGAATATGTTATATGCCAGATAGTTTAGATACATTGTTTTCAGAAGACGAAGAAAAAACTCAAAGAAGAGCTAAGGGGACATTAATCTCTGGTCACCATAGCGTTTTTGGACATGTGACATATAATCTAGCGTTGGAGGGAATTCCAAAGATTCTTGCAATGATTTTAAATAACGAAAAAATATATAACACCTCAGAAAAATCTGCTAGATATACTAAAATGCAACCTTCTGAAAAAGAAAAAAAATTGTATGAAAAATGGATTTCTAAGTATGAGCTAGTTATAAAGGAAAAATATCCTAATATAGAAGATAAAAAAGTAAAAAAATTAGCAATGGAAAATGCTAGATATTTGATAAGTGTATTTACTCCAGCTACAATTATGGAATACACTGTAAATTTTGGACAGTTAAACTATATTTCTCATTGGTTTGAAGATTTTATAGAAGAAGGTCCAAACACTCCTTTTAATGTGAAATTGAAAAAAGTGTTTGCAGAGTTTAATGAGCAAATAGATAATTTAATTGTACCAGAACTTAATTCGGAGGCAAAGGGTAGAAGTTTTTCATTTTTTGCAAAGCGAAAAAGGGCAGAGGAATTTGGCGAAAACTACTGTATTAATTATAAGGGAACTTTTGCTGAATTGGCTCAGGCACAAAGACATCGCACATTGTCGTATGAAGTTTTTATACCAGATGAGCATAGGTATTTTGTTCCTCCAATTATTAGTGGAACTGAACTTGAGAGAGAATGGATTGAGGACATATCATCCTTAGACGATGAGTTTCCTCAAGGTTTGTTATTAGATATTAATGAACGAGGAACTGTTGAAAATTTTGTTATGAAGTGCCAAGAAAGATTGTGTGGTGCTGCACAATTAGAAATCGCATTGCAAACTAAGGAAACCTTAGATAGATATATGCAGAGTACAAAGGATTTAAAAAGTGATATTTATGAATATTTGCTTCCATATTCAAAGGGCGCAAGATGTACGTTCCCAGGATTTCGTTGCACGCTACCTTGTATGTGGGGAGCTAAGAATGGAATAGATAGGTGTATTTAGTTTCTTTGAAATTTGGGACGGAGATTTTTTTGAAATTTGGGACGGAGATTTTTTTAAATTTTTGAAATGAGGGGACAGACTTTTTTAATCAGAACTCACGAATCCCTGTTCCTAATTCAAAAGTCTGTCCCTCATTTCAAAAATTCAAAAAAATCTCCATCCAAAATTTCAACATCTCCAATTAACAAGAAACACGTAATCCTTGTAAATTAAAATTTCCCATATTTGTTTGCGCAGAAATATTTAAATTGTCTCCAATGACATTTCCTATTATAGTATATTGTATGTTCATCATTCCAGCAGATATTTTTCCCTTTAAAGATAAATTATTTCCTTGTATAGAGCCATTATTAAACTCATTTCTTTTTCCCATAACATCGACATATCCACTTAGTACATTACCATTAGTTATTAGCTTTACAAATGCTTTTATATTTCCCATTGGGGATTTTATATTAAATTCATATAATCCATCCATATATGTATACCTCCTTATGAAATTAATATATGCGGAATTTTTCAAAAAGTGAACACAAAATAGAAAAATGGTAAAATAAAATTGAGGACAGAGAATTTTACGATTGTTCACTAAACCGCAAATCTTTTCTGTCCCTCATTTCAAAAATTTTAAAAAATCTCCGTACCCAATTTACATTACGCCTATTTTATGATATAAAAAGATAATGAATAAAAATATTGAATGTAGAGGTTTTTTTAGTGAAAAAAGTATTAGATGAAGTAAATAGTATAGAAGATTTAAAAAAATTAAATTTAAGTGAAAAAGTAGAATTAGCAGAAGAAATAAGAAAGTTTATCTTAGATGTTGTATCACGAAATGGTGGTCATCTTGCATCTAATTTAGGAGTGGTTGAGCTTACAATTGCTTTGCATAGTGTGTTCAATGCTCCTAAAGATTCTATTATATGGGATGTTGGACATCAGACGTATGTGCATAAAATTTTAACTGGCAGAAAGGATAAAATGCCTACTTTAAGGCAGTTGGACGGGATTGCAGGTTTTCCTAAAACCAGTGAATCGGAATTTGATTGCTTTAATACAGGACATAGTTCCACATCTATTTCTGTTGCTTTGGGAATGGCTAGGGTTAATAAACTAGAGAATAAAAATAATAAAGTTATTGCTGTAATTGGAGATGGTGCATTAACAGGAGGAATGGCTCAGGAGGCGTTAAATGATGCGGGAAGTAGTAACGCAGATATTACAGTTGTTTTAAATGATAATGAAATGAGTATTTCAAAGAATGTCGGAGGAATAACTTATTTTTTGAGTAAATTAAGGACTAAGAAATTTTATACTAAGACCAACAGTAAAATAAAAAGATTCACGCTAAAAATCCCATATGTTGGAAAAGGTGCTGTGAGGATTGCTCGTAGGATAAAAAGAGGTCTTAAACAAGTTTTTATACAGAAGATGTATTATGAAGATATAGGTTTTACATACTTAGGACCTGTGGATGGTCATGATATTGAAAAATTAGAAAGTGTTTTTAGGAGGAGTAAGTCAATTAAAGGACCAGTATTAATTCATGTGGTAACTAAAAAAGGAAAGGGGTATGAAATTGCTGAAAATAATCCAGATAAGTTTCACAGTACATCGAGTTTCGATTTAAAGACTGGAAAGCCCAAAAAAGAAAAAAAAGATGATTATTCAAAGGTTTTTGGAAATAAACTTGTTGAACTAGCAAAAAAAGATGAAAAAATTGTTGCAGTATCAGCTGCAATGGTTGATGGAACAGGTTTAAAAAATTTTAAAAATATGTTTCCAAATAGAATATTTGATGTTGGAATTGCCGAACAGCATGCATTGGGGATGTCTGCTGGAATGGCAAGAAAGGGCTATAAGCCGGTAGTCTCAATTTATTCATCTTTCTATCAAAGGGGATACGACCAAGTAATACATGACATTTGTATTCAAAATTTGCCTGTTGTAATGTGCGTTGACAGGGCTGGAATTGTTGGAAATGACGGTGAAACTCACCAGGGATTATTTGATATGGCGTTTTTCTCTATAGTTCCTAACATTAATATAATGGCTCCTAAGAATTTTGAAGAGTTGGAGAAAATGCTTGAATTTGCTGTTAATTTAAAAGCTCCAGTTGTAATTAGGTATCCTAGAGGGGGCGAAGGAGAATTTAAGTTTGATAAGTGTGGCGAAATCGAGCTGGGAAAAGCTGAAGTTTTGAAGACCGGAGAAGATTTGACTATTATAGCTATTGGCAAAATGGTTGAAAGAGCAATGGAAGTTAGTAAAATATTAGAGGAACAAAATATGGATTGTGAAGTAATTAATGCTAGATTTTTGAAGCCGTTAGATTCTAATATTATTGAAGCTTCTATTAGGAAAACTAGAAATGTTATAACTATTGAAGATGGTATAATTCATGGTGGACTTGGGACAAGTGTTATTGAATTAATTAATGAATGTAATATAGAGAATGTGTTCGTGAAGACTTATGGATATGATGATGTTTTTGTACAGCATGGTAGTGTCTCAGAGTTGGAAACACTGTATGGTCTAGATGCAAAGAGCATAGCTTTGAGTGTTCAGGTGTTAGGTAAGTTAAGAGAATTGAAGTAATAATACTCATGATTCTCTTACTTAGAATATTATTGCATACATGGGTGTATTGAAATCTGTCGAAAAATGACGAACGAAAATATATAAAAATGCAGAAAAATAATTGACTTATATGAACAAGTGTTCTATAATAGTTACAAGGTGATACTTACGGAAAGAAAAGTATTCCTATTATGTTATAATAAAATGATGGGGAAAGGAACGAAGTAGATATGGCTATCATAATAGATGGTAAAGAATTGGCAAGAAAAATAAGAATGAATTTAAAAGAAGAAGTTGATGAGCTAAAGAAAACAAGCGGAATAATTCCAAAATTAGCAGTGATTATGGTTGGAGATGATAAAGCTTCAAAGGTATATGTTAAAAATAAAAGTAAGGCCTGTGATGAAATAGGAATAGAATATGAAGAGTTTTTATTAGATGAGAGTACTACCATGGAGAAGCTATTAGATTTAATTGAAGAATTAAACAATAGAAATGATGTGAATGGGATTTTATTGCAGAGTCCAATACCGAAGCATTTGGATATAAGCAAAGCGTTTAATAAAATAGATTATCGAAAAGACGTGGATGGATTTAATCCAATGAATGTAGGAAAACTTTCAATTGGTGAAGATTGCTTCATTTCATGCACACCATTTGGTGTTACAAAAATGTTAGAAGAATACAATATAGATGTAGAAGGAAAGAATGTTGTTATTATTGGTAGAAGTAATATCGTTGGGAAACCTCTAATTCAATGCATGTTAAAGAAAAATGCTACTGTGACAGTATGCCACTCTAGAACCAAAAATATAAAAAATATTACTTCAAATGCTGATATATTAATTGCAGCACTTGGTAAACCTAGGTTTATTACGGATGATATGATAAAGGATGGGGCTGTTATCATTGATGTTGGAATAAACAGGACTGACGATGGGAAATTGGTAGGCGATGTAGATTTTGAAAATGTTGAAAAGAAGGTATCATACATTACTCCAGTTCCAGGAGGAGTAGGTCCAATGACAATTGCAATGCTTATGACAAATGTTGTTAAAGCAGCAAAAAATACAAATTTGTAAACTTAATATGGGGGGCTAAATTTATTATAAAATGCTCTCTTTTTTTGTAAAATTGGGAAACTTTAGATAATCCATGATAATACATAGAAACTATGATTTCTCAATAGTATACGTAAAAGAGAAGTTATACTTAAATTTTTTAGGAAAGGAGAGTATGATATTGTTTACGTATCATACAAAGTTGAAATGGATAAATACTATTTGATTTGGTTTTCTCGAATAGAGAAATTAAATAATCTACAGAAAGAAAAATTGTTAAAACTGGTTGGATCACCTAAAGAAATATTAAAACTGGGTAAGGAAAAACTAAAAAAGATAGAATTTTTAGATGATAATTGTATTGAAGATATATTTAACAAAAAATATATTAAAGATTTGGAAATGTATGAAGAATATATTGATAGAAACAACATACAATTAATTAGTGTCTTAGATGATAGATATCCAAAAAGATTGAAAAATATATATGATAAACCTGCACTAATATTTGCAAAAGGTAATCTGGATTTATTAAAAAAGGGTGGAATTGCTGTTGTAGGAACAAGAGACTGTAGTTTGTACGGAAAAAAGACAGCATATAGTTTAGCGTATAATCTAGCAAGAGAAGGTGTATGTATAATAAGTGGACTTGCTAAAGGGATAGACGAATACTCCCATATAGGAGCATTACAAGCAAACGGAAATACTATTGCTGTGTTGGGTAATGGTTTAGATTATATATATCCATATACAAACAAATATTTATATGAACGAATTTTGAAAAATAAAGGTCTAATAGTTACAGAATATGTAATAGGTACTATGCCAAGCAAAATGAATTTTCCTGCTAGAAACAGGATAATTAGTGGGTTATCAGACGGTATTATCGTGGTGGAGGCAAAAGAAAGAAGCGGAGCACTTATAACTGCTGATTTTGGATTAGAACAGGGGAAGGAAATATTTGCTGTGCCTGGAAACATAGATAGTATTAATTCACAAGGAACAAATGAGTTAATAAAACAGGGGGCTAATGTTATTACAAGTTATAAGGACATTGTTTAGTTTCTAGCGAATAGTTACAGGTCAGCCATTATAGTTGAGTAGTCCAATATAAGAATTATGTAAGAGCTAGCAATATATTAACAACGTAGTACAAAGCGCGCAGTTTGGTACGTTTAATCAAATGGATAAAAGGATTACACACTCACTAAAATTCCTCTCGCACTTCAAAATCCTTTTATCTTTTGATTAAACCGACCAGCAAGCTTACGGAGTGTTAATATATTGTAAGCGATTACATAATTCTTATATTGGACGGCTTATTGCAAAAGCCCAGGCTGACCTGTAACACCGAATACAAGCTAGTATTAATAAAAATTCAAAAAAGACTTTTATTTTTAACAATTTTGTAATATAATAGTATAGTAAGTTTAACTAGATATTTTAGTTAGAAAAGGAGTAAAGAAATGGATAGTAGAAGTAAAAATAGAAAAAAAAGAAAAAGTACTCATAATTCTACGAGAAGAAGAACTACGATGGATAATGCAGTTAGCCAGAGAAGTCAAGAAAACCTGCCTGCGAGAAAAAAGACTAGCAGAAATAAAGCTAATAAGCCAAAAGGTAATCACGCAAAATTGAAGAAAGCAATAATAATTTTAAGCTTATTATTTTTCCTAACACTTTTAATAGCAGGTGGCGTATTTGTAGGAATATTCTTTAGCGACAAGTTTGCTATGACAAGAGATGATTTATTAATAAATGTTTCAAACACAATAGTATATGATGCAGAGGGAAATGTTATAGCAGAATTATCTGGAGAAGAAAATAGAAAGATAATTAGCATAGATGAAATGTGCCATTATTTACCAGATGCCTTTGTTGCAATAGAAGATGAAAGATTTTATAAGCATAATGGTGTCGATATAAAGAGAACTGCAGCTGCAACACTAACATATATAACTCACTCTGGGGAATCAAACTTTGGTGGAAGTACTATAACTCAGCAGTTAGTAAAAAATATTACTAACGAAAAAGATAGCGTTGGTTCTGCTGGTATGCAAAGAAAAATAAGAGAAATGTCGAGAGCATATCAAATTGAAAAAATGCTAAAAAAGAAAGAAATTTTACAATTATACTTAAATCTTATTCCGCTAGCCTCTAGTGGAGGAGACATTTGTGGAGTAGAAACAGCTTCAAGGTATTACTTTAATAAATCGGCTAGAGATTTATCATTAGAAGAGTGTGCGTTCTTGGCTGGTGTTACACATAGTCCAAGCCAATATAATCCATATAAGGATAATCCAAATACGGATAGAATAAAAAGTAGGACTAAAACTGTATTGGGTAAAATGAAAGATTTAGGCTTTATAACCAATGATCAATATAATGAAGCTATTGCTAAAGTTGATGGAGGTTTAAATTTCGTAAAAGGCGAATTACCAACTTCAACAATTAAAGATTATTATGTATCAGCTGCTGTGGAACAGGTTGTAGATGATTTGGTTAAAGAAAAAGGAATGTCAGAAGAATATGCAAGAAACCGTGTTTACAGTGGTGGATTAAAAATTTATACTACTCAAATAAAATCTATTCAAGAAATAGTGCAGACAGAATACAAGGGAGATAAGTATATTAAGCCTTCACAGAAAACAGAAGGCGCACATACTCAATCAGCTATGGTAATAATAGACCATAAAACTGGAAAAGTTGTAGGATGTATGGGAGGTTTAGGAACGGATGTAGATGCTGTAGGAATTAATAGAATTAATAGTTTAAGGCAACCAGGTTCTTCGATAAAACCAATAGGAGTATATGGACCTGCAATTGAAAAAGGAATTATTAATGCATCTACAATTTATGATAATACATATCCAACAACATTTGGAGGCAATTATGAACCTCAAAATGCTTCAAATCAAAAAACAGGATTGTGTACTGTAAGAGATGCAATAGAAGTATCTGCTAACATAGTAGCTTGTAAGGTTATGAGCGAGCTTACACCAGATGTGGCCATAGACTTTATGAGAGATTTGGGAATTACATCATTAATAAAAGCTTCGGAATCAACAAATGGTTATAATGATTCAAATTTAACTACAGCTTTAGGTGCCGTAAGCTATGGAATAAGTCCAATTGAAATGGCAGCAGCTTATGCAGCAGTTGCAAATGATGGTGTGTATATTGAACCAACATTCTACACAAAAGTTGAAGATTCTGCAGGAAACGTTTTAATTGAAGCACATCAAGAAACTAGAAGAGTTTTTTCAGAGGGAAATGCTTATATATTAAAAACTTTGCTAAAGCAGCCAGTTGAGGGTTCACAAGGTACTGCAAGAATTTGTAAAATGGAAAATATTGATGTAGGTGCTAAAACAGGAACTACTCAGAAGGAACTTGACGTGTGGCTTTGTGGCATTACTCCATATTATACAGCTTCAACCTGGTTTGGATATGACCAACCAGAACCAGTAAACACATATGGTGGTAGTCCTGCGACATTGTTATGGGCGGATGTTATGAAAAAGGTACATACTAGCTTAGAAGGTAAAACCTTTGAAAGACCAGGAAATGTTGTAACAGCAAGAGTTTGTAGAACTTCTGGTAAATGTGCAACAAGTTCTTGCACTGATACTTATGAAGAAGTATTTGTTGAGGGGGCTGTTCCTGGAAAATGCGAAGGACATAATGCTTTTGAAGTCTGCAGTGAGACTAAAAAACTTGCAACGGAGTATTGTGAACATACTGAAACTGTTTGGGGATTAGCAGTTCCTGAAAAAGAGGTTAATGCAAAATGGAAGACTAATGGTTGGAACAAATATACAGTGGTTACTGAAAAATGTGATGTTCATACAGCAGAAACCAAGACTGATACAAAGAAAAATTCGGATGAAAACGAGAAGAAAAAGGAGGACAATGACTCAACTGTGGTTACTACTGAAATACCAGTAGATACAGATGTAACTGTACCAAATGTTGTAGGGTTGTCAGAAGCTTCAGCAAAATCTGCCTTAAGATATTTATCAATAATTGTGGAATATCAGGCAAGTGATGCAGGCAATGTTGGAAAAGTAATTTCTCAAAGTGTACCATCTGGATCAGTAGTTTCTAAACAAGCAAAAATAAAATTGATTGTTGGTAAATCTGCTCCTGAGCAACAAGAACCAACTACTCCACCAAAGGAGGAGAAACCAACGGAAACTGAGAAACCAGTAGAAACGGAAAAACCAGATAATACAGATGCTATACCAACAGTATAAAGTCGATATAGATTTTTATAGGATTAATATTCAAGTTCATTTTTTAAATGAACTTGATAAATTTTAAATTGTAATTAAATAACAGAATAATATCAATATTGATGTAGAGAATAATACAAAAGGAGAATTTTAAATGGGATCAAAAAAGAATAATAATAATAAATCCAATGTCGTTTGGATAGTAGTGAGTATATTGCTGATACTAGCTGTAATTTCAGGAGTTTTCATTTTCAATAACCATAATAAGAAAAATGAAGAGAAAGATCTATCATACACCCAATTATTAACTAGTATAGATGAAGGTACTGTTGAGAAAATAGAAATGACACAAGGAAGCACCACAGCTAAGGTTAAGCTAACAAATGAAGATAAGGAAAAAAACGTTTTAATACCTAGCATAGACTCATTTAGCGAATTAATACAGGATAAAACTAATAATGGAATAAAAATAAACTTTTCTGTAAAGGAAAAAAATGTATTTATTACTTTCTTTAAAGGAGTAGTATCATTTCTTCCAACAATCATTTTAGTAGTTCTTGCATTTATGATATTCCAAATGCAAGGATTAGGTGAAAAAGGAAAAGTATACGATGCCGAAACACAAAAAACGAGAGTTAGATTTGATGATGTGGCTGGATTAGATGAAGAAAAACAGGAAATGATAGAAATAGTAGATTTTTTAAAAAGACCTAAGAAGTTTACAGATATGGGAGCAAAAGTTCCTCGTGGAGTGCTATTATGCGGAAATCCTGGTACAGGTAAAACATTAATAGCAAAGGCAATTGCAGGAGAAGCAAATGTACCATTTATATCAATGAGTGGTTCAGAGTTTATAGAAATGTTTGCTGGACTTGGAGCTTCAAGAGTTAGAAAGTTATTTGAAAAAGCAAGAAAAGTTTCTCCTTGTATAGTATTTATAGATGAAATTGATGCTATTGGCTCTAGAAGAACTTCTTCAAGTGGTGCAGAAACAGAAAACAATCAGACGTTAAATCAATTATTAGTTGAAATGGATGGATTCGACACAGAGGAAACTATAATAGTCTTGGCAGCTACCAATAGACCAGAGATGTTGGATAAAGCATTATTGCGTCCAGGTAGATTTGATAGACAAATAACGGTTGGTTTACCAGATTTAAATGGAAGAGAAGCTATATTAAAAATACATGCTAAGAATAAGAAATTCTCTCAAGATGTTAACCTAAGAAGTATTGCAGAAGATACAGCAGGACTTACTGGAGCAGAACTTGCAAATATCCTTAATGAATCTGCAATTATTGCAACAATGAGGGAACGTGAGAGTATAACAAATAAAGATATTGAAGATGCGTTAAAGAAAGTTACTGTTGGATTAGAAAAACATAATAGGGTAATATCTGAAAAAGATAAAAGAAGAACTGCTGTTCATGAGGCAGGACATGCTATAGTAAGCCATTACTTAGAGACACAAAAAGATATAAAGGAAATTTCAATAATCCCAAGAGGCATGGCTGGAGGATATACAATGTATAAGACAAATGAGGATAAGGCGTATATCTCAAAGAGGGAAATGGAAGAAAAACTAATAGCATTAATGGGTGGTCGTGCTGCTGAAAAGTTAGTATTAGAGGATATTTCTACTGGTGCAAGTAATGACCTAGAGGTTGCAAATGACATTGCTAAGAATATGGTTACTCTATATGGTATGAGCGACAGTGTTGGACCTGTTCACATAGATTTAGAGAAAGACCCATATCAATTAGAATTGTTAGGCGATAAATACACAGACCTTATAGGAAATGAAATAAAATCACTAGTTAATGATGCGGATTTCAGAGCTCAAACTATTTTAGCAAATCACATGGATGCACTAGAATGTATTTCAAGAGAACTATTAGAAAAAGAGGTTGTTACTGCAGAGAGATTCGAAGAATTGATGCAGAATTACCAATAAAAACTTGAAAAATCAATACAATCGTGTTATTATATATGCATAAATTATATAAATTATATAAATAAACATAAAAACAATGTAAAGGACAACGCAAATAAAGTAAAACTAACAGAGAGCTAGATTGTGGTGAGATTCTAGTAAGATAATAGTTTATTTGTTATCACCTTTAGGTTATTTAGCTGAAAACTCAATATATTGTTATTAAGCTGAATCGTATTCTTGCGTTAAAAGAAATTGAGTGAAAAGATTATATATCTTTTAAAATAGGTGGTACCGCGGATTTTAAGCTATTCGTCCTAAGTTGCAATTCTTTAGGGTGAGTAGCTTTTTTATACAATAAGTGAGTAACACAAAGCACAACTTCACCCAAAAATGCCTAAGCTAAAATATATAAAAGTAAGGAGAGATAATACAATGAGTGAAAATAATGAAGTAAAGAAGGATTACGGAAAAACATTAAATTTACCAAAAACAGATTTCCCTATGAGAGGAAATTTACCAGAAAATGAGCCTAAAATATTTGATGAGGTATTTGAAAATGGCTTATATGAAAAGATGTTAAAAAAGAACGAAGGAAAAGAACCATTTGTATTACATGATGGTCCACCATATGCAAATGGAGGTATTCATATAGGACATTCACTAAATAAAATATTAAAGGACACTATAGTTAGATATAAAAACCTAAAAGGATATTATACTCCATTTATTCCTGGATTCGATACACATGGTATGCCAACAGAAAAGAAGGCAATAGAAAAACTAGGATTAAACAGAGATGAGATACCAGTATCTGAATTCAGAGATGCATGTAAAGGTTTCAACAATGAATATATAGATATTCAAAGAAATGGATTTAAGAGGTTAGGAGTTCTTGCTGATTGGGAGAATCCATACATTACATATCAGTCACAAATGGAAGCAGAACAACTTAAAGTGTTTGGTACTATGTATAAGAAAGGATATATTTATAAAGGTCTAAAGCCTGTTTATTGGTGTACTGATTGTGAAACAGCTCTAGCTGAAGCTGAAATAGAGTATAAAGATGTTGATTCAGATACAATATATGTAAAATTTCCTATTGTAGAAGGAGCTGGATTATTCGACGAAAGGGAAACATACTTTGTTATTTGGACTACGACACCTTGGACATTACCTGGAAATACAGGTATAACAGTTAATCCAAACTTTAAATATGCATTAATTGAAGCAAATGGAGAAAAATTAGTTATAGCAGATGAACTTGTTGAAAAGGTTATGCATGAATGTGGAATTGACGATTATATAGTAATAGCAAAATATGATGGCTCTGAACTAGAATCGGTTAGATGTAAACACCCATTTTTACCAAGAGAATCTAAAGTAGTAATGGGAAGCAGCGATACAATAGATGTAGATTTAGAAACTGGTACAGGTGAGGTACATACAGCACCAGGATATGGTAAGGAAGATTATTTGTGTGGATTAAAAAATGGATTAGAAATGATAGTTTGTGTTGATGATAAAGGACACCAAACTAAAGAAGCTGGACCATTTGAAGGAATGTTTTATGCAAAATCTAATAAAGAGATTACTAAATGGCTTGATGAGCATGATCTATTATTAGGTAAGAAAAGAATAAATCACTCATATCCACATTGCTGGAGATGCAAAAAGCCAATAATTTTCAGAGCAACTAAGCAATGGTTTGCATCAATAGATAAGTTTAGAAAAGATGCATTAGAACAAATAAAAACTGTTAAGTGGATTCCAGAATGGGGAGAAGAACGTATTACCAAGATGATTGAAGAACGTAATGATTGGTGTATTTCTAGACAAAGAACTTGGGGTGTTCCAATTCCAATATTCTATTGCAAGGACTGTGAGAAAGAATATGTAACTGAAGAAAGTTTAGAGAAAATTGTTAGCCTGGTAAAGGAGAAGGGAACAAATTGTTGGTATGATTTAGACGAGAAAGAATTGTTGCCTGAAGACGCAAGATGTAGTAAGTGTGGTTGTACAGAGTTTACAAAAGAAACAGATATTATGGATGTGTGGTTTGATTCTGGTTCAACTCACCAAAGTGTGTTAGTTGAAAGAGGACTTCCATTCCCTGCAAACTTATACTTAGAAGGAGCAGATCAATATAGAGGTTGGTTCCAATCTTCATTATTAACATCAATTGCGGTTACAGGAAAAGCCCCATACAAGGAAGTTTTAACACATGGATGGACTGTAGATGCTCAAGGAAGACAAATGCATAAATCACTTGGAAATGGTATCGACCCTCAAGAGGTTGTAGATCAATATGGTGCAGATATTTTAAGGCTTTGGGTGTTATCATCAGATTATAAATCAGATGTTAGATTGTCTAATGAAATTTTAAAACAAGTATCTGAAGTATATAGAAAGATACGTAATACAGCTAGGTATATTTTAGGAAATACAGATGATTTTGATGTAAATAGTCCTGTAGCTTATGATGATTTACAAGAAATAGATAAATGGGCCTTAACTAGACTAAACAAATTAATCTGTGAGTGCACAAAGGCGTATGATGAATATGACTTTAATAAAGCTTATCAAGCAATTAATACATTCTGTGTTGTTGATATGAGTAATTTCTATTTGGATATTATAAAGGATAGATTATATACTGCAAAACCAGATTCAGTAGAAAGAAGATCTGCACAAACAGCTATGTATGAAATTCTAAATGCATTAGTTAGAATATTAGCTCCAATGGCTGTATTTACTGCAGAGGAGATTTGGAAATACATGAAGCATAAAACTAATGAAAATGCTGAGAGTGTTATGATGGAATTTTATCCAACAGTAAATCCACAGTATGAAAACAAAGAGCTAGAAGCAAAGTGGGATAAAATTTTAAAATTAAAAGAAGAAGTTTCTAAGAAACTTGAAGAGTCAAGGGCTGCAAAAGTAATAGGACATTCTTTAAATGCAAAAGTAGTTATATCTGCAGAAGGTAACGATTATGAATTTTTAAAGGAAAATCAAGAATTATTAATGACTGTTTTTATTGTTTCTGGATTGGAAATTGTAAATGGAGAATCTAATATCACGGTTGAGATAGCAGAAGGTGAAAAATGCGAAAGATGCTGGATGTATTCTACTACTGTTGGAGATGATAAAGATAATCCTACAATTTGTCATAGATGCAGTGAAAATTTGAAATAAAAAATGTTAAGGAAGGGACGAAATGAAAGTATCAGATTTTAATTACAATCTGCCTGAAGAATTAATTGCGCAAACGCCAATTCAAAAGAGGGATGAGTCTAGATTAATGATATTAGATAAAACAAATAAAACTATTCAGCACAAAGTATTTAAAGATATCTTAGATTATTTAAAGCCTGGAGATTGTTTAGTTAGAAACAACACAAAGGTTATCCCAGCAAGGTTATATGGAGTAAAGGAAGATACAGGTGTAAATGTTGAATTTTTGCTATTAAACAGAATAGATGGAGACATTTGGGAAGTAATGGTTCACCCAGGGAGACGTTTGAAAAAAGGTGTAAAGGTTTCATTTGGAAATGGATTGTTGAAGGCAGAAATACTAGAGCAAATGGAAAACGGAAATAGAAAAGTTATGTTTGAGTACAAAGGAATTTTTAATGAAATTTTGGATCAAATTGGTCTGATGCCATTACCACCATACATTAAAGAGAGATTAGAGGATAAGGATAGATATCAAACTGTTTATGCAAAATATGAGGGCTCAGCTGCAGCTCCTACCGCAGGTTTACATTTTACTGATGAATTATTAGAAAAAATAAAAGAAAAGGGTGTTGAAATTGCAAATGTTACTTTACATGTTGGAATAGGTACATTTAGACCAGTGAAGGTTGAAAATATAGAGGATCATAGCATGCATTCAGAACATTATTATATTAAACAAGAGGATGCAGATAAGATTAATAATGCTAAGAGAAATGGTGGAAGAATTATTTCTGTTGGTACTACTTCATGTAGAGTATTGGAATCAATAGCGGATAATGATGGATTTGTAAAGGAAATTGAGGGGGATACAAGTATATTCATTTATCCGGGTTATACGTTTAAATGTATAGATTGTTTGATTACTAATTTTCATTTACCGGAGTCTACTTTGATAATGCTAGTTTCTACGTTGGCAGGAAAAGATTTCGTTATGAGTGCTTATGAAGAAGCGGTGAAAGAGAAATATAGATTTTTTAGCTTTGGGGATGCAATGTTTATTTATTAGTGTTGATAACTTATAGTTATAATTCACGGCTTTTGCAATAAGCCGTGAAAAATCAAAATTATGTAATCGCTCGCAATATATTAACAGCTAATGCATAAGTTATTTGTAATTTGCTTCGCTTCACACAACTAACTTAATTCCGCAGACTTGCTGACTTGACTTTATCAAAATGCAAAAGTAATATAGGAATAGTACTAAGAGATTAATAAAGAAAGGAGTATATAGTATATTTAAGAGGTCTTAAATATACCATATAAGAAAAATATGGAACAGAAAAAAGATGCAGTTACGTATGAATTGTTACACGAAGATAAATATACTGGCGCAAGGAGAGGGGTAATTCACACTCCTCATGGCGATATTCAAACTCCAGTATTTATGCCTGTTGGTACACAGGCAACAGTGAAGTCAATGACTCCAGAAGAATTAAAGGAAATAGATGCTCAAATTATTCTATCTAATACATATCATCTATATTTAAGACCAGGAAGTAAACTTGTACGAGAAGCTGGAAAACTTCATAATTTCATGAGATGGGACAGACCAATTCTTACAGATAGTGGAGGATTTCAGGTATTTAGCTTGGGAGATTTACGTACTATAAGTGAAGCGGGAGTTGAGTTTAAATCTCACCTGGATGGAAGTAAGCATTTGTTTACTCCTGAAAAGGTTATGGAAATAGAAGAAGACTTAGGTGCAGATATAATAATGGCTTTTGATGAATGTGTTGAACATGGCGCTACATATGAATATACTAAGCAATCTATGGAGAGAACTACAAGATGGGCAAAACGTTGTAAAGATGCGCACACTAATGTCGAAGAACAATCTCTATTTGGAATTATACAAGGAGGATTCTTTAAAGACTTAAGAGATAAGAGTTTAGAGGACTTAATAGCTTTAGATTTACCAGGATATGCAATAGGTGGAATAAGTGTAGGAGAGCCTAAGGAGGAATTCTTAGATATATTAAGGTACACGGCTCCTAAAATGCCTGCTGACAAACCAAGATACTTGATGGGGGTTGGAACACCAGATTATTTAATAGAGGCAGCTATAGCTGGAATAGACATGTGTGATTGTGTTCTTCCTACTAGAATAGCAAGAAATGGCACTGCTATGACTTGGAATGGAAAGGTGGTTGTACGTAATGCAACTTATGAAAGAGATTTTTCACCATTAGATTCAGAATGTGATTGTTATACTTGTAAAAATTATACAAGAGCATACATACGCCATTTAATAAAAACAAATGAAATTCTAGGAATTAGATTATTAACAATTCATAACTTAAAGTTCTTGACTAAATTAATGGAAAAGGTTAGAATAGAAATAGAGAGGGATAACATATTGAACTTTAGAGAAGATTTTTATAAAAAATATGGTTATACCAGTGAATAGGAGGAACTAGAAATGAATTTAATTGATGAAAGTAACAGTGGAGCAAAGAGTAGTAAGAAAATTTTTGCTTTAGGTGGAATAGCTGTAGTTATACTTGTAATAATAATAATAGTTTTATTATCATATTCATCCATACTTAATAAAAACAAGCTGTCACTGACGGTAAATCTTAAGAAGTATAGTACTTCATACTTACTACCTAAAGACGATGTTATATATATTGGGATAGAAGATTTGACGAAAATGTTAGGTGATGGATATACATACGTTAGTGGTAGTAGAACCTCTGAAAGTGATAATCAGTGTTATGTAACAAATGGTAACGAAAGTACTTTCTTTGTAGTTGGCTCGAATTCATTCTATAAGGTATTGGAAGCCGATAATCAACGTGCGTACTATGACCTTGAAAAACCAATTATAAAAGAAAATGGAAAATTCTATATGCCAATTAGTGCAACAAAAACAGCTTTTAATACTTCATTTGAAAAAAACAATAATTCGTATGTGATTACCTCAATAGGGACTATTGAGGGAGCATATAATCAAGAAGAAAGTAAGACTTTCTTCCCTGACCCTTCGATTGTTTGGGATACATCATATAGAAATAAGATATTGCTTAAAAATGGTTTGGTTATAGTAAAAGGACCAAGAGATGAATTAGGGGTGGCAAAGCTATCACAAACAACAGACAAAAAGAAGAAAACGGTAACTGTTTCGACTGAAAATGTAATAGACCCAAAATATAAAAGTATTACTTATGTAGAAAAATATAGTTATCTAATCGTTGAGGCTGATGGTAAAAAAGGAATAGTTAAATTAGTTGAAGAGGATGGAAATTTTAAAGTTAATACAGTTATAAATCCACAATATGATGACATATTTCCAATTACAGATAAGTTATTTTTGATTACAAGAATAGAAATATCAGAAGCAAGTAATAAAAAGGAAGAAGTAAAAAAATATGGTATAGTAAAAAGTAGTGATAGGCAAGAAGATGATATAGTACTTCCAACTGAGTATGACCAAATTGGTGTTAAGATGTCAGATTTCCCAGATAATGATTTGACAAATGCGTATATACTTTATGATAATATGATTCCAGTTAAGAAAAATAATTTGTGGGGATTCACAAATTTAAAAGGTTCTGTTATTATAAGTCTACAATATGATGATTTGGGATATTCTGAAAATAAAAATCCAAACAGCAATGTTTTGATTATTCCAGAAGAGGAAGCTATAGTTGTTAAAAAGAACGGTTACTATGGTATGATATCAAAGACTAATAGAACATTAATAAAAAATACATTATCAAAAGTATATAGGGATGTTGTAGATGGTAAAACAACGTATACTATGGTATATGGAGAGCATGGTGAACAATCTCGTGATGTGCTTAAGTATTTCAATGATGTGGTAAATAAAAAGAATAATTCTAATGATGGAAGTACAAATAGTAGCTCTGATAATAATGATAAAAAAGAAGAAGATAGTTCTAATGAAAACAACACAGATTCTAACACAAATAAAAATACAAATGAGAATGATACCAAATCAGCAGAAAATGAGAATAAAGATAGCAGTAAGGAAGAAGATGAATAGGGGAGACCTTACATAATTAAGCGTGTAATAATTATTTAGAATAAAATATAAAGAAAGTGAGTATAGTAAATTTAGAAAGATTGCAGTTTTAGTGTAATTCAGTTAAATTTCTATACTCATTTTTGTTCTAAAATTATGTATAGGCAATATTATATTATAAAAATACTTGGTGAGGGGTGTGTGAGTATTATGAACAATATTGCAAAATTAAATAATAATGGTAATTTATATGCTATACTAAAGGGATTTGCTATATCAATAGTTTTAAGTTTGATTTGTATTTTTGCATATGCATTAATCTTGGTTAATAGTAGTGTTAAAGAAAGTACCATACCATATGTGTTAATTACTATTACTGGAATTTGCATTTTAATAGGAAGCTCAATTAGTGGTTTGAAAGTAAAAAAGAATGGAATGTTAAATGGAATATGTGTGGGAATTGCTTATTTTCTAACAATATATGTGCTATCTAGCATTGCTTTATGTGGTTTTGGCATTAATGCTAGTTTGCTAATTATGGTTGCTGTAGGGATTTTTTTAGGAGCAATAGGGGGAATAATAGGGGCTAATGTTGCAAAATGAAAGGTACGACAGGGGGACGTAGGAATTGTTTTTAGTAGGGCTACCACTGTTAAAGACAATTCCTACGTCTTCTTATCGTCGTACTCTACAGTAATAGAATGTGAACTGTAACAATAGTGTTACAATTCACAGCTTTTGCAATAAGCCGTAAAAAATCAAAATTATGTAATCGCTAGCAATATATTA
>CAMPBM010000018.1 GCA_946637865.1 uncultured Lachnospiraceae bacterium | reverse complement strand
TACATAATTTTGATTTTTTACTACTCTACAGTAATAGACCGTGAATTGTAACACATTTGGGGACGGTCTTAATTTGTTTCAAAATAAGTATTGATTCTTATACGCAGATATGGTATAATACCTGTTATAAACTATTTGAAGGGAGGGTTTCATCAATGATGAACCTAACACAAAAGACAATTGTTTTGGCAGGAAGTTCCACTAACCTGTCTAAAGCTACCGAGGTCATAAAAGGCTTCAAAGCCATAACACTTGTGCGGAACTTGAATCCGGACATTGTGGCAAATGTGTACAGGCATAATAAAAATGTCTGCTACGCAACCAATGATTATCATTTTTCCCTGGTAACTAAGTACAACCCCATTGTTGTAAAGATAACTTCTGGGGAAACTGATTTTCAGAGGTTGGTTCTCGGAACGGACGATGTCTTGAAGGATTTTCCGATATTAATGGATAAGCTCAACATTGATGTTGGAGACCATCAGTCTCAGGACTCCGCAGGAATCCGTCAGAACACCTGTGATTGTATGGTCTGTAGAATCGTCAACGGTATGCCACTTCGTCCAGAGCACATTCTGTACGAGAGTGACAACTTTTTTGTCATTCCCGGGCTTGGGGCATTCTTTGAAGGTTATGTCATGATATGCCCCAAACGACATATTATGTCATTCGCAGAATGTACAAAGGGTGAATTCGAAGAATTTCTCGGAGTACTCGAAGACATAAAATTTATCCTTAGTTCAATATACAAAAAGGATATCTTCGTATTCGAATGTGGCAGTGGCAGAAATGGTGGTGGCAAACATGCGACTTCGATAGTGCATGCCCATATACATTTAGCGCCTACAGATATGCCTGTATTGGCATCCGTACATAAATCTGGAATACATCCTGGTCTGATTTCTCCTAATGATTTAGGGAAATATGGTGAGTATCCGTATATGCTTTATATAGACCAGAGTAACAACTGGTTTATAACATCCGATCCGGACAGCTATTTTCCAAGACAACACCCAAGGCAAGTCCTCGCAGATTACATGGGGCTTGAAAAAGGAAAATATAACTGGAGAATTTACAAGCATGAAGATATGTTGGATACAATTGCTGCAGAATGGTATAAATTCATTACAGATAATTTTGACATGCTTCCAGTGTGGATGAGGAGTAATGTTAAAAAGTCTGATTGATTTGGTCTATTCTATGGAGCACTTTAGTGCTCCGCTACAGTGGCGGTACTGCTTGTTCATTGTTTCGAACGAATAAGAAAAGCAGTTTGTTGAATAAAAAAGACAGAGCACACTTGCTCTGCCTTTTTTTATTCAATTACTACTAATTATTCAATTACTATTAATGGTACTTCCATCTCTTCCTTTGTCAATCCACAGTGTGTAGATTTCTTCACTTTCTTGCCTTCTGCTAGGTGTGTTTCTAGTCTGATTATAGCATCAGAAATAGACAATGCCACGTAGTTTCCTATAAAATCGTCTATTTTTTTATGCTTTTCTCCATAGCCTAAGAAGTGTTTTTCCATGAATTCTTCCTTTGTTAATAATAAAAACTCTTCTGAGAATTCTTTATTGAATAAACTCTCAAATTCCTTTCTTCTATCTTCCTTTACCCAAAATGTAAGTGCCCTAGATTCTAATGATACAGGCATTATTAAGCAATCTAAAATTTCTGGATAATCTAATATGCTATACACTTTATTTATATCTCTATGACCATGGTCAGCTGATATAATTATTACTGTATCTTCTAATTCTTTACTCATGCTTTCTATTCTGCTTTGAGCATCTAATACCATATCTTTTGCTTCTTGTGATGTGCACCCATATTTATGTAGCAAACCATCTGGGTTGTCGCAATATGCCATTACAAACTTTTTGCTTTCGTCTTTATTTGAACAAATCATTTTTATATTCTCACAAATCTGCTCAACATTGTTTGCTCTAATACTTCTTTTAGCGCGCACATCTGAATAATCTGGAGTTATTTCGTATGTTTTTACATCAGGAGATGCTTTTTCAATTCTACTGAATATTGGTTCATAATTAACTACTTCCTTAAAAACATCTATTCTTGCATTTTTTAAATTATCATTTTGATATGACTCTCTATGTGAAAGCATATCTATAGCTCTACCATATTCTTTAAAATATTGTGACCATGCTATCCAGCCACTTTCATATGGTGGCTTTCCTGAATAATATGTTGTTAATGCAGCTGTTGTTGTAGATGGATATACAGACGTTATACAATCTACTTCATTTTTTCTAAAAAAACCATCTTCAGATATATTTTTTAATATATGTTCACCCATTCCATCTAAAACTATAAACACTACATTTTTATAGTTTTTTTCCAGCACTTTATCTAACTTTTCTAATGAAGTATGATTTGTCTCTACTTTATAATGCTTTAATATGGAAGTTGTTAGATTTAAAATGCTATTATCATAATCTGGATATCTTATTTCCTTCATATCATATTCTCCTCACTTCTCTAAATTTTGGATTAGTTTTAATTTATTTCCTTCAAAAAGTCTTTCAAACAATTTAATTGTTTCTCAAATTCGTATCTTGTAAACACAGTATCGCTTTTTTCTAATCCTCCCATTGAATGTAATATATATCTATCACATTCCTTTAACACATTTCTATAAAGTGGATTTTGAATTGCTGATATATATACCTCATCTACTAAATCATCATATTTAGTGCTATATCTATCTATGGGTTCACCTTGCCAATATATAATCCCAGACTCTTTCCAATCATATCCACTTGCCACCTTTATATTGTTAGAATCTAATCCACTATACTTAAAAACATATTCTTGCATATTTGGATCTTTAAATTTTATTCCTTGAAAAAAAGCTTCTATACTGTGTAATTTTTTTCCTTGAAACTCAAATTCGTATGGGAATAGATTGGATAAAACTTTCGCATACGGTCCTTTTAATTTATACCCTACATTAATCCACTTTTCACAATCTCCTAATTCTTTTCCTTCTTCATTGATTAATGCTATTCCATCACAATATAATATCCCATCAATTTCCTCAATGTCTTTTTGCACAAAATTATAGTGTTGCTTAAATTTTCTAAATTCTTGTAACTCCTTTGTTACATTTCCATTTTCCACCTATTTTGCCACCTCTCATTATTACTACCTTACGAGACATATAAATCTGTTTTTTATGGTTACTGGACGGCTTATTGCAAAAGCCCAAGGCTGACCTGTAACTTTTTATACATAACTCTACTGCTAGCAATAAATTAATTAAATATCGTAAAAATAAGTAGACTCCAAATCAGCTTCATGTAATAATAACGCAAGTGGATATCTCTTATAAGCCGAACTAATTGTATTATATTGTTCCTTAGGCTCTGTAAATCCCATATGCCAACGAATACTATACTTTTCTTCAGGTGTTAATTTTATATACTCTGTAAGCATCATTACAGATTTTTCACCATGACCATAAGGTATTGTATCATCTATTGTATAATATGGTACTTTTTCCCATTCTCCTCTTTCATTCTTAGCATTTCTGTAATCCACTTTATAAAAATTAACTTTGCAAATATCATGTAGTAGCCCAATTATTATTAAAGTGTCCTCCTGCCATTCCATATTCATTACATTATTCTTAGCTTTATGCTTTAGTATTTCGTAGACCTTCATACTATGTTCCAAAAGTCCACATTCGTAACTTCCATGAAACCTTGTACTTGCAGGTGCAGTATAAAAATCTGTTTTTTCAATAAAAGCAATTAAATTCTCTATTCCTTCTCTTTTGGTACTTCGTAATAATTCAACAAATTCTTCTTTCATTTCTTTCCCTTTCTAATTTCCTAGTTATTAATTTATCTTTTTAGCTTATTGGTTATTAATCTACCTCTCTAGCTTACTAGCTTACAACCATGCTTATTTCATATGGGTTCTTATATACTCTATTTCCTCATCCTTATCCAACCTTATAAATAATGGTTCCCCTTTTTCTATTATTTTTGTATTAGCTTCAATTTTCTTATTTTTTAAACTATCCCAGGTTTTTAGATTTGAATCAGTAATTCCTAACTGTAAAAAGATTTTTTCTGAAGTCTGTGGTAAAAAAGGAGCTATTAATACCGCTACCTTTCTTAGATTTTCTGCTAGATTAAACATAACTTCAGCCAATCTTTCTTTGTTTTCCTCTTTTGCCAATGTCCAAGGCATCGTTTCATCTATGTATTTATTTGTTCTTGAAATAATTGTCCATATTTGAGCTAGTCCATTACTAATATGATATGTATCTAAAAATTCCTCAACCTTCTCAATTTGCTCATTAGTAAAATTTCTTAAGTCAGTATCAATAACATTATTACTATCATCTGCTGGTGTAATAATTCCACCAAAGTACTTATTAATCATTCCAATTGTCCTATTTAAAAGGTTTCCTAAATCATTAGCTAAGTCTGAATTAAATAACTCAACAAAATCCTCTGGTGTAAATAAAGTGTCTTGTCCAAAAGTCATATTTCTAAGTAAATAATACTTTGTTGCATCTAGACCGTACCTTTCTATTAGCATTTCTGGATATACAACATTTCCTTTTGATTTTGACATTTTTCCGTCTTTCATTACTATATATCCGTGAGCATATATTTCTTTTGGTAATTCAATTCCTAATGCCATCAAGAAGATTGGCCAATAGATACCATGAAATCTGATAATATCTTTACCTACAATTTGTAAATCTGCAGGCCAATATTTTTTGAATAAAGTATCATCATCAGACATATATCCAAGAGCTGTTATATAATTTGTTAAAGCATCTACCCATACATATAAAACATGTTTTGGATCGTTTGGCATTTTTATACCCCAATCGAAAGTTGTACGACTTATACACAAATCTTCAAGACCTGGCTTAATAAAATTGCCAAAAATCTCATTTCTTCTAAATTCTGGTTGTATAAAACCGGGGTTTTCTTCATAAAACTTAATAAGCCTATCTTGATATTTTTTCATGTTAAAAAAGTATGATTCCTCTGTCATTCTCTTTACTTCTCTGCCACAATCAGGACATTTTCCATCTACTAATTGGCTTTCTGTGAAATATGTTTCGCAAGGCATGCAGTACCAACCTTCATACTCACCTTTGTATATATCACCATTTTCGATAAATTTATTAACAATTTTTTCTACAGCTTTTTCATGACGTTCATCTGTAGTTCTAATAAAATCATCATATTGTATATCCATCAATTCCCATAATTTTTTTGCATCCTCTGCCATTTGGTCAACATGTTCCTTTGGCGTTAAGCCCTTAGAAATAGCCACTTGCTGTATTTTTTGTCCATGTTCATCAAGTCCTGTTAACATATACGCATTGTAACCTCTTAACTTTTTGTATCTTTTTATACTGTCAGCTAAAACTTCTGTATATGCTGTACCAATATGAAACTTTCCACTTGGGTAATAAATTGGTGTTGTGATATAAAAACTCTTTTCCATAATTACTTACCTTCCTTTCTTTGCCTCCGCTGACGTTATGTCCTACGGAAGGCACAAATTTTTTTAAATTTTCCTTTTCTTGAAAGGCACAAAATTCGAGTTTGTATTATTCAGTGTATAAATATTATACTAATACCTAAAAGATTAACATCATGCAATTATTTTACACACTAGCTAATACAAACTCCAAAATTTCGACTTAAAATAACTAGTAAAACTATTATTTTGCAAACTTTTCTCTTTTCTTAAATCTTATAGGTCAAGAAAGCCTGTTATTCATCTTAACCTAATTTTCTTTCTATCAATCCAGCTAAATTTGTAGCCTTTTCCTTAATATACTCTTGATTTTCTCCCTCAATCATAACTCTTATTAATGGTTCTGTTCCTGAAGCTCTAATTAAAACTCTTCCATTTCCTGAAAACTCTTTTTCTAGTTTTTCTATCTCAGCTTTAATTTCAGCATCTTCCTTGTATCCATCCTTCTTAGAATTCTGCACTTTTGCATTAACTAGAACTTGTGGATATGCTTTCATTATTCCTGCTATTTCTGATGCAGATTTGTTTTGCTCCAACATTGCTCTTATTAATAAAATTGATGTTAGAATTCCATCACCAGTTGGATTGTAGTCTAAACATATCACATGACCTGACTGCTCTCCACCTAAATTATATCCATTTTTTAACATCTCTTCTAAAACATATCTATCTCCGACCTTAGTTTGAACAAAGTTCAATCCATTTGATTCTGCATATTTATTCAATCCTAAATTACTCATAACAGTTGCAACAACCGTATTGTTTTTTAGTAAACCTTTTTGTTTAAATGAGTTTGATAGTATTGCTAAAATTTTATCTCCATCTATTTCATTTCCATTTTCGTCAACAGCTAAACATCTGTCTCCGTCACCGTCATAGGCAATTCCTAAATTGCATTTATTCTCTACAACATATTTTTTTAATCCCTCTAAATGTGTAGAACCGCAATTATCGTTTATATTTATTCCATCAGGATTATCATTTATTACTGTATGTTTAATTCCAAGAACCTTAAATATTTTGTCTGCAACAACCGATGTAGCTCCATTTGCTGTATCTATCGCTACAGCGAAGTTTTCCTTGTCTAATTGTTCCAAGTCCTCCTCAAAATTCTTTCTAAAGAAATAAACATATTCATCCAATAAATCTGTTCTGATTTCAGAAACGCCAATTTTATCATTAACAGCCGTTAGTTCATCTATTTTTCCAGAATCCATTACTTCTTCTATTTCTTCCTCTAATTCATCTGGAATTTTCATTCCTTTATTACTAAAATATTTTACACCATTAAATTCATAAGTATTATGTGACGCCGAAATAACAACACTTGCATCTGCTTTAAATCTTCTTGTTAGATATGCAACTGCAGGAGTAGGCATTACGTCTAGTATTTTTACATTTGCTCCATAACTTAAAAATCCTGCTGTCATTGCGCTTTCTATAAGTGTCCCAGAAATTCTTGTATCTCTACCTATTAATATGGTTGGTGCATGGTCTGTATGTTTTGATAATACATATGCACCTGCTTTTGCTACTTTATATACTAATTCAGGAGAAAGCTCCGTATTTGCTATTCTTCTAATTCCGTCTGTTCCAAAATATTTTCTCATGTTGTTTAACCTCCCTTATATTTACTGTATTATACAATTTTAAGGGAGATTAGTCAATGTTTATGTTAGAATATTTTATGTTAGTATGAAAGAAATGTGATAATGTCTTAAGTAATGAAATTATAAAAATTTATTGTAATACTTGCAAATTTACATAAAATATGATATACTGTCTACATGAGTAGGAATTCGCCTACCATACACTCGTAAGAGTGGACGTACATTGAAATCCGTATAGTATAACAGGAGGTAAAACTATGAATAAGTTTGAGGCATTAATTATCACTGGAAAGCTTGAAGTTTATTTTTCAGGTGAAAAGGAGCTTTTTGATGAGGTTAAATCAATACAGAAATGTATTATAGATGATGACCTCATTAATTTAGCAATTTCCCTTGGAAGACTTTATGAACTTTCAAAGTCTTCTAATGAGAATGTGAGCAAACATCTTGAGGATCTCATCAGCTATGTTGTTGAATCTAATGTTGAAATCAAAGTTGTTGAATCTAATGTTGAAATCAAAGATAAGACAAACATGACTGTTGAAGAGATGGATTTTTCTATTCGTACAGTCAATTGTGTAAAAAGAGCTGGCTGTAGTACTGTTGCAGATATTCTTAAATATGCAGTAGAGGATTTTCTTGCAATACGAAATTTGGGATTGAAATCCGCAACAGAAGTTATTGCTAAGATGAAAGAACTTGGATTCCAAGAATGGGCTAACAAAGCCAATGAAGCGCTTAGAGAGAGTCAAGCAAGGTAAAATAAGTAATCTTAGTTAAACTATTCCTTCTGTCATATACAGTAAGGATTTCAAAAGACGCACATTCCATTAGTGTGCGTCTTTCATTATATTTATCCTTGTATACATATTACTATATTTGTTAATACTTATTGTAATATTTTTTTGCGATTATTATTTTACCTATACTAACAATTATTTTTATTAGTTTCTTTTAAGACTTTTTTAGCAGCAATTGCTGAATATATCACAGTTAGTACTCCACATATGCATCTTATTATATAATTAATGTTATTATTGATTTCTAATGCATTACTAATTCCATTTGACATACATTGACCTAAAACCAAGTCCATAATACATATCATAACTGTCGCTAAAGATTCTCCAATTAAGAAATTTAAAATGTTTTTCCATTTTTTGTTTTTCAAAGATGTATTACCAATTGTAATTATAGCAATAATTGTAAACCATATTATGTTTGGAACTAATATGGTTGGTCCTGGTATTACGAACTCTTTTGTTACTATGTTTAAATTTTGCCCAACAATAACAAATATTCCAAAGATTATAAGTAATAAATTGCTAACAAGCACAATTTTTTTACTTATTTTTGTTTTTTGTATAAAAAAAGCAATTATTGAAGCAAAGACCATATATAGTAAGTTTTTACCTATAACAATTGAACTAACTGAAACTGCATAATCTAATCCATAAAATGTTACTTTGCAAATTGAACATATAAGCAAAGTAATTATAAATCCAATAAATAATCCTTTAAATATTTCTTTTTTATCAAATTTCATTTTTCTCCTCCTCAATTACTTATATTAAATATATTATACTATATTTATGTAAATAAATATAGCATCCAATCCCAATAAAAGCAATAGTTTTAAAAGAAAAATTCAAATACTTTTACGAGAAAATTATTTCATTATAAACTATTTCCTCAGCAGAATGTTTATAATTATTCATCAAACCAACCCACAAGAGTTGATTTGTTTCTTTTAACTGCTCATTTGTATTATCTTGCTCAGCCATTGCCTTAATAATCCTATTAATTCTTTCAGTAGCTGTTCTATCTATTTCAGCAAGATGTTTATTTAGTGTTCCATTCATCAATAATTCAGCATATAAGCCTCGCTTGTGAGTTTTAATATAAATTTTAACCTTGCTCTGCCATACTTGCCTAAAAGCACATTTTCAGAAGAATCAGTGGCATTCTCAGTATCTTCTTTAACTCTTTGTTCTTTTAGTCTAGTAGCTTCCTCAAGAGATAATCCTTTTCCTAGATAATACTCTGTAAAATAGTAATCACCATCTCGCTTATACCAAAATCCGTTATCTTTATCATATATTTCATTTTTTAATTCTTCCATAATTCAAATCATCCTTTTAAGGTTTATCTTGCGTCATTTTTGTTTCTTGCTTTTTTACGAATGTCCGCATCTTCTTTAAGTTCAACTCTTTTATTAAGGTTATTTGCAATTTCATAATCATCATTACTAAATATTCCATTTCTATATAGGTCATCACTAACAATTTTATAACTTTCATCTTTGTCGTAGTTAATTCTATTTTGAAAGTGTTTCATAATGTTATGCCAAAATTGCTTTAGTTTAGATACTTGTCCTTTTAAACCGTTAACATCTTGTTGTAACTTATTAATATTTTCATCTTTCTTGTTGATTATTACATTTAGTCTATATATTTCATCATCTTTGGTTTCAAGCTGATTTTCCAATTCAAAATTTTTATAATGCATTTTCTCGTACTTATCTTCAAAATCATCTATAAACTTATTTAGACCATTTATATCTCTAACTGATTGTGTAGTTTTTGAAACTTGTTTCGTATAGTCTATAATTTTTTCTATATCTTCATTCGAAATTACTTTGTTGTTTTTATTTAGTTTAGCAGGTTTCAGCCCATCTAACATAATTTTAATATCTTTTGAGGAACTATCGATTACCATCATATTTTCGGTAGCTTTTTCAAACTTTTTTCTATTTTTAGCATATTGCCTTTTAAATTCGTTATAGTTCTTCATATCTTTTACATTGACATCAATGTTTCTGCCTTTTTGTTTATGCTTTAGTTCAGCAGTTCTGCCATAGAATTTATTATAAGATTTAATACAGCAATTCCTCATTGAGTCTTGTATTGCTGTCAATGACTGCTTTGTAAAAATTTTAGATTTAGCAACTTGTTTTTTCATTCCTCTAGTATTGTTATTACTTACTGGAACACCAACTATATGTAGGTTGGGAGAGGTTTCATCAAAGTGTACTATTGCATTTGCTATTTTAAAATCTGGTACAATTCTTGTTAAATCTTTAATTTGTTCATTATATACATCAATCATTTTGTGTCTGTATGTTTCATCTTTATTATTCCAAAACTCCATATCGCCAAGCTCTACAATAAACTCACAAGCCAAGTCCCATAAGTTGCTATCAGAGATGTGTTTGAAATAGTTGTCTATTTTTCTGTCTGCTCTGGTTTGCCTATTATTATATTCAATGCGTGAATCTTCAAACTCTTGCAAATACAATTCTTGCACATCACGATATAAATTATTAGTACCACATAGCACAAATATATCTTCCTTGTTATTATCGTAATCTCTTAAATTATGCTTATTAACTCTTGATAATTGTTTTGCATTTTGAATGCCATTGTTACTAAAAGATGTTTCTCCAGATGGATTAGTTTTAGCGATTTCTTTTGCTTTGTTTGTTCTGTTTTTATCACTGCCTTAGTGAATAGAGTATGATAATTCTTCCATCTTGTACAAGCCTCCTTTGATTATGCTTTTTATAATTTCTTCTTTAGCTGGTACTATCCATATAATTTGCAGATGTTAATATGCAAATTATACAAACCAAAAAGAAAATGTAAGGTTTTCTTTTTGGTAAAATTAACTGGGCTCGTTTTGGTGAAAACCAAAACTTAACCGATGTTAATTTTTAATGGAGTTATCTTTGATAAGTCCATTGTCATCTAATCAAATTTGAGGTAGCAAATTTGATTAGATGATGCCTCGCAGAGCCCCCGAGTTTTGATAGAATGTCAAAACTCATAGGGGGTTATGAATTTTGTCAAAGCAAAATTCATCTCTGAAAAATATGAACTTACACTGGCTTTTTTGCTCTTTTATTGAATTATTGTACCGAAAAAAGAGCAAAAAAAATAAGCCGAAGTAAATCGACTTTTTAATGATATTCTTTTTGGGATTTCTTTGAACTCGCTTATAGCAATGCTTTTTACGAGTTCGAGTAAATCCACCTATGGTGCAGGTGGTGGGACTCGAACCCACATGGTTTCCCGCATGATTTTGAGTCATGTGCGTCTGCCAGTTCCGCCACACCTGCATATAACATCTAACGAAACACAATTGCTATGATTATTATTTTTATCAGCAAAGCAACTACATTTGTTATATTAACACACTTTATTTTTTTTGTCTATGGTTTATAGAAAAAAAATTAATTTTTTTGTGACTAGTGGGTTACTAGTCAGCCTTGAAACATTTGGGGACGGTCTTGATTTGTTTCAAAAATGAAACAAATCAAGACCGTCCCCAAATGTTTCAAGGCTGAACTGTAACGTGAATAGTACCATCTGTTGGGTTACAGTTCAGCTATTATTACTGAGTAGCTCCATACTATACAATAAAGTAATAAATCCAAGCCTAATCCGTAATATCTGGATCCAATATAATATTATAATTATACTCAGGAAATTTCTGCTTTAATTTACTAACAATCTCATTCTCCACTTTTTTCTTATCCTTTGCATCAAAATCAATTATTAAATCGAAAAAAACATTTGATTTTTCTTTATCCACATAAAATCCATGTATCTGCAATACTTCTTTATATTCGCTTACTATATTTTCCAATTCTTCTTTTATTTCTCCAAACTCTCCCTTATCGTTTGCAGCATAGATTCCTATGGTTACAGCTATACCAAAATCACTATATACTTTATATGCAATTTCTCTTGTTAAGATATGTATTTCACCTGCATTCATATCGTTTCTAACTTGTATGTGAAATGAAGCCACTGTACTAGAAGGTCCATAATTATGCAAATTTAAATCATAAACACCTTGAACTTCATCAAAAGTCATAACCGCTTCCTTCATTTTCTTAGAAAGCTCTGAGTCTGCCCTTTGACCTAAGATAGAATTTGTTCCTTCTTTCAACATCTCTAATGCGGATTTTATAATGAATATCGATATTAGTACGCCTAAATATCCTTCTATGCTTAAGCTCCATACATAATTAATTATTCCTCCAATTAGAGTTGCAAACGATACAACTGCATCCATAAATGCATCTTGACCAGATGCTACAAGGCTTTGTGAATTTACCTTTTTTCCAACTTTTTTAACATATCTGCCAAGAAAAAATTTTACAAGTACTGCTACAGCTATTATTATAAGAAAAACTATAGAATAATCTGTTTCTCCTGGATTAATTATTTTAATGACCGATTCCCTTACCGCCGTAATACCAGCAAGCAATACAATTGATGCAACAATTACAGATGTAAAGTATTCTATTCTGCCATGTCCATATGGATGTTTTTTATCTGGAGCTTTATTTGCTAATTTTGTGCCTATAATTGTTACTACCGATGAAAGTACATCTGTTAAATTATTTACTGCATCTAAAATTATTGCTATTGAATTTGATAATAATCCAATAGTAAGTTTGAAAATAACCAAAAAAACATTAGCTACTATTCCTAATATACTTGTTTTTACTATTACTTTACTTCTCTCCATTTAATCCTCCATATACAAAATTTTATCCAATTATGCTATATCCACTATCTGCATAAATGACCTGCCCTGTAATTGATTCAGACATTTTGCTAAGTAAAAATGTAGCTACATCTCCAATCTGCTCTATGGTAACATTTCTATGTAATGGTGCTTTTTCTTCCACAACTCCTAATATAGAATTGAAATCTTTTATTCCTTTAGCTGATAACGTTTTAATTGGACCAGATGATACAGCATTTATTCTAATTCCTTCTTTTCCTAAATTAACGGCTAAATACCTAACACTGGCTTCTAAAGCTGATTTTGCAATTCCCATTACATTGTACCCATCTAGTACTCTTGTTGAACCTAGATATGTAAGAGTAACAATACTTGCTTCTTCATTTAACATATCTAACTCCTTTGCCATTCTAGCAGTTAATACTAGTGAATAACTGCTTACGTCATTTGCATGTGCAAACCCTTCCTTGCTTGTTTGGATAAAATCGTTGTGTAAGTCTTCAGTATTTGCATGTGCTATTGCATGAACTATTCCATCAATTTTTCCATTTTCTTCTTTGATTTTTGTGAATACTTCTTTTACCAAATCATCTTCAGAAGCTCCATCTAACACATATGCTTTGCTATCTTTAAAATCCCCTATCAACTTTTCTATTTTATCTTTGTTTTCTTCTCCCATATATGTAAATATAAGCTTTGCTCCTTGTTTATATGCAGATTCTGCAATACCGTATGCAATACTCCACTTGTTTCTTATACCCATTATGAGTATGGTTTTATCTTTTAATAACATTTTTTAGCACCCCATTTTCCTAAATTTATTATATCTATCCTCTATTATTTCATCTTTAGTCTTTTTCTTTAATACATTTACATCCTTAATTATCTGCTTTCGCATCTTTATAGCCATCTTTTTTATAAATTCTTCATTATACTCTTGTTTCTTAGGCTCTTTTATTAACTCATCAATAACACCAAAATCTAATAAATCTTGTGAAGTTAATTTCATTTTCTCTGCAGCCTCTTTCGCTCTTTTTGAATCTTTCCATAAGATGCTTGCAAAACCTTCTGGAGACAGAATAGAATAAATTGCATTTTCTAACATGTATACTCTATTTCCAACACCGATTGCTAAAGCTCCACCGGCTAGAACCTTCACCAATTACAATAGAAATTACTGGAACTGTTAATTTTGCCATTGTTATCATAGATTTTGCAATAGCTTCTCCTTGACCCTTTTCTTCTGCTTCAACTCCTGGGTAGGCCCCTTTGGTGTCTATAAAAGTTATTATAGGTCTGTTAAATTTTTCAGCCTGCTTCATAAATCTTATTGCTTTTCTATAACTTTCAGGATTTGGCATTCCAAAATTTCTTTCTATATTTTCCTTTGTCGTCCTTCCCTTCTGCTCTGCTATTACCGTAAATGGTTGATTATCAATAGTAGCCAAACCACAACAAATTGCTTTGTCGTCTTTTGAAATTCTATCTCCATGAAGTTCCATAAAATCATCAAATACATATTCTATATAATCTAGGCTAGTTGGTCTTTTAGGATTCCTTGCTATTTCTACCTTAGACCAGGCCGTATATTTATCTTTCATTTTAACTTTCATTCCTTTCGCTATTTCCATCTGGCACTTTTTTATGAAACTGTATAAGGTTTCCTATGGTGTCTTTCAAGTTTTGTCTCTCAACTATCTTATCTATAAAACCATGTTCTAACAGAAACTCTGCCGTTTGAAAATCATCTGGTAATTCTTTTCCAATGGTTTGTTCAATTACTTTTCTACCAGCAAATCCTATTCTACTTTTTGGCTCTGCAAGTATTATATCACCAAGGCTTGCAAATGATGCTGTTACACCTCCAAATGTTGGATCTGTCAGAACTGTAATATATAATAGCCCTGCTTTATCTAATTTAGAAATAGCTTCTGTAGTTTTAGCCATTTGCATTAGTGATAAAATTCCTTCTTGCATTCTTGCTCCACCAGATGCAGTAAATACTACTACTGGTAGCTTTAGTTTAATTGCTTGTTCGATAGCATATGTAATTTTCTCTCCGACAACAACTCCCATACTTCCCATTAAAAATCCACTATCCATTACACAAATAACTACTTCTTGCCCATTTATTTTTCCAGTGCCTATAGAAACTGCTTCTAAAATATTAGTTTTCTGTCTTAAGGCTTCGATTTTTTTTGGATAATCCTCTAGCTCTAATGGATTTTTTGTTTCAATATCATAGTCAAATCTTTTATATGTTCCTTCATCTGTTATTAGATTTAGTCTTCTATTTATGTGTAGAGTAAAATATCTACCACAATGTGGACAGATACATAAGTTTTTGCGTAAGTCTTCTTTGTAAATTATATTTTTGCACTCATCACATTTGGTCCATTTGCCTATAGGAATATCTATAGTTGTTTTTTTGTTATTTTGTACTGTTTGCCTTTTCTTTATTTTATCAATTATCATGCGTAGTTTTCCTTTCTTTTTAATTTTTTTAAATTAGGGACGGAGAAGATTTTAAATTTTTGAAATCTTCTCCGTCCCTAATTTAACTCCGTCCCCAATTTAAACACCCATTTTATTTATCCAAAAATGATGTATCATAGTTTCCTCTAATGAAATCAGGGTTTTTAATAATTTCAAAAATAAAATCAATATTAGTATCTACTCCCTCTACAACAAACTCCTCTAATGCCCTTTTTACCTTAGCAATAGCTTCATTTCTAGTATTTCCATATACAATCAGTTTTGCTATCATAGAATCATAGTAACTTGGTATAGTATATCCTTCATAAATACCTGTATCTATTCTTACTCCATTTCCACCCGGTAAATTCAATCCAGTAATTTTGCCTGGACAAGGTCTAAAATTCTTATACGGATTTTCCGCATTTACTCTACATTCTATAACCCAATTTTGGAACTTTACATCTTTTTGTTTAATCTTAAGCTTTTCTCCAGCAGCTACTCTAATTTGCTCTTTAACTAAATCTATATTTGTTCGTATTTCAGTAATTGGGTGTTCTACTTGAACTCTAGTATTCATCTCCATAAAATAGAAATTTTTATTTTTATCAACTAGAAATTCAACTGTGCCTAGACTAGTATAGCCTGCTACCTTAGCCACTTTTATAGCAGTATCTCCAATTTTATTTCTAAGTCTATCATCAATAACTTGCGATGGAGTTTCCTCTATAACTTTTTGATGATTTCTTTGTATAGTACAATCTCTCTCACCTAAATGTATTATATTTCCGAATTCGTCAGCCAAAATCTGAACTTCAATATGTCTCGGATTTTCTATAAATTTTTCTATATATATTTCATCATCATTAAAAGAAATCTTAGCCTCTTGCTTAACTAAGGTATAGTTTTTCTCTAATTCACTTTCATTATAACATACACGAATTCCTTTTCCTCCACCTCCACTTGATGCTTTTAGCATGATTGGGTATCCAATTTTTTTAGATATTTCCTTAGCACTTTCTATTGTATCAACAGAGCCATTAGAACCTGGTATTACAGGAATTCCGAACTTTTTCATTAATTCCTTTGCATTTGATTTATTACCTAGCATGTCAATTACTTCTGCTTTTGGTCCTATAAATTTTATGTTTGATTCCTCACATATTTGAGCAAACTTTGAGTTTTCTGATAAGAAACCATATCCTGGATGTATGCTGTCACTACCAGTTATATTTGCTGCTTCTATAATGTTTTGAATATTTAAATAGCTTTTTTGGGAAGGTGCTTCACCTATACATATTGCTTCATCCGCAAGTTTAGTATGTAAGGATTCTTTGTCCGCAGTAGAGTATACTGCTACTGTTTTTATATTCATCTCTTTACATGCCCTTATTATTCTTACTGCTATTTCTCCACGATTTGCTATTAATAATTTGTTCATTTTAAACCCTCATTCCTTTCTGAGTTACTATTTTGGATTTTTAATTTATGTAACCAATGCATTAGATTATTTTTGCTTCACAAGAATAAGTAAATCTTTGATTTTCTTTGGAGCATTTAAGTAGCCCTCTACGGATTTTGGGATTACTTTCCTATTGTGTTACGAAATAATCCGTTATTTATTATCTACTAATGCAAAAGTAAGCTCTCCCTTGGCTGTAATTTCACCATTAACACTTGCTACTGCTTCACCCACACCTATCGGTCCTTTTTGTTTAATAATTTTAACCTCAAGTTTTAGTTTATCACCTGGTTTAACCATTCTTTTAAACTTCATTTTATCAATTCCAGCGAATAACGCATTTTTAGATTTGTTTTCTTCTAAAGAAAGTATGGCAATTGCTCCGGCTTGTGCCAAGCTTTCAGTAATTAAAACTCCTGGCATGACTGGATTTCCAGGAAAGTGTCCTTTAAAATAATACTCATCTTCACTTACGTTTTTGTAGCAAATAGCATACTCGCCAGGGACAAAACTTTCGACCTCATCAATCATTAAGAATGGTTCTCTTTGAGGAATTATTTTTTTTATTTCTTCTTTATTTAACATTTGTACTACATCCTTTCTCCATTTGTTATTTTTTTGTTATAGATCACCCATTATTACTGAGTAGTCCAATATAAGAATTATAATTGAGTAGAAGCATAGGTCACCTTGTACACCCCTTACAAAAGCCTAGATCGACTAATAATCTCCATTTAACTTGCTTAAAACCATAATTTATTTTAACTTTATTAGTTTTTCACCAAATTCAACAGGGTCACCATCGTTTTTCAAAATTTCAACAACTTTACCATCGAATTCAGCTTCAATTTCATTCATTAATTTCATTGCTTCTATTATGCATATAGTTGCGCCTTTTTTTACTGTTTCTCCAACTTCAACAAAACTCTTCTCATTAGGAGCAGGTTTTGAATAAAAGGTTCCAACCATTGGAGATTTAATATATTTATAATTATCTTCTTTTATTGCTTCATTTGGTATAATAGCTGTATTAACATTGTTTGAAATAGTTTCGCTATTGTTTTCACTGATTTTTCCATTGATGTTTGTATTACTTTCGTTATGTAATTGCATTTTATCATTGTAATCTTCCATAAAACTTGTTTTTGAAGTTTCTGAATTATTCTTTTTTAAACGAATTTTAGTTCCATCTGGAAAATCAATTTCTAAAGATGTTAACATAGAATTTCCCACATCATCAATTAATTTTTTTATTTTATCATAATCCATTTTTTACACCTCATTAATTTCATCTTTCTATTATCTATAAACATATCAGATAATTTTTATTCAGTATATTTCTTTAAAATAATACTTGCATTATGTCCACCAAACCCAAGTGAATTAGACATAGCAATATTTATATTTTTTTCCATAATGTCATTTACAACAAGATTTAGGTCACATTCTTCATCTTTTTCTTTGTAGTTAATTGTAGGTGGTATAATACCATCCTCAATAGCTTTAGCACAAAATATTGCCTCTGCTACCCCTGCTGCACCTAATAAGTGTCCCGTATTTCCCTTTGTAGAACTTACTAAGACATTTTTTGCACTACTTCCAAAGGCTTTTTTTATAGCAATAGTTTCTGTTAAATCATTTAAATGAGTTGATGTTCCATGTGCATTTATATAATCTATATCTTCTGGTTTTATATTTGCATCTGCTATTGCTCTTTCCATAGCTCTTTTAGCACCATCTCCTTCAGGGTCTGGGGATGTAATGTGGTATGCATCTGAAGTTGCACCATATCCTATAACCTCTGCATAGATATGTGCGTTTCTTTTTTTAGCATGCTCTAATTCTTCTAAAATAACAATTCCAGCTCCTTCTCCCATCACAAATCCATTTCTTTCTTTATCAAAAGGAATAGAAGCTCTGTTTTTATCTGTTGCACTTGATAATGCTTTCATATTTTCAAAACCTGCCAAACTAGTTTCACAAATTGCAGATTCTGTCCCTCCTGTGATTATTGCATCTTCTAATCCAAGTTTAATTGTTCTATATGCCTCTCCAATTGCATGTGTAGAAGATGCACACGCTGTAACAATAGATATAGACTCACCTTTAGCGCCAACATCAATAGCTATGTTACCTGCTGGCATATTAACTATTCCCATTGGAATAAATAGTGGAGATACCCTTTTATTGCCCTTTTCTCTGTTTATAGCACACTGTTCTTCAACTGTTGTAAATCCACCAATACCTGTACTTACAAAAACACCTAATCTTTCAAAATTAGTGTTTTCTGGAGTTATTTTACTATCTGCCATAGCTTCTCTTGCACAACAAATTGCAATTAAAGATTCTCTATCTGTTCTTTTAATTGTTTTACTATCAAAATAATCTTCAAATTTAAAATTTTTTATTTCTGCGTCTAGCTTTGTTTTAAAATTTGTACAATCAAACAAAGTAATATCATTAACGCCACATTTTTTATTTTTTATTCCTTCCCAAGACTCCTGGGCTGTATTTCCAATTGGCGTGATAAGGCCAATTCCTGTAATAACTACTCTTTTCACTATTAATTCCTCCTACATTAGCATTCCGCCATCAATATTTATAACTTGACCTGTTATATATGAACTTTCCTCTGAAACTAGGAATCTTACAAGATTTGCTACATCTTGAACAGTTCCAAATCTTTTAAGTGGAATCTGGTTCATAATTTCATTTTTTACTTCATCTTTTAAGACTTCCGTCATCTTGGTTTGAATAAAACCTGGTGCAACGCAGTTAACTGTTATATTTCTGCTTGCTACTTCTTTAGCTAAACTTTTTGAAAATCCAATAATACCAGCTTTTGAAGCAGAATAATTCGTTTGTCCTGCATTTCCTGAAACTCCAACCACTGAAGAAATATTAACTATTCTTCCCTTTTTGGCCTTTATCATATATGGAATTACATTTCTAGTTATATTAAAAGTACCTATTAGATTTACATCTATAACACCTTCAAAATCCTCTTTTTTCATTCTCATTAAAAGTCCGTCTTTTGTAATTCCAGCATTATTAACAAGTACATCTATCTGTCCAAATTCTTCTATTACTTTCTTTATAAATTCCTCTGTATTTTCAAAATTTGATACATCACATTCGTATGTATATATTTTTCTTCCTTCCTTCTTAATTTCTTCTTTTATACTTTCTAAATCGTCGTTTTCGTTTCTATAATTGATAGCTATATCATACCCTTGTTTTGCCAAAGTTACTGCAATTTGCCTTCCTATTCCTCTTGTTCCTCCTGTTACTATAGCCACATTACTCATAATCGTTACCTATCCTTTCTAATCTTTGCTATTTATGAAATTAATAACATTTTCCAAACTTGCCTCATCACAAATATTTAAAATATTTATAGTCCTTTCTCCTGCCATTCGCTTTACAAATCCTGACAAAGTTTTTCCTGGACCAATTTCAATAAATGTATCAATCCCATTTTCCATCATAGTTTCTAAAACCTTAGAAAATTTGACTGGGCTAACTATGTGTTTTTTTAATATTTCCAGATAATTATCACCTTCACTGTAGAACTCTCCATCAAGATTTTTTACTACTTTAGAATCACATTTATTAAAACTATATTTTTCTAGCTCATTTCCTAAGGCTATGCTACTTTCTTCTAACTTTTCAGTATGAAAAGGTCCTGATGTATTTAAAATTCTTACTTTTTTAGCCCCAAGTTCTTTGGCTATTTTGCCCGCTTCTTCAACAGCAATATCTTCGCCCGAAATTACAACTTGACCTATACAGTTATAGTTTACCGGAACTACAAAACCACTCTTGGCTTTCCTGCATGCAGTTTCAACTTTCTCATCTTCTAGACCTAGAATTGCAGCCATTGACCATTTTCCATTTGGTACTAAATCCTGCATGTATTCTCCTCGTTTTTGAACAATCTTTACTCCATCTTCAAAGCTGAAAAGATTGCTATACATTAAAGCTGTATATTCTCCAAGGCTAAGTCCAGCTGATATATCTGCTTTAATATTATTTTCTTTTAAAATTGCTAAAATTGCTAAACTCATTGTTAAAATGCATATCTGAGTATATTTAGTTTCGTTTAGTTTTCCATCATTTTCATTAAATGTTATATCCGCAATATCAATTCCAGTTATGTCTTTTACTTTTTCATATACATTTCTATATGGTTCATATTTCACATATAGATCCTTTCCCATTCCAACTGTTTGTGAACCTTGGCCTGGAAATAAAAATCCTATTTTCATTATTGTTTCACATTCCTTTCAAAATACACTTACCACAGAAATATCGGATATCGTTTTCGTAGATGGCTACTTAAGTGTTCCATTTAAGTATTACTTTCCTATTGTACTACAATAGTGTTTTATAATATATCATGGGCGATCCTTTTCAAAATCACATCCTCAAAGTAATTGCAGAAATTAGAAATAAACTTATTTACATCTATTTCAAGGTTAAACTCTTTTTTAAAAGATGTCGCCGTATCTCTTATTTCATCGCAGAACTCCATTATAGAATTATTCATTCCAACTCCAACCACCAAATATTTAACAATATTTCCTTTTAACTTAGTTTCTGTTAATATTCCTCCTAGCTTTTTTCCGTGTATATAGATGTCATTTGGTAATTTTATATCTAGCTTGGTAATGCCGTACATTTGCTTCAATATACTTACTATTATCGTGGCAATATCTATTGTAATACCCTCTATTCTATCTATATTACATTGTAATCTCATATATAAAGAAAATGCTATATTATTTTCTTCAGTATACCATTTTCTTCCATGTGTCCCCATCCCTGAAGTTTGTTTCTCTGCTCTTATCAAAGTACCATCTATTATTTCATTATTATTTATTCTTCTCCATATTTCTTTTTGGGTAGAATCAATTTCTTTATAATAGTAGTAATTTCTACCTAACTTTATTGTATTTAATCCCTCTAAAATCCTTTTACAAGGAAAGTGTGTTAATTCTTGCAAAATTTTCATCCCTTTTAATTTTATTTGTTGAAGTTTTAATTAAAGGCTCTTCTGAGAAAACTATTCCTTTAATTGCTTTATAACTAGGCATTATACTATTTACCTGCTTGATTTTTTCGTGAAAGGCTTTATATATTTCTTCTGTGGTAGTTGCATTATATATATCTTGAACTTCAGATTTATCAAACACAATCTCCACATTCAACCTAACATCATCCTTAGTTTTATTTGTTGATTTCCCAAATATGAAAGATTCTTTTACACCATCAATTTTGTTAATTAATTTTTCCATTTCCTCTGGGAATATATTTTTACCGTTTTTTAAAACTATTACGCTTTTCTTTCTTCCACAAATAAATATAAATCCATCTTCGTCAATAGTAGCTAAATCGCCAGTGAATAACCAATTATCTTTTATAGCTTTTTCTGTTGCTTCAGCATCATCTAAGTATCCTAACATCACATTATCGCCTTTTACTACTAATTCACCAATTCCGTCTGCATTAGGGTCAACAATTTTTGCCTCAACTCCCGGAAGTGGTCTTCCTATTGATGATAGTCTGTAATTGTCTTCAGTTTCTACCGCTATTACTGGTGATGACTCTGTTAAACCATACCCCTGAACCAAGTTAAATCCCCATAGTCTGAAGCCCTTTTCAACCTCTGGATCAAGAGCAGCTGCTCCACTTATTAATAGTTTTGTATTTCCAGATAAACTTTCATGAATTTGTTTAAAGATTTCTTTTCTTTCTTGCATAGTGCAATTTTTAGCCTTTGTTTCAAGTTCTTCTAACAAACTCATTTGTCCTTCCTTTTCAAATTTTCTTCTAATATTTTTATATAGATTTTCATAGATTGCTGGAACACATAAAAGTGCAGAAATATTGTTTTCTTTCATATCCTCCGCAATATATCTTAATCCCTTACTAAAAACTATTTTTGAGCCAATAGCAAGTGGATACAAAAAACCTACTGTACATTCAAAAACGTGATGTAATGGCAATATTGAAAGAAATGTATCGTTTTCATTTAGATTTAAAGTTGCAATTATTGAAGTTAAGTTAGAACATATATTTTTATGTGATAGCATTACAGCCTTAGATCTTGATGTAGTACCAGAGGTAAAAAGCAATATACTCATTGCATTTTCATCAATTTTACTATCAATAAACTCTGTATTTCCATTCTTTATAAGTTCTTCCCCTTTTTTTAATAAATCCTTTTGAAGAATAGTAGAGCTATCTTGACTTTCCCCCATTGAAATTAAAAATTTTAAGTTATTGTCGTCTTTTTTTACAATTTCCTTTACCATTTCTTCATACTTTTCATCAAAGAATATGGCATCAACTTTAGACCTTTTTATTAGGCTTTCTAATTCGTTTTTTGGCAACAATTTATCTAGTGGAACTACTATACCTGTTCCACAAACTATTGCAAGATATGCTAATTCCCAATTCATGCTATTTTGACCTATCACAGCAATTCTTTTTCCCTTTAATCCCAGGTTTATTAATGCCGTTCCTAAATTATTAACATAATTTCTAAAATCTCTATGTGTAATTATTTCTTTTCCTAGTTTATATGCTGGTCTATCTCCAAATTTCTCTCCACTAATATCTAACATTTCTTTAATTGTCGATATTTCAAAGTTACTATCCATTTTTTATTTCTCCTTTTTTACAATGTTGTACTTAAATTAAATCACTATAATTTCAAAACGATGCTAGCTTAAACGCTTTAGCACAACCAATTGAAACTTCTGTCTGCGCATGAGAAATCCTAATCTGCCATGTGATTTCATTCGTACTTGCCTTTTGGCATTCAATCCATGATACTTTATCATATTTTTACGTCGTTTGCAAGATTTTTTTTCATTGGAGTACGATGTGCTTCACTGCGAAAAAACTATTATACTATTGGACAAGGAAGCCCTCAGACTAGTTTTTAACTAATCTGAGGGCTTCCCCTATATTATTTCATATTCTTAATGCTAACGCATTTTTTCTATTCTTGATTTATACATTTCCTGAAGACTTTTTCCCTGATCTGCCGGATCAAGATCTACATCTTTAGCATGTTCTTTCCATTCATTACCGTCTGGTAGCATTTTATATGCAAGATTATGTTGAATCCATTCATACGCCATATCTCCTGCTGTTCTGTACGATTTCATATCTTTCCCATGAATTGGATGTACATTAATTAACGCTTGACATATTTCAGTTATATCTTTTGAATCATCAATTTTGTATGAATCTACTATATGCCAATTATCTTTTGTATAGCTGGCTGTGAACAATTCGCCTTTATATGTAAATGTATATTTTTTTCCTTTACCATTTATATCTGATAATTTTATTTTTTCTTGAGGAGAGTTTTCATTTTTTGCTTCATCCCCATCTGATGTTGACTTTGAATATTTTTCTTTTTTTGAACTGTTTTTATTCTTAGATGACGTAGCTGTTTGAGTATCAGTTTTACCATCTGACGAAGTGTTTACTTGTGTTTCACTACTATTTTTCTTTGAAGAAACTCTACTTGTATCTGTCTTTCCTTCAGATGAAGTAACATTTTCTGTTCCAGCACTATTTTGGGATAATGTAGCATTTTCTGTGCTACTTTCTCTTTTGTTGTTATCTTCCATTATAGCAATTACTGTTGCTACACATACTATCAATGCAAATAGTAAAATCAGCATAATATTTTTTTTACTCATAAACAACTCCCTAGACAATATATGTCAAATTATTTTTTTATAGTATTCTTATTTTCAATTTTAATCGTTTTCAATCTTAGTCTTTCCAATTATAAGCAAACCAAAAAACTATGAGAAATATTTTTTCACAGTCTTATACACTTCATCAACATTTTCTTTTTTCCCTTCTATCCCAACAACATTCATATTTGGATTAATATAATCATCTATTTCAAACTTTACATCATCCTTAGTATAGACATATCTTTTTCTTGTCAACTCTTTATAAAAATCAAACTTTAACATAGACATCATGGAATTTACAAATTCAGGATTATCCGTTACGTCAATTTTTCCAGATTCTCTAGAAACCTTTAACACGTCTTCTGATTCATTTTCATCCTTTAAATCAAAAAAAACCTTTTTTCCACTATCTGTTTCATATGTAGTTACACGAGCTAACAATTTATCGTTATTTTTATATAACGTTCGTATTTGATTAAATTCACTTTCTTTCTTATAACCGTTATCTTCACAATATTTTATAAACGGTTTAATATCACTAACCTCTGAACTATATTCGTATTCTTCATACATATTATATACATTCTCCTTTTTAGTTTTATATTATAAGAAAATGTATATTATATGAATATAATTCTTACACTTTCTATATTATCGTACCACATTATAACATAAAAAAAAATTTTTGCAAGATTTTTTTGTAAAGGAAATATTTTGTAACTTCCCAAAGTTACAGTTCAGGTGGCTATTAAAGTAGAGTAGTCAAAAATTAAAATTATGTAA
>CAMPBM010000017.1 GCA_946637865.1 uncultured Lachnospiraceae bacterium | reverse complement strand
ACATAATTTTAATTTTTGACGGCTACCTGCAAAAGTAACCCACCTGAACTGTAACAAACAGTAACAAATAAAAAGTTATACTTGATTTAACTATTGCAAAACAGGGATATTTAAGGTATAATTATATAAGATTTTAGTGATAGAAAAGAAGGAGATACAATGGATAATATTAATTTAAAAGATATATATTTAAGCTTTTTTGAAAGCAAAGGACATAAGGTGATTCCAAGTGCACCAATTATTCCAGAAAATGACCCAACAGTTTTGTTCAATACAGCAGGTATGCAACCTTTAGTACCATATTTAAAAGGTGAGCCACACCCAGAGGGAACACGTTTAACAGATGTTCAAAAATGCTTTAGAACAAATGATTTGGATGAGGTTGGAGATACAACACATCATACATTTTTTGAGATGCTTGGGAATTGGTCATTAGGAGATTATTTTAAAAAAGAATCTATAGAATGGAGTTTTGAATTATTAACAAAGCACCTTAATATTCCAAAAGAGAGATTAGCAGTGACAGTATTTAAAGGAAACAATATGGTGCCTGCAGATAATGAAACAGCAGAATTATGGAAAAAACAGGGTATTCCAGAGGAAAGAATAGCTTTTCTAGGTGAAGATGATAATTGGTGGCCAAACATGGAGGCTACGGGACCTTGTGGCTCAGATACAGAAATTTTTTATTGGAGAAGTAATGAGGAAGTTCCAGAAAAATTTGATCCTGAGAATGATAATTGGGTTGAAATATGGAACAATGTGTTTATGCAGTATATGCATAATCCAGATGGTACATTTACACCTTTAAAAAATACGAATGTTGATACAGGAATGGGTGTAGAAAGAGTAGTTTCTGTTTTAGAAGGTGTAAATGATAATTATAAGTCGTCAATTTGGAAAAATATTATAGCAAAAATTGAAGAAGTTTCTGGAAAAAATTATGATGATGAAAGATACACTAAATACATGAGAATAGTTGCAGACCATATTAGAGCTATCGTTATCATACTTGGCGATGATGCAAAAATAATGCCTTCAAACAAGGATCAAGGGTATATTTTGAGAAGACTAATAAGAAGAACAATTAGATATGCAAAACAATTAGAAATCAAAATTGATTCAGACTGGGAACAAGAAATAGCAGATATAGTTATAGAGGATTATAAAAAGTATTATAAAGAGTTAGAAAGAAATAGAGATTTTATATTAGATTCCCTAAAAAATGAAAAAATAAAGTTTAATAGGACTCTTGAAAAAGGATTAAGGGAATTTGAAAAGGTTACAAAGAACCTTGAAGGTAAAATTATAGACAAAGATATAGCTTTCAAGTTATATGATACATATGGATTTCCTATTGAACTAACTGAAGAGCTTGCAAAAGAGCAAAATTTAATGGTAGATATGGGTGGATTTAAAGCAAAGTTTGAAGAACATCAAGCTAAGTCAAGGGCTGGCTCTGAACAAAAGTTTAAGGGTGGTTTAGCTTCAACAGGAGAAATGGAAACTAAGTACCATACTGCTACTCACCTTTTAAATGCAGCATTAAAGAAGGTCTTAGGAGGGCATGTACATCAAAGAGGAAGCAATATTACAGCTGAAAGAATGAGATTTGACTTTACTCAGGATGAAAAAATGACAGACGAGCAAAAGAAACAGGCAGAAGATTTGGTTAACGAGTATATAAAAATGGCTATTCCTGTTGAACGACTAGAAATGCCAAAAGAAGAAGCTATAAAAATGGGCGCAGAATGTCAATTTATCGAAAGATATCCAGATATAGTAACTGTTTATAAAATAGGAAATGTGTCATTAGAAATATGTGGTGGACCTCATGTTTCAAATACTTCAGAGCTAGGTACTTTTAAAATAAAAAAGGAAGAAGCTAGTTCAGCTGGCGTAAGAAGAATAAAAGCAATTTTATGCTAATAAAAGATTTCTACTTCAAAACTAACATAAAAATCCCTGATTATTTGTAGCGGGCTACGTAGGTGCTCCATAAAAAATTTTTAGCGATTCATAACAAAGCACATCGTACTCACTAAAAAATACAAATTCATAGGGAGGAGCACACCATGCTCCGCAAAAAAATAACAGAAAGGAATATAAAAAAACATGGAAAATTGCATATTTTGTAAAATAATAAAAGGTGAAATACCATCAGAAAAGGTATATGAAGACGATGAAATACTAGCATTCAAAGATATCAACCCTGCAGCACCTATTCACATATTAGTAATACCAAAAAAACATATTAAATCCTTACTTGACTTAGAGGAAACAGATTATGAATTGGTTGCAAAAATTCAAAAAGTAATTAATACATTAGCTAAGCAATTAAAAATTGAAGAAGAAGGCTTTAGAGTAATAGTTAACTGTGGTAAAGATGCAGGTCAAGAGGTAATGCATTTACATTATCATTTATTAGCAGGAAGAAAATTAGGAAGTAAAATAATAGGATAAAAATTTATTTCATGTAATATATGAAATGTTAAAATGGAGGGAAAAAATGTATAATAAAGTACTAACAGGTATTTTAGTTGTCCTTTTAATAGCTATTATTGGTGCATTAGGTTATTTAGGCTATGGCTATTTTAGCAAATATAAAAACGAAAAAGATGCTGAGAAATTTTTAAAAGATGAATTTGATTCTATAGTAGTTCCAGTTGACGAAGGAGAGACTAACGAACCTGAGCCAGGAGATGCAGGTGAAGGTGAAAATGGTACTGTTGAAGGTAATGTTACAAATCCAGATGCATACACAGTGCCAAATGCTACAAATTCAGGGTATTACAAAGGCTTCAGGGTTATTGGAAAATTAGAAATGCCAACAATTAATAAGCAATTTCCAATTTTAGATGAATCTACAAATGCTAAAGCAATAGAAATTTCAATTTTAAAAATTTATGGGCCAAATTTGAATACTGTTGGAAATGTTGTAATTGCAGGACATAATTACAATAATGGAACATTCTTTAGCAGAAATAAAAATCTTCAAGTAGGCGATAAATTGTATATAACAGATATGACAGGCACTAGAAAAGAATATACAATATTTAACAAATATTATACACCAGAATCGGATAACTCTTACATAAATAGAACCACGGATGATAAGGTTGAGGTTACTTTATATACTTGTGATGCTACTGGAGATAATAGATTAATCATCTGTGCAAGGGCAGATGAATAAAAGGATGGTTTTTTATCAACCATCCTTTTGAAATATAGCTACATAAAAATTTATAAAGAAAAGAGGAATAAAAATGTATACACAATTAGGTATAAATGATAAGGTAATAGAACTATCAAAAAAAGTAGAAAAAGAAACAGAAGAAGTTTTCAAGGGGATAGATGATGTATGTGAATTCAATTCTGCAAAAGTTCTACATGCCTTTCAAAAGTATAATTTGTCAGACATGCATTTTGGTACAACAACAGGATATGGATATGGAGATATAGGCAGAGACACAGCTGAAAAGATTTTTGCAGAAGTATTAGGAGCGGAGGACTGTCTGGTAAGAAATCAGTTTATATCAGGAAGTCACGCATTAACAGTTGCATTATTTGCTTTATTACGACCAAATGATACATTGTTAAGTATATGTGGAAAACCGTATGATACTTTAGACAAAGTTATAGGAATCGAAGAAAATAATAGTTCATTAAAATCATTTGGTGTAAAATATGAGCAGATAGATATGATAGATGATGATTTTGATTATGAGAAAATTAGAAATAGAGTTGGTTTAGGAAATGTAAAATTAATAGAAATACAACGTTCGAGGGGATATTCTACAAGAAAAAGTATTACATTGGATAAAATGGAAAAGGTAATAAAATTAATAAAAGAAAATAATAAAGATGTAATAATTATGGTAGACAACTGCTATGGTGAATTTGTAGAGAAATATGAGCCTACAAGTATTGGAGCGGATGTTATAGTAGGATCTTTAATAAAAAATCTTGGAGGTGGAATTGCAACTAATGGCGCATATATAGCAGGTAGAAGAGATTTAGTAGAACTGGCTGCCGAGAGACTTACAGTACCAGGTCAAGGAAAAGAAGTTGGCCCAAGTCAGGGAGTAAACAAATCTATCCTTCAGGGGTTATTTATGGCTCCAAGTGTTGTAAAAAGCAGCTTAAAGACGGCAGTTTTTGCAAGTAAAATGTTAGAAGAATTAGGGTTTAAGGTCGTACCAAGATTTGATGAAAAACGATCTGATATCGTTCAAACAGTAGAATTTGGAAATGCAGATGGAGTTATAAAATATTGTCAAGGAATACAAAAGGGTTCTCCAGTTGATTCTAATTCAGTGCCGGAACCATGGGATATGCCAGGGTATACAGATAAGGTTATAATGGCTGCCGGTGCATTCACACAAGGTTCGTCTATTGAACTTTCTTGTGATGCTCCTATTAGACCACCATATATAGCATTTATGCAAGGGGGCTTAACATATGAATACGGAAAGTTAGGAGTTATGAGAGCTGTTTCAAATTTAGATTAATAGTTATTATGAAAGATGGAAGGTAAGAAAAATGAAAGTTATTATTGTAGGTGGTGGTCCAGCAGGCATGATGGCAGGTATTTCATCTGCTAGAAATGGAAATGATGTTGTTATTTTGGAAAAAATGAATATGCTTGGAAAAAAATTGTTAATAACAGGAAAGGGAAGATGTAATATTACAAGCAGTTTGGATATTTCTGAATTTATTAAGAATACACCTGGAAATGGAAGATTTTTATATAGTTGCTTTGAAAAATTTACTAATAAAGATATGATAGATTTTTTAAATAACCACAATGTTAAGGTAAAAGAAGAAAGAGGAAATAGATACTTTCCTGTTAGTGACAAATCTATGGATGTATTGAATGCTTTTAAAGAAGAGTTAAGCAGGTTAAAAGTAAAAGTAATCACCAACGCAAGAGTTCAAAAAATTATAGTTAAAAATATAGAGAGCACCGATATAACTGGACAATTGCAGTCAACTAAAACCAGTAAATCTAAATTTATGAGTGAAATTGTTGGAGTGGTGTATTCAACTAATGGGAAAGAAATAATAGAAAAAGCAGATAAAGTAATTTTAGCAACCGGTGGAAATAGTTACCAAGCAACAGGTTCTACAGGAGACGGTTATAAAATGGCAAGTCAGGTGGGTCATACTATAACAAAAATTGTACCATCACTAGTTCCAATGGTAGTAAATGATATTAACAAAGTAGAAAGCAATAATGAGGTTGTTAGCAAAAGTACATACAAAAATTCTCTAAATTTATGCAAAGCTATACAGGGGTTGAGCTTGAAAAATGTCGGAATAAAAATCTTAGATATACACACCAATAAAGTTGTGTATGAAGATTTTGGAGAAATGATTTTTACACATTTTGGAGTATCAGGACCAACAATATTAAGCGGTTCAGCGCATTTGTTAAGATACAAGAATGTTGATGAGTTATTTAAAAATGGAAAAATTATCTTAAAAATAGATTTAAAGCCAGCTCTTTCAGATGAAAAATTAGATTTACGAATTCTAAGAGATTTTGACAATGAAAAAAACAAGTGCTTTAAAAATAGTCTTAATGAATTGCTACCTCAAAAGTTAATTGAACCTGTAATAAATTTATGTGGTATAGATGGAGATAAAAAGGTTAATGAAATTACTAAGTCAGAGAGGTTAAAATTAGTTAGTATTTTAAAGAATTTTTCTATTATTATAAGCGGTTTTAGAGATATAAATGAAGCAATAGTTACTTCTGGTGGTGTTACTATAAAAGAAATAAATCCTAAGACAATGGAATCTAAGTTAGTTAAGGGGCTATTTTTTGCTGGAGAAGTTATTGATGTGGATGCATATACAGGTGGATTTAATTTACAAATTGCATATTCAACAGGTTATACTGCAGGAATGAACAAAGATTAGTTTAAATTGGGGACGGAACTTTTATCTTAAAAATGTTAATATGAAAACCATTAAAAAACAAAGGAGAGAAATGTATGTTTTTAACTATTGAAGAAGGAAAATTAGAAGCAGAGATAGTAGAAAAAAAATCAAAGTTCATAGGAAGTTTGTTCTACGTCCAAAATGAGGAAAAAGCACAGGATATAATAAAGAGTATGAAAAAGCAGTACTTTGATGCTAGACATAATTGCTTTGCGTATAGGGTAATGACGGATAGTGGGGTTGTTGAAAGGTTTAGTGATGATGGTGAGCCTAGTGGGACAGCAGGAGCACCAATGCTTAATATCTTGAATAAGAATAATTTATGTAATGTATTAATTATTGTTACTAGATATTTTGGAGGTATACTTTTAGGTACAGGTGGTTTGGTGAGGGCTTATTCAGAGGCTACTAATAAGGTTATTGAAAATGCTACACTTGCTAATGAAACGATGGGACTAGAGGTTGAGGTTGAAATTGAGTATACACAGCTGGAATTTTTGAAGTATTATTGTAAGAAGAATGAAATTAATATTGCTGATATTATTTATGAAAATACTATAAAGTGCATTATAGAGGTTACACAAGAGGAACTTGATATGTTATTAAATAATAATAATTGTTGTATATTGGGGTATAGTGTTTTAAAATCTAAGAATATAAAAAAGAAGAGTTTTGGAGCTTAAAAAAACGTAACATTATTGGTACTAGAGGGTTACAATTCACCGTTTTTTACGGCTTATTGCAAAAGCCGTGAATCATAACACTAGAGGAGGTATTATGGTTAACTAGATAAAACCAGCCCTACCTCAAGCGAAGCTCAATTGAAAAATCTAATTCTTTAAAATCTTCCAATTTTAATAAGAAAAACATAGCAACTGGAAAAAAATTACAACAAATGGAAAAAAATTCCAAAAAAGTATTGCAAATTTTATAATTAAATAATATAATTGGACTGTAAAATTTTTCCAGTTTTACAAAATATTAAACAGGAGGATGAAAAAGGTGGATAATAAAATAACAGTATTAATAGCAGATGATAATCATGATTTTGCTATGACATTATTAGGATATTTAAAAGAAGAAAAAGACTTGGAAGTAGTAGGTGTAGCAAAAGACGGACAAGAAGCATCTGAATTAATATCAATTACAAAACCAGATATAGCAATATTAGATGTTATAATGCCACATTTAGATGGACTAGGAGTATTGGAAAAAATAAATGAATCTCAAATGGAAAAGAAACCAATATGCATTATGTTATCAGCTGTTGGACAGGAGAAGATAACACAAAAAGCAATTGAGTTAGGTGCACAGTATTACATAATTAAACCATTTGAAATAAGTGTATTAATAAAAAGAATAAAAGAAATTAAAACATTTCAACCAATTGGAAGTAAAGTAAGTTTCATCAACAAAGAGATTAGAGCACCTTATATAGAGATACAACAAGAAAAGAAAAATCCGTCAGAAAATTTGGAGGCATTAGTAACGAACATTATTCATGAGGTTGGAGTACCAGCACATATTAAGGGATATCAATATTTAAGAGAGGCTATTATGATGGTAGTAAATGATATTGAGGTAATTAATCAAATTACAAAACAATTATATCCAGAAATTGCTGCTAAATACCATACAACACCGTCGAGAGTTGAAAGGGCAATTCGCCATGCGATAGAGGTTGCCTGGGCACGTGGTCAGATAGATACGGTAGAAAGTATTTTTGGATATACGGTTTCAAATTCTAAAGGAAAACCTACAAATTCAGAATTTATTGCAATGATTGCCGATAAGTTAAGGTTAGAATTAAAAAGTGCATAAGAATTAAAAGTTCTAAAGAAGACATCAAAAAGATGTCTTCTTTAGAACTTTTAATTCTTATGCACTACGAACCAATTTGTAGTACTGTTTTCTTAAATATTTAATTATATAAGAAGAATAAAAAAATAAAAACCGCATACTCTAGTTTTAAGAATAATTAGTCATTACGCGTGGAGGAAGTATGCTAGAGAATAGGGTAGAATATAAAAGGTTTATTTGGGAGTTAAATAATGTTATCAATTTTAATTATATACAGAAAAACATTGTCTTTTTGTGCATTGGGACAAACATTATTACAGGAGATTTATTTGGCCCATTGGTTGGTACATTGCTAAAAAAGTCAATCAAGGGAAAAGAAAATGTGAGAATAATAGGGGATTTGAAGGATGTTTTTAGCTATAATAGAATTGAAGAGAGTATGGAATATGTAAAGGAAAGTAACAAAAATGCTCTAATTATTGTTATAGATTCAGCATTATCAAATGTTTCAAATATTGGAAAGGTCTTTATTCAGAACAGAGGGTTACGATATGCTGAGTCTTTGAAAAAAAGCAATGATATAATTGGAGATATAAGTATTAAAGCTGTGGTGGGGGAGGACACAAATGATAGTATAGAGAATTTTAAAATATTAAAAGGAGTGTCACTGGAAAAAATAGAGGAGATGTCTAATATTGTTGCAAGTGGGATAATAGAAGTAGTGAATAGAAATGGTAATGTTGGGAAAAATATCAATAAATGATTTCGTAAATGTGTAAGGAGGATTTTATGGATATTAAGAATATGAGGAATATTGTTATACTAAAAAATTTGCCATCTAATCTAGTAGAAGAGGCTTTTGTTGTGCTGAAAAAAAATCAAAAAATAAAAAAATTGGAATATGTTGAAAGCAATATGGATAAATTTTCTGGAGATAAGAACTTAGAAAATGAAGATGAATTTATTGTGAAAGAAGCGGAATTAATACTATCAAATTATTTAAATAGAATTGAAAAACAAGATATAACAGGTAGAAAGCTTGAAAGTAGTACCATTAGAAAATATAGAGTATTAAAGCATATAACTATATTATTAGGAAGTTTACTTTTAATCAGTTTTGTATATATCTTAGGACATGGCGCATAGAATAATTAGTGTAATAAGTATTTTTTTAACATAATAAAGGGGGTGGTATTTTGGAAAGGCTTGCATCAGATGAAGAGAGAATCAAGCGTGCAGAAGAGATATATTATAGAAGGAAAGCACAAAGTGTAAGGGGCGCTGGTTCGTCTGTAAATGTTACACAGGAGAAAAGAGTTTCTTTAGGTAAAAAGATGACTATAAAAGTATGCGTATGTGTACTTATTTATATAGCTATACAGATTTGTGGTGGATATAGCAACGAATTTGGTCAAAATGTTAAGGTGCAAATAAATAGGGTGCTATGCGATGATACAGATTTTCAACAGTTATACTATGAATTTATGGAATATTTTATACAAAGTTTTAATAACAATAATAATATAGATGATGCAAAGGAAGATAGCAATATTTCAAATGAGGATAACACTCAACTGGATGAAAGTGAAAACGGTAGTTCAGAAGGAGGCACAAATAGTAATATGGTGGATAAAAGTTTGCAGGAAAGTGAACAGGTAAATAATAATCAAAATGAAGATGCTAGTGAAAATAACAATAATAATGGAGCAGAGATTAAAGGTGAAGAAAATAAAGCTTCGGTTAGTAATGTAGAAGAAAATGTTACATTAAATGATGGAACGCAGAAGGCAAGATTAGATTCGGAAAATGTAGGGCAAATGGAGAAAGATGCAGAGTACATAAAACAAAATTGTAACTTAGTAAAGCCAATCGAGGGAAGAATTACTTCAGGGTTTGGTGAAAGAGAACAAACAGAGATAATTTCTGCTTTCCATCAAGGGGTAGATATCTCAGCTACAACAGGTACACCAATATATGCCTCAATGGAGGGAACTGTTGTTGCCTCATCCTTTGCAGGAGAATATGGAAATCATATAAAAATTCAAAATGGTGAAATTTTAACTGTATACGCACATTGTAGTGAATTAGAGGTAAAAGTAGGCGATTACATAACTCAGAGGCAGGAGATAGGTAAAGTAGGAGCAACTGGAAAGGTCACAGGAGCTCATTTGCATTTTGAAATAAGGCGAAACGGCAGATATGTTAATCCAGAATTAATTTTAGATTTCTAAAGATATGTTAATCTAGAATTAATATAAGATTTATAGAGATATGATAATCCAAAATTAATTATAGATTTTTAATGGGTAGATTTTTTGGATAATAATAAATAATTTTCCGTACAATACGTCAAAAATTCAATAAATTTGCCGTCTAAAATTTTACCCAATTTCACAAATTTAAAAATTCTCCGTCCCCAATTTAAACAAGAAAGGGTAATAACGACAATGCAAATTAAAATAAATCTAAAAATATTTATTTTTATGATAGTCTTCTACTTCACAAAACAAATAGAAATATATGGAATACTAATGCTATTTGCCTTCCTACACGAATTAGGTCATCTACTTGCGGGTATACTGTTGGGGTTCAAGCCAGAATCTTTAAAGGTTAATCCCTTAGGGTTATCTATAAATTTTAAAATACAACTTGCAGATTATAATGGAAAGGTGAAAAAACGGAAATCTATTAGCATTAAAAAGATTAATAATATCCTTCTGTGGACCGCTAACAAATTTTCTTATAATGTTTTTGGCTTTAATACTGGATACAGACTTTTTTGGAATAGAAAAAGAAATAGTAATATATTCGAATATTCTTATTGGATTGTTTAATTTAATTCCAATATATCCACTGGATGGTGGTAGGATTATAAAAGATTTTTTACATATTATGTGTGGTTTGGAAAAAAAATATAGATATATAAACATTATCTCGAATGCAAGCATTATCATATTAACTGCTTTTTCAAGTATAATAATAATGTATACAAAGAATATTTCGATACTGTTTATAATAGTATATTTATGGTATTTAACCGCAAAAGAAAACAAACTATACAATCAGAAAGTTAGAATATTTGAAATAATAAATGATATGGATCTGTGTGGTAAGTATTAAAATAGAGTAAACATAACAACAAACCCATGCAATGCTGTCAATTTAAAAAAAGTTTGTACTCCATTTCAGAATTAAAAAAACTCCGTTCCAAATTTATTGAAAAATCCGTGATATCAAGTTGTAGCACTTAATACCACGGATTCTAAGTATGATAAATTGAAATTATGATTATTCAGCATGTGTATGTTCTTTGTCTAATTCTGATGTACAGTGTGGGCATCTTGTGGCTTTATAAGCAATTTCTGTTAAACAGAAAGGACATAATTTTGTTTCTGGTTCTTTTTCTTCTTCAACGCTATTGTCTTTGCCACCTCTTTTTACCTTAGCGGCTAGTTTTTCTAATCTTTCTTTACTTCTTTTATTTGCTGTGTTTACAGCTTTTACTAATATAAACAATACAAAGGCTACTATTAGGAAATTGATTACCGCAGTAAGAAATGTTCCATAATCTAAAGCTTGGTTTGTGTTACCTAATGGAATAGTTCCATGAACTTCGGCACCACCAATAAGTCCTAATATTGGTTGAATAAAAGAGCTTGTTAATGCTGTAACGATGTCTGAAAATGCACCACCTATGATAACACCTATTGCTAAATCCATTACATTACCTTTTGAAATAAATTCTTTAAATTCTTTAAACATAATACTTCCCCCTTATTAATATATATATCTAATATACTATAAAAAGTGAGTTTTGTCAAATTATGTAATGTGCAATCGTTACAGTTCAAGTGGTTTACTTTTGCAGGTAGCCGTCAAAAATTAAAATTATGCAATCGGCTGGTAATATATTAACATTTCGCAGACTTGCTGGCTCGGCTTTATCAAAATGCAAAAGGAATACTGGGGTGGTACACAGGTCTAGTGTTGTGTATTCCTTTTGCAAATTTTGATAAACCTTGCCAAACTGCGCGTCTTGAGCTCCATTGTTAATATATTACCAGCCGATTGCATAATTTTAATTTTTGACTACTCTACTTTAATAGGCACCTGAACTGTAGCGTGCAATCAGAGTTTCAGACGTTACAGTTTTTACATAATTCTAAGGTTTAGTCTACTCAAAAGACGAAACTGTTAAACAGTAACTTTCAGACTAGGGGAGACGAGGAGAGGGAGACAAAGGGACGTAGGAACTGTATAACTGGGTAAAACATGTAACAAAAATGAAATGCATTTGTAATAAAAATGTAAACAAAAAGAACTTGATTAATAATATGCAATAGAATATAATTTTAATGGAATATAAAAAAACTAAAGAAAAGAGGAGATATTATGAGAAAATCCAGTAGAATCATAAGTATTGTTTTGATACTATCAATATTAATTTCATTAATACCTGTAAGCATATCTAATGCAGATGAGAACACGAAAAATATTAATTCTGTATACAAAGATATTAACGAAGCAATAAAAAATAATGAGTGTTTAGATAATAAGTATTCCTATGGAGGTTTATTCTGGTCAGAAGATACTGAAATAATTGATGCTGGGTCACAGCTTGCAAATAAAGAAACACAAATGTTTATTGATGAGCCAGTTTCTGCACAAGTTGCAGAGTCATTCCCAAGAGAGATGGAAAGAAAATATGTAGAAGGTTCATACATGGTATTGGCAAATGAGGGAGAGTCTATTAAATTAAAAGTCACTAACTGTGCTATCGACGAAAAAGGCGATTTGTGTGATGTTATATTAGAAATAGATAATATCCAAGATTATATCCAGCCTGGAGATGTAGCAGGTGCAGAAGATGCTAGAACATATTTGTCTAGAATTGTAATAAGAAAAGGCTACGAAGTTACAAATGATAATTCAAACAATTCAAAGCACTATGACTGTAATTTAATTAATCTAAGTTTATATAATGTACAAGCATGCAGTGATTTTAAAATAACATATTATAAAGCTGGGACAAATAACCTAGCAGATATAAATGGTGTTGCCACAACTATATACGATTTTGATGTTCCAAATCCATATGATGGCGAATCATATCCAGAATATGGTTTAGATGATAATGGAAAGCTAATAATACCTAGTGAGCCTAATAGTGAAAAATATTTAGATGAGGTTTTTCAAGGAAATGAAGGTGTTGTAGGTTTAGAGAACACAACATATTATTATGGTAAGAATGATTATTTAGAAGAATGTGATAATGGTATTTCAACACCTCTAGGTGTAGGAGCAAGATTATATGAAGCAAAAAAATATAGCGAAATTTTAGAAGAAGCTAAAAAGGCAGACAACACAGATGAGTATATGTTGGAGTTTTTAGAAGACAGAGAAGATAGAAATGTCCTTAGTGGAACTGATGGTATTACAACAAAAACAACCTGTATGTTATTACAAGACCAAAAAGCAAAATTCTCTATGAGATACGGTGGTGTTGGTTGTGGAATATTCTTTGTTTTTGTTCCACTAATCCCATATGAACCATCAGAACCTATTAAGGCTGTAGATGTGGAAGAAACAGAAATAGGTAAGGTGTTCCATTATACTGCAACACAATATATAGCAAACAATTACAATACTTCTAAATTACAGTTGGCTGAAGATTCAAATTCAATTTTATATGAAGAAGTAATAATGACAGACGAATTAAATGAGAATTTAGAAATTGCAGAAACTGAAAATGACAAGATTAAAATCCTAGATACTAACGATGAAGATATTTCAAATTGGTTTACAATTAGTAAGGAAAATAATACAGTTACAGCAACTGTAAAGGAAGAGAAATTAAATAAGGAAGAGTTTTACAACCATACTTTTAAACTAATTATTCCTGTTAAGGTTAAAGAAGGTTGTACATTAAATGAAATACCAAACCATGTTACTACAACATTTAAACAAAATGGCAAGACAATAAATAAACCTTCAAATGAAGTAACAGTAAAAATAAAACATAAAGATCCAGAACCAGACCCAGTAAAATACGATGTTACTTTAACTGTGGAAGTAATAAATGGTGTAAAGGATAGAAAAGAAGAAGTAAAAGTATCTGCTGGTTCAAATAATGAATTTGTTGATATTTTAATAAAACCTAACAAGGGATATAAATTAGAGTCTTTAGTGATTGATGGAAAGAGTGTGGATGTAACGAAACTAACTTATAATAAGGATGGAAGTTATACATTCAGTATAAAAGATGAAAATATTAATAAAAATATTGATCACGTAGTAAAAGCTGTGTGCGTTAAAGAAGAGGTACCACCTGTAATACCAAATGCTGGTGCAACGTGTGGAATGGTTATTGCAATTGTTATAATTGCAGGTTATGCTGTAACAAGATATCGTAAGATGAAGAAATAGTAGCTACAATAAGTAACTACTGTGAAAACAAAAACAACTCGCTTTCAAAGGAGCGAGTTGTTTTGATTTGCGTAGTTGAAAAAAACAGTGGTTACAGTTCAGGTGCCTATAATGTTGGTGAAATATATTAATACTCCGTTCGTTTGCTGGCGCTATGATTTGTGAAAAAGACGTTAGGTGGGAGCGCCAAACTGCGGTGTGTCACGTAATCTTGAAGATTTGCTAATAAAGTAATAAATCAGGATGGAACTGTGTAGATGATGATAGTAGGTCTATCGCAATCGCCATACAGGTGGAGATTGCAAACCACTCTAAGGTGCTGTAGTCAAAAGCTATGGTATTGAGCGTTAGAGAAAAGTCAATATTAAAATTGGCAGGTGTGTACTAAAGAGATGAATAATTGAACCACTTATAAAGCATCGAAAGGCGTTTAGATTTCATCAAAACTAGGCTTTCGCAGCTAGCCTAGGATAAGTCCAAAAGAAACCTGTTTACTGATTGGACGGTGAACGGTGCAGAGGTGGCATGAATTTAGTATAGGCGTTTACATGGAACGTGAGAACCTACGGACTAATGCTAAGGGAGTATATCAAATAGCACAAACTATAAGATAAGAGTACCGATGTAGTCATAGGGGCAGACCAAGTCGTAGTAGTGATGAAGTTTCTGTAATAGAAATGGAGCGAAGGACTTGGAGTTATCAGTTTAAGAGATAAGTCAACCTTGAAAAGGGGAGGAGCTTGATGAATAAACAAAACCATTGTGAAAACCAATGGCATGATAACTGGGAGCCGTATGAAGGGAGACTTTCACGTACGGTTCTGAGAGAAGTTTGGGGGGAAGTTCCCCTTGCTTACTCACTCACTCCACTACGTACTAATATATTTCAGCACGCTACTTAATTCTATGGTTTGGGCTACTCAAAAGACGAAACTGTTAAACAGTAACTACTAAAAGAATAAATTACTTAAAATTAGTTTACACTTATAAATAAAGGTGCTATAATAATTACAAATGCTAGTAATTTGTGTGCAGTATAGATTACTTACTGCATATAAAATAATAAAATATGTGCAGAAAAAATTACTAAAAATAATGAAAAGAGGAAACTATGGGAAGATTAAATATTAATAGTATTAAACAGATGGTTAGTGATGGAAAGATAAGATGGACTAATCATGTGATAGTCAGGCTGTTGCAAAGAAATATAACGCAAAGTGATGTAGAAACAGCAGTAAAGAATGGTGAGATAATAGAAGAATATGAAAATGACTATCCATATCCGAGTTGTTTAGTTTTTGGAATTAATTTAAATAATGAAGTATTACATGTTGTATGTGGATTAAGTGAAGTAGAGTTATGGATTGTTACTGCATATTATCCAGATAATATAGAATGGGAAGGCGATTTGAAAACGAGAAAGGAGATAAAATAATATGAATTGTTTATTATGCAAAGGAAGTTTAGAAAATAAAAATACTACTTTTATGGTTGAATTAGATAATTGTATTATAATCATTAAAAATGTACCATCTCAAGTATGTAAACAATGTGGAGAGGTAACATATAGTAATGAGGTTGCTAAGCAATTAGAAAAATTAGTTAACTCAGTAAGAAATGCTATTACTGAGATTACTGTAATTAATTATTCAGAAAGGGTTGCGTAACATATATTTTATGTATAGAGGGTTCTATAATCAGCTTAAGAATACTGCGATATAGAACTCTTTTAAATTGTTAATAGTTTTAATAATTTTATTATCCAATTCATTCATAGTAGTTGTTACAGGTCAGCCTTGGGCTTTTGCAATAAGCCGTCCAATATAAGAATTATGCTAATCGCAAAAAAAACATATTAACATTCCGCAAACTTGCTGGCTTGGCTTTATCAAAAGGAAAAAGGAATTTGAAAATAGTGTAAAGTTTTGATATGGTCTATTCCTTTTGCATCTTTTGACAAACCTTGCCAATACTTTAGTGTTCAGAGCTCCATTGTTAATATGTTTTTCTGTTCTTACATAATTTTAATTTTTGACGGCTACCTGCAAAAGTAAACCACCTGAACTGTAACAGTAGTTGCTGTAGTAAAAATATTTTAATTTTTTTGTATTGATTTTTTAGAGTAATGATGATATTGTATACACATCAAAATTTTGTACTAGCTGTGCTAGATACAGAAATAGAAAGGAACAAAAGTTATGAAAAAAGAAGAAATTACATTAAAAAACACAAAAGCAGAAATATTAGAAGCTCTAAATGAAGCACTAGAAAGAGAACAAAATATGGCAAAAATAAAATACGAGCCAGAAAAAGAAGAAAAAGCCAAAAAGGTTGAAAAAGCAATAGAGGTATCAAGGGAAAATGTAGAAAATAAGATATTTTCAGATGAATTAAATGATAAATTTAAAGATTTAGAAACAGCAATCCAAGCAGAAGAAGAAAAATTAAAGAATTTATATGGAATTGAAAAAGAATTAAATAATTTAGTAGTTGTTATTAATGCTGGAAAAGATTATCTTTTAGAATTAGAGAACACTAAAAAGGAAAAATCAGAGGAATTAAACAATAATATAAAAGAATTAGAAGAAAATTACAAAAACAAAATGCACGAATTAGAAAAAGAGTTTGAACTAAAATCTAAAAGTTTAAAATTAGAAAGAGATAGAGAAGTTGAGGAATATAACTACAAGTTAAAAAGAGATAGAGAAATGGCTAATAATAAATGGGAAGATGAAAAGGCTGAAAGAGAAAAGAGTTTGGCTGAAAAAGAAAAAATAACTAATCAACTTTTAGAAGAAGCAGAAACAAATGCAGAATATTTAAAAGAATTAGAAGAAAAAGTTAATAATATTCCTAAACTATTGGATGCAGAATATGCAAAAGGAAAGAAAGATGCAACTAATGAATTAGAAAAAAATAATAAATTTGAAACTGAATTGTTAAAAAAGGATTTTCAAAATACAATTGATAGACAAAATGATAAGATATTGTCGTTGCAAGAGGAAATGAAGAGAGTAAGTTCAGAAAAAGATGCTTTGCAAGAAAAGCTTGATCAAGCTTATATGCAAATAAAAGAAATGGCAACTAAAACTGTTGAGGCTACTGGTGGAGTGAAAATATTAGGGAATAATAATGATGCAAATAAATAATATAGAATATTATTGGATTAATTAATAATATTAGTCTGTAAAATTTGGCTATGGTGGTAGCCAAATTTTATGTTTATGCAGAAAATTGACCTTAACATAATTAACATAATATGGTACAATAAAAATGTATTCGAAAGAATGCAATTTATTCGTTCGGCAAAATTTTAAAATTAAAGTTTATGGAGGAAACAATCATGAAAGAAACAACAGCTATTAAGAACGATGTTCAGGTAATTCAAAAAATTCTTGAGAGGTACATGGATACTCTCGACTCGATGACAGCAGCTGTAGCTATTCTCAAAGCGATGCAAAAGGAAACAAAACATATACACGATGGAGAAGTGTTCTATGTTCATAAGGACAAATGTGGAACTCTTGTACTTACAAAGGAGTCTGTTGCAAAGATACAGATTAAAGAGATATTAAAATCTTATGTTGAAGAAGAGGACAAAGTACAAAAATGTTTTGTGTTACTTACTGTGTGTACAAAATCTTTCGCTGTCAAAATAGAAGGGGCAGGCAGTAAAATTTATTCGGAGCTAATGAGGCATAGTGCTAGCAGTGAGCGGGAGAGGAAGTTTCAGGATAATCTTAAGAAGGCTATTTCTGCTTCGGTGTGTACTTTTGAAACATATGCTTGCAGTCCAGGAATTGATAAGGAGGGTATGTTACAGTTTAAGCCCTCGTATTGCTATTATAATGATCAAAATGGTAGGCAGGTGCTATTGGATAATGATTTCATCATACCTGCGGTTGGCTATATTGCTAGCGAATTGGAAAGCCTCGCAAAGGAAAATAAGTGTAGACTTGGAAACAAGTTCGAGTATGTACTGTTTCTGGGTACGATAATAAGAAAACTTATTGATAGTGGAGTCTCTGAGAAGCATGCATGGGATATGGTATGCAATGATTATGAGACACTACATTTATGGCTAGATTCAGGATATTTAATGGAGATATTTGAGCCAACAGGTGCCATTGAGTCACCAAGGTCTATTTGCCCAAGAATTTGTCAGTATAGGAATTTGGCAAAAGATGAACAAACTGGAAGTTATTGGTATGTTGCAGGTCCACTTACTGGACATTTTAGTGAGGGCAATCTTCCACTTGCCAATATTGAACTCTTTGAAAATCGTAATTCTTGGCGTGATGTTACTGTTGGCTGGTTTGTTCGTTAAGTAGAACTCACCTCTGAACGATAGAGCTCTCTAACTTAGAGGGCTCTATTTCGTTAATATAAAGTAAAAATGAAATTTGTAATAAGAAAAGATTTTTGATTTAGCTTGCAAACAAAGTTAGATATGGGTTACAATTAAAGTATAAAAATTATATAAATAAGGAAGATGTAAATGAGTAATGGAAAATTTGTGTGCATAATGTTTGAAAAGGTTCAAACTTTGTGTGATAGTATAAAAAATTATTTTAATATTGGTTATAGGGAAGCTATAAATTTATTATATAATTTAAAATTATATGAGGCATTAGAAGATGAAGAAACAAAGATGTGGTATTACAGTAACTATGATTTATTTAGAATGTTTTTAGAAGAAAGAAATACAGGAAGTTATACTGTATATGGGGGATAATATGGAGAAGAAGATTAATGATTTTATTGTTTTTTGTATGGAAATTTATAAGTCAAAAAAATCTATGACAGGAAAAGAAGTGTACGAGCTTTTTGAAAAATATGGCGTTTTAAATTATTTACAGGAAGGATATGAAGTTCTACACACAATGTGATAGTTGGCTTGTTAATGATATAGAGGAGTTTTTAAAAGTTAGAGGATATGCAAAGTAAACAACATATTTATAAAAAGGTTAAGCCTACTATAACAGGAGACGGAATGCATACTGTTAGAGAGTTGCTTATTGATTTTAATAGAGTTATAAACATAATGATATTTACAAGCAACAATAAAATAATAGTACCAAAAAGAAGTTCAAATAGACGACTTTTTCCTAATTGCTATGATTGTTCAGTAGGAGGACAAGTGTCATCAGGAGAAACATATGAGCATGCAGCGTATAGAGAATTGGAAGAAGAATTAGGTATTACAAATGTAGAATTAGAAGAGATCGGATATTTTAAACCTTATGATATTGATACTAGTGCATTTTCAAAAATGTATAAGTTAGTATATGATAGTGAATTAAATTATGATAAAGATGGAATTCAAGAAGTTTTTTATATGAATAAGGATGAAATAAGAAAATTGATAGAAGAAAATCCATTGCAGTTTAAAGGGGATTATCCTAAGTTCTTTAAGTGGTTAGATGAGAATGGTATGTTATAATGCTCTTTTTTATATTTTGGGTTGAAAATCTATTTATGACATATTCTAAAGTGGTGCGAATAAAATATACTCAAATTATTTGTAGTTTAAGAAGAGAGTAATTAATTATTGGTCAAAATTGTTAAGGTGGGCTTAAATGTCGTACTACATACGAGTATGGAAAAAATAATATTCTGAATATTTAGTTAAAACGAAAGGATGATTTATATTGAGAAAAAAATTTATAAGTAAAACGTATATGCGTGGAGTTATGGATTGGGATTTTATTGTAGTAAAGAGGAAGAAAAATAATTATTACATTTGTATTAAGCGAATAAATGAGATAGACCAAGCATTTGTTATCGATAAGTTTGGTAAAAAAACAGTTTTTATTGATAACGGTTACTATATTGTAGAGTTTACACCATTAAACCAGTTTTATAATGGAAGAGCATATATTGACAATAATTTTAATGTAATATGCTATTACTTTGACATGAGTCTAGAAAATGGAGTAGAAGACAATATACCTTATTATGATGACCTATATTTAGATGTTATTTTTAATCCTAATCAAAATGGCACAATAAAACTTGAAGATAAAGACGAATTGCTTGATGCACTGAATAACGGAAAAATAACGCAGGAACAATATGACTTAGCGAATAATACATGTACAAAATTAGTTGAAGAGATTCAAAAAAATGAGAACATCTTCATTAATATGAATAAAAGGGAATTAATTCAGAAGTACTTCAAATAGGATTTATTAAAGACTGCTATGAGTATTATAAGAAAAATTTGAAGATTTATGAGGATATGGTCGAGTATTAAAAAAATTTGATATAAAAATTTTACTTTACAAGGGGGAAAAATTGAATTTGACTATTGGCAAAGCAATGCTAAATGAAGTATCAGAGATTAATAATATGCTTACAGATTTAATACAAGATGAAAGAAAAATTATGATTGTAATATAAATGAAAACTATAAAGTGGAAGAGTTTTATGAAAAGTTGATAAACAATGATGATAAGAAAATATGTTTGAGAAAAAAAGTTATAGAATCCATATAAAGGAGTGGTATATTATTATGAATAAAGAAGAATTATTAAAACTAGTAGAAAGCTTAAATTTACCTAAAGATGAATATTATATTTTAGGTGGTGGTAGTTTGGTTATGTTTGGAATAAAGGAAACAACTTCGGATTTAGATTTATGCGTATCAGATGAATTATTTGTTAGGTTGAAAGAAGAATATAACCTTGATGAAAAAGATAAAAATGAATGTGGATTTTATCAAATATCAGATATTATTGAAGTTATTCCTAATCCTAAAGAAGAATTCACATGCGAAGAAATTGAGGGGTATAAGGTTGAAGAATTAAAAAGAATACTGGAATTCAAGAAAAAAAGAAATGCACCAAAGGATCAGCCATATATTGAAAAAATTGCTAAATATATAGAAGAACGTTAATTTGTTAAGAAATAATTGTTTAGAAAGGAAAAAGGAAAATGGCAGTAAAAGAAGAAAATGAAATAACAGTTAAAGTTATTTGCTCAAAAGATGAATTGCTGAAATGCTTAACAAATGCAGGATTCAAAGCAGAAAGAATATTTTCATTAGATGATTATTACTTTATTCCAAATTCTTTAGATATCAAAAGCATGTCTACAAGAATTTGATGTTTGTTTAAAACATAAACCTCCTAAATTAAGCATATAGTTAAACAGTTTAATTTAGGAGGTTTTTACTATGTTTTTGGTATTTAACAAACAAAAAATATATTCGTATTTAGTTGCTTTAAGTACAGTGGTTGCGTTGTTTATTATAGCGGCAACTATTGGAAATAGGACTGGGGAGTTAATTCAGACAATGTCGCAATCAAAGCTTGTTCCAATATATTGTGTTCAGACAGAACAGCCAAAGGTAGCATTTACAATGAATTGTGCATGGAATGCAGATGATATAGATTCGATTCTATCAACACTAGAAAAACACAAAATACATATAACATTTTTCATGGTAGGAGACTGGGTTGACAAATATCCAGAAGCAGTTAAGAAAATTGCGGATAGCGGTCATGAGATAGCTAATCATTCAGATGGACATAAACATGTTAACAATCTAACTTTAGAGGAGAATGAGAAAGAAATTATCACATGTTCGGAAAAGATAAAAAAAATAACAGGAAATCCAACTACTCTATATAGGGGCCCATACGGAGAATATAACAACACAGTAATACAAGCAGCAGAAAATCAAAAACACATTACAATTCAGTGGTCATTAGATATTCTTACAATCGTTTACAAGGAAAATTTGAAATCGTTAAATTGTTGATAATTAGGGATTTGAAAGAGATTATATAAAATCGTAAAAGCAAGTTTTTTTGAAACTTGCTTTTTTTGAACCAAATAAAAAGTTTAGGTGATGCTTTTGCAATTAGCCGTCAAACTTTAAAATTATGTAATCGCTTACAATATATTAACATTCCGCAGACTTGCTGGCTCGACTTGTCAAAAGTCAAAAGGAACTTTAAGAAGAGAGAAGGTTTTAGTGATACCAGTTCCTTTTGCATCTTTTGCCAATCTTGCCAAACTGCGCGTCTTGTGCTTCATTGTTAATATATTTTCAGCTCTTACATAATTTTAAAGTTTGACTCCTCTATTGTAATAGTTACTGGAATAGCAACATAAAAACGGAGGAATGGATATGATAATAGATTTACTTGCAAACAACGGATATATTGTATTAAGTAAAACAGTAATGAAAGTGATAGGATTACATGAAGCAATATTGCTAGGAGAGCTTTGCTCTGAATATGTTTACTGGAGAAAAAGAGATGAATTAGAAGATGGATATTTTTATTCTACAAGAGAAAACATTGAAGAACAAACGATGCTTAATGTTGTTCATAGAAAACTCCTTTCAAAAACTCTGCTTTTTTATCTAATTATACATAATTAGATGTTTACAATGTATGCATACATATTAACATAAAAACTGCAAAATGTCAACTTCGATTGAATATAATAATAAGTGAATGGTTCTTGATAGTTGCTAGATTTTGTGATATAGTGCTAATTGAAAATATGAACATAAAAAGAGAATTAGAATGTTAATATAAAGTTCAATAAAAAATATATTATATTGATATAATGATAAAGCGGAGGCAATTATGGAAGAGATTGAATATTTGGATTTAGTTGATGAAAACGACAATGTAATTGGAAAGGAAGACAGAAATGTTATTTATAAAAATAATTGGAGAAATTTTAGAGTTATAAATATAATGATATTCACAGGTGATAATAAAATAATAGTTCCTAAAAGAAGTGCAAATAGAAGAGTTTTTCCAAATTGCTACGATTGTTCAGTAGGAGGACATGTATCATCAGGTGAGACTTATGAGCAAGCAGCATATAGAGAACTTGAGGAAGAGATGGGAATTACTGATGTTGTGTTAGAAGAAATTGGATATTTTAAGCCTTATGATTTAGGCACTAGTGCTTTTTCTAAAATGTATAAACTGATATATGATGGAGAATTAAACTATGACAAAGACGGAATTCAGGAAATCTATTACATGAGTAAGTATGAGATAAGAAATTTGATAGAAGAAAATCCTCTACAGTTTAAGGGAGATTATCCTAAATTTTTCAAATGGTTGGATGAGAATGGTATGTTGTAGAAAATTTGTTTAGAAAGGAAATATGAAAATGGCGGTAAAAGAAGAAAATGAAATAACAGTTAAAGTTATTGGCACAAAAGATGAATTGGTGAGGTGTTTAACAAATGCAGGATTCAAAGCAGGGAGAATATTTTCATTAGATGATTATTACTTTATTCCAAATTCTTTAGATATCAAAAGAATGTCAACAAGAGAAATAATTGCCAAAGCTGTTATCATTAGATATATTGTAAATGATGGAAAAATATCACAAAAGGTTACTTTTAAGATTAAAGATATAGCTGAAAATGGAGATATAATTAGTCAAAGAGCAATAAACTGTGATGTATATAATATTGATGAAGCTAAAAAGCTATTTGAAGCATTGGGTTATTATGAAATAATGAATATAAAAGAAAACGATATAATTTATTCAAAAAATGGCTTTGAATTAGCTATAAAATTTGTTGAAAATAGTGATATTTTGATAGAGATAGAGACAGAACCTAATACAGAATGGGATACAATTGAAAAGATAAAAAATATACTTTCACAAATAAATATTCCTATTGAAAAAGATAAATACTTTATAAAAAAGGCAGAAGATGAATTAAATAAGATACTAAAAAGGGATGAAATAAATCCAGAATTAAAAAAGCATATAGAGCAAATTATAGATTATCATTATAAGCTAAATGACAAAGGTCATGGAGTTGAACATGCAAAATATGTAATAAATAGAAGTTTTGAATTTGCATACCAGGTTGAATCTATAAATTTAGAAATGGTATATGTAATTGCAGCATATCATGATGTGGCACATCATATTGATGCGAAAAACCATGAAACTATTTCTGCTAAGATGTTAATGGAAGACAAGAAATTAAAAGATTTTTTCACAGATGAACAAATAAAAATAATGAGCGAAGCAGTAGAAGACCATCGTTCATCAATGGAAACAGAGCCAAGAAGCATCTATGGGAAAATAGTATCATCTGCTGATAGAAATACAAGTGTTGAGGTTACTTTAAAAAGATGCTATTCATATAATAGAAGGCATTTTCCTGAATTAAAAGAAAGCCAGATTATAGAAGAATGTAGAAAATTTTTATTAAAAAAATTTGGTATAAATGGTTATGCAAGAAGCAAAATGTATTTTGATGATAAAAAATATAAGAAATATTTAGACGATATAACTGAATTATCTCTAGATAGGGATAAATTTGCTGTTGAAATAAAAAAAGTAAATGAAATATATTAATTATATGTTAGTAATGTAAATATAAAATAAAACATCTTGATGTAAAAATCGAGGTGTTTTATTTTTTACAATAAATTATTGTCCAATAATGCAACAAATTGGAAATTTTTCAGGTTCATATAAGTAAAAGCTAATTTAATTATTATGGATAGTTGAATATTATTTAAAAAATTTTTGGAATTTGTCCGGTTTTCAAAAAAGGCAGGCACTTTTATATATAGAAGCACAATTAAACATGTAATAATTAATATTTTGCTACATAAAAATTAAACAAGAGGTGGACAATATGTTTGAAAAAGTAGAAGAAATCGACGGAAAGAAGTATTTTTTACATAAAACAAAAGATGGCGAATATGAACTGTGGAGATATAATGAAAAATACGACAAATGGGTACATATTAATTTCATAGGAGAAGAGGTAAATAGCACAGAACAAAATGTTGTTGATGCTTTATCGAAACAATTTATTGCTAGAAATATACAAGACAAGGATTATAAATTTTTAAGATATTGATATTGTATTAATCTTTATACACGTTATAATACTTGTAATAGTATTGTAAGAATGGTAAGTAACTATAAAATCAATTAAATTGATATTTAATAAATATTATGAATTCATCTCAAATGACTAAAAAATCTAAAGTATCAATTTTTTATTAACACTAAAATATAAAGTAAGGAGGAACGCAAGATGTCAGAAAAAAGAGTAGCTTGTTTATACAGAGTATCGACATTAATGCAGGTGGAGGATGATGATATTCCAATGCAAAAAAAGGCATGCAAGGAATTTATAGAAAAAATGCCTAATTGGAAATTAGTTAAAGAATATTGTGAAAAAGGCGTTTCTGGTTACAAGAAAAAAGCCATTGACAGAGATCAGCTTCAAGCTGCAAAAGAGGATGCTTTAAAAAATGAATTTGATA
>CAMPBM010000016.1 GCA_946637865.1 uncultured Lachnospiraceae bacterium | reverse complement strand
TTACATAATTTTGATTTTTTACTACTCTACAGTAATAGACTGTGAACTGTAACAACACAGTAACTTGTTAGATATAAAAATGTAAAAAATGTATTGACATAAAAAAATAGTAATGAGATAATAGATGCATAAGAAAAAACAAAAGATTTTTTTAGGAGGTAAAAAATGAAAAAAACTAAAGCAAAGGTATTAATAGTGTGTGTGATAGCATTTGCAATAATGTTATTTATGGGAAGTAGTGTAAAAGCTGCTGAAGGTAATTATGAATTATCGTATGAAAAGGATGGAAAGGGTACATGCTATATTGTGTTGGAATTTGAAAAGGATGTATCACCAGCTATAGCAAATCAGTCAGCAAACTATGAAGTAGAAGGAAAAGTACTAAGAATAAAAGAAAACATTAGAAATGAAAATGCGGGTTTTAAGAATATTAATATGCCAATAACAATGGCTGATGGAACACTTGTACAAGTTAGTTATACTGTACCAGTAGAAATAGAATTAGATTGTACTACTGTTAAAGTTCCAAAAGGTATTTACGAAAATGCTACAAGTGGCGATGAAGAAATTTTGACAATTAACGAAAATGGTAAAATAACACCATTGAAGGTAGGAACAACTACAATCACAGCTCAAAGCGGTGAGGACAGTGTTACCTGGGATGCTGAGGTTATAGATTCTGAAAATGGTTCACAGGGTGGTACAGAAACACCTGGTGCACAAGATGATTCTAAAGAAGGAACAGAACCTGCAAAACCAGCAGAAACAGGTAATTCTACTGTAGCAGACAACAATTTGGAATATACATTAGCAGCTGGTTATAAAGATTGTTATATTGGTTACACAGTAAATTTTTCTAATCTTGAAGAAAAAGAAAAAAGTTCATACTATATGTGGATTAGTAATTCAAAAGATGATATGCTAAATGAGGACGGAAATGCAATAGAAAACTTTGACAACATGTCAGAACACGCTGTTAACATATATAATGGAAAGACTAGTTCTGTAGATAGATTCTTGGCAAGGAGCGGAGATATATATTTTCAAATTATTGAAAGATATGTTCCAATCGGAGAAAATAAAGCAGTATATAAAGTGATTTACAAAAAAACAAAACTTGATAGACCTACATATAAGCTAGGTACAACAAATAGATTGTATTTCTTTAGCGAAAAAACTAGTACATTCTTGTGGACTCCAGAAGATAGTCCTAAAAGAGATATGAAATTAAATATAGAAGTAGGAAAAATAACAGATGTTAATATATTAAAAGCATTAAAAAATTCAGAGAGCGGATGTTTAGAAAAATTATTAGAATATGCTAAAAATTCTACTCCTATCTATAAAACTACTATTCCAAGTGGGGAGAGCGCAACTATAACTGATAAATTAAATTTGACTGATAGAGAATATTATTATGTATATACTAAATTAGATAATGCTAATGGAGCGTTATATGATATCGAAGATATAGGTTTATACCAAGCAGTTGTTGCTGATTCTATAGGAAGCAATTTATTCTCAAACTTAGATAGTAATTTCGCATGGAATCTTCCTGAGGAGAGTGCTCCTCAAGAAGCAGAGGAAACTCCAAAAAAAGAGGATTATTCTGGTAAGAAAAAAGATACTGCAGATAATTTAGGACCACAGGCAGGTGAAACTTTAGCTGTTGTATTTGCAATAATTGCTATTGGTGGAGTTAGCTATGTAGTATATAGAAAATATAGTGATTTAAAAATAAAATAATTATAAAAATGCGACAAAAAGGACAACCTGTTGTCGCATTTTTTTCACCTGTAACCAACCATCACACAAAATTAGAAATAATGTGTTAATACACTTGAAAAATTTAGAACTTCATGTTAGAATAAGTCTAGATTTAAAAAAAACCGCATTTTTGTGGAGATTTTTTTAAGTCTTTTTTTATATAATTGAAAAGTTTTATAAAAAAGGTTTTCTATATGAAAAATCTAACATTTACAGCTAAATTGTGTAAATTAGTTTTATAAAAATATAGACATAAAAATGAGGTTAGAATAGGAGAGAAAATATGAAGACAAAGTACATTTTTGTTACAGGAGGAGTAGTATCAGGACTAGGAAAAGGAATAACGGCTGCATCATTGGGAAGATTATTAAAAAACAGAGGGTATAAAGTTACTGCACAAAAATTTGATCCATATATAAATGTAGACCCAGGTACGATGAACCCTTGTGAACATGGTGAAGTATTTGTAACAGAAGATGGAACGGAAACAGATTTGGATTTAGGTCACTATGAAAGATTTATAGACGAGAATTTGTCAAAGAATTGCAGTATTACAACAGGAAGAATATATTCAGAAGTGATTGAAAAAGAAAGAAGAGGTGATTACCTAGGAAAGACAGTTCAAGTAATACCACACATTACAAATCAAATAAAAGAAAAAGTATATAAATTTGATGAAACTGATGTAGATATTGTAATTACAGAGATTGGTGGTACGGTTGGAGATATAGAAAGTTTGCCATTCTTAGAAGCAATAAGACAGGTTGGAATAGAGCAAGCTGATGAGGATGTTATATATATTCATGTTACATTATTACCGTATATATCAGGCTCAAACGAATTAAAATCTAAACCAACTCAGCATTCAGTCAAAGAGTTACAGAGTTTGGGAATTAAGCCGGATATACTAGTATGTCGTGCTGATGGGGAAGTACCAGATAATATGAAAGAGAAAATGGCATTGTTTTGCAATGTTAAAAAGAGTAATATAATTGAAAACAAGACGGTTGCAGATTTATATGAAGTTCCACTGATGCTAGAAAAAGAAGGACTAGCCGATGTTGTATGCAGTAAGCTTAGATTGGAAAATATTGAACCTAAAAATGAAAATTGGGAAGAAATGATAAATAGAATAAAAAATTTAGAAAATAAAAATGTAAATATTGCAATTGTTGGAAAGTATATTCAATTAGAGGATTCATATATTTCAGTTATAGAAAGCTTGAAACATGGTGGGTTCGCTAATAATACAATAGTTAATATAGAATTAGTAGATTGTGAGCAAGTGAATAGTACAAATGCAGGAGAAATACTAGGAAAGTACAATGGAATATTAGTACCAGGGGGATTTGGAAATAGAGGGATTGAAGGTAAGATAGAAACCATAAAATATGCTAGAGAGAATAATATTCCGTTCTTAGGAATATGTCTTGGAATGCAGATGGCAGTCATAGAATTTGCAAGAAATGTAGCGAAAATAGAAGATGCAAATTCTGCTGAATTAGATGAAAACTGCGGAAATCCAGTAATACATATAATGGAGGACCAAAAAAATATAAGAAAAAAGGGTGGAACAATGCGCTTAGGAGCATATCCTTGTAAGATAAAACCTGAAACTTTGGCATATAAAATATATGGAAAAGATGTAATCTCTGAAAGACATAGACATAGATTTGAATATAATAATGATTATAAAGATATATTAGAGAAAAATGGGTTGATTTGTTCAGGAACTTCACCAGACGGAAGTTTAGTGGAAATTGTAGAAATTCCAACAAATAAATTCTTTATAGCAGGACAATTTCATCCTGAATTTAAATCTAGACCAGATAAGCCTGCACCGTTATTTGTGGAATTTGTGAGGTCAGTTATAGAAGGTGAAATATATTAATACTCCGTTCGTTTGCTGGCGCTATGATATGTGAAAAAGACGTTAGGTGGGAGCGCCAAACTGCGCACTCCACTTCGTATTAATATATTTCATCAACATTATGGGCACCTGAATTGTAACATAAAATCAAAAAATATATTGTTATTATTGTAAAAATATGGTATAATTTATGGAAATTAGGTTACAGTAGGGCTATTGTCAAAAAGTAAACAACAAGTCTTATGTTGGAAAAAAGTAGCTTGTAAGTCAAATAACAAGAACTTGGATAAAAATATGAAGTATACATAGCTTGGAGAAGAGGAGATAATGTATGGACGTTGATAGTATTATTGAGGAATGTGGAATTGAAATAAGTGCAAGGAAGATTGCACGAAGTATTTCCGAAAAATCTCGTGAATATATATTGACGAGAGATTCAAATTTACTAAAGGAATTATCTGAACTAATACAAGATAGAGACAAAGTTTATGATTTTGATAAAGAAGTCATAAAGAAATATTTAAAATTGAATTGGGAGGAATAAAGGATTGTGGAAAAAATTGAAAATTTAGAGGATTTAATCTATTTCCTTAGAAGCAAAAGATGGAATAGTGATGTGGCAAATGATTTGAACAAATTTTATGAATATTTAGACAAGAGATATTCTTCAAGAAAAGATTGGAATAATGAAAATATTGAGAAGGTATTTATACAATATTTGCAAGGTAGATACGGAATAAGAAAAGACAAAGATAAAACACAGGAAGAAAAAGACAGAGAAGAAAAGGTTTTTAAAGAATATCTAGTAATTGCCGAAGGCGCAGTAACAGCAAATAAGAAAAAATCTGAAAATAAAACCTTGGTCATAGTAGGAGGTCAATCAGGAGCTGGAAAATCAAGATTAATCACGTTGTCAAAAAAAGAATTCTATAATAATGTAGTTATAGTTGATTTTGATGAATTAAGAGAGTTACATCCAAATCATGAAATAGTAAATGAACTTTATCCAGAATGGACGCACCGTATTTTGCATCCAGATACAGAAGAAGTAAAAAATAGATTATTAGATTCGGTTATGAGAGATGGATATAATGTTGTATATGAGGGTGCATTGAGGAACACACAGGGATTTATAGATTTTGCAAGAAAATTTCAAGAATGTGGCTATAACATAAAAATGAAGATTATGTCTGTACCTAAGCTAGAAAGTTATGGTTCAACATTCTTTAGATACGCAGTAGATCTATTATCAGATGAAAGTCCTAGATGGGTTGAAAAGAATGCACATGATGGCTCATACGATGGTGTAATTAGAACTACACAAGAATTTATAAACAAAAATTTAACATCAGATGTTAGTGTTTATGTAAGAGGTGCAGGTGAACCTAAAAAAATCTATTCAACTCAAGAACGTCAGTATCCAGATGCTATTACAGCAATAAAAGAAGGAAGAGAATTGGGACGCCAAAAGGCAGTAACTGATTTTACAGCAAAATATAATGTAGTTAAAAGTACTTTCAGTAGTAAAAAGCCTGAATTGATAGAATCTTTAACGGATTGGAAAAATCTATATGAAGATGAAAAGCAATTTTTTGAAAATAAAAATATGCAAAAATAGAATATGTGGGAGGAGATGTAAAGGATGTATTTAAAAGATTACTTACAACAATATGATAATAAAAAAGTAAAAATGTACGTAGATATGGATGGTGTTATAGCAGATTATATAGTTGGAGATGCAGCTAATTTTGACAAAAAAAGACCATTATTTACAACAATAAATAAACTAGAAGAAATATCTAAAATGAAGAATGTAGAATTATTTATATTGTCAATTTCAAGAATGGATGAGGGTATTACACAAAAAAATGAATGGTTAGACAAATATGCACCCTTTTTTAAAAAAGAGAATAGAGTTATAATTCCTAGAGAAAGTAACGACTTTAAATCATCAAGTGAATTAAAATCCACATATGTTAAAGACCTAAAAAGAGATGATTCTGTTGTAGTTGTTGTAGATGATGATCCTAGAATTTTATTTGCTATAAAGGATATGTGTCCTGATGTCGTTTTATTAAAGGACACTGTGCTAGTGGATTAAAAGTACAAAATGTGAAAATTGTGTGAATTTTAAAAAAATATATTGACATTTCCAAAATATGGGTGTAGATTATTAGCAGTCTTACAAATAGACTGCTAATATTTTTTGTCATATTATAATTATAACAATAATATAATATAATGTAGTGTTGTAATTATTTTGTAATAAGAAGGAGGTAATTTTAATGTTAAAACCATTGTTAGACAGGGTTGTTGTAAAAATGACAGAGGCTGAAGAAACCACAAAAAGTGGAATTATTTTAACTGCAAACAGCCAAGAAAAACCACAAATTGCAGAAGTCCTAGAGGTAGGTCCAGGTGGGCAAGTAGATGGTAATGAAATTAAAATGTACATAAAAAAGGGAGATAAAGTTGTTCTAAACAAATATGCAGGAACAGAGATAAAATACGAAGGAGAAGAATTAATAATAGTAAAACAAAGCGATATTTTAGCGATAGTCGAATGAAACAAATGGGGACGGTCTTGAAATGTTCCCAAAATGAAACATAAAAGAATGTTTTGGAGTATTTCAGGGTTGGAAGCAATACTTTGAATATATAAGAATATAAAAAATGTCCAAAATAGTATTATTTCAAAAGGAAAAAGGGAGGAATGTTAAATGGCAAAGGAAATAAAATTTGGTGAAGAGGCCAGAAAAAAATTATTAGATGGTGTTAATCAGTTAGCTGATACAGTGAAAGTAACACTAGGTCCGAAAGGAAGAAATGTTGTATTAGATAAAAGTTTTGGGGCTCCATTAATTACAAATGATGGAGTTACAATAGCAAAGGAAATAGAGTTAGATGATCCTTTTGAGAATATGGGAGCTCGTCTGGTTAAGGAAGTTTCTACGAAAACTAATGATGTCGCAGGAGATGGAACAACAACAGCTACAGTTTTAGCACAAAGTATGATTAAGGAAGGTGTGAAAAATGTAGCTGCAGGTGGAGATCCAATGGCTATAAAAAGAGGTATGGATAAAGCTGTAAATACTGCAGTGGAATCGTTAAGAAAGATTAGCTCGGAAGTAAATGGAAAGGAAGATATAGCAAGAGTCGCAAGTATATCAGCAAACAATCAAGAAATAGGTGAGTTGATTTCTGAAGCAATGGAAAAAGTTTCTAAAGATGGAGTTATAACTATTGAAGAATCTAAAACTTCAAATACAGAGCTAAATATAGTAGAAGGAATGCAATTTGATAGAGGTTATGTATCTCCTTATATGGTTACAGATACAGAAAAAATGGAAGCGGTTGTTGATAATCCATATATATTAATTACAGATAAGAAAATAAGCAATATTCAGGAAATATTGCCACTGTTAGAAACTCTAATGCAATCATCTGGAAAGCTTGTTATTGTATGTGACGATATTGAAGGTGAAGCATTATCAACATTAGTTCTAAATAAACTAAGAGGAGTATTAAATGTAGTAGCTGTAAAGGCTCCAGGATTTGGAGACAAGAGAAAATCTATGCTTGAGGATTTAGCAATTTTAACAGGAGGAGAGGTTATAACATCTGATTTAGGACTAGATTTAAAAGAAACAACTTTGGAACAATTAGGTAGGGCAAAGCAAGTTAAAGTTTCAAAAGAAAATACTATTATTGTTGATGGAATGGGAAATAAGGAAACTATAACTGAGAGAGTAAATCAGATAAAGGCACAAATTGCTGAAGAAAAGAGTGAATACGAAAAGGAAAATTTACAAGAAAGACTTGCTAAGATAGCAGGTGGAGTTGCTGTAATTGGAGTTGGAGCAGCTACTGAAATTGAAATGAAAGATAAGAAATTAAGAATTGAAGATGCGTTATCTGCTACTAGAGCAGCAGTAGAGGAAGGTATTGTTGCAGGTGGAGGAACCGCATTTGTAAATATTATTCCTGCAGTTGAAGCTATCTTACCTGATTTAAAGGATGACGAAAGAATAGGTGCAAAGATTATTTTAAAGGCCTTAGAAGAACCAGTAAGACAAATAGCAATTAATGCAGGATTAGAGCCAGCAGTAATATTAGAAAAAGTAAAACAAAGTCCAGTTGGAACAGGCTTTAATGCTCAAGATGAAGTTTATGTTGATATGAAAAAAGCAGGAATAGTTGATCCTACAAAAGTTTCAAGAAGTGCTTTGCAAAATGCGGCCTCTGTTGCTTCTATGGTACTTACTACAGAGAGTATTGTAACTGATAAGAAGGAGAAAAACTGTGGATGTTGTTCTACGCATGAAGACCCAGCTGGAGCAATGGGCGGAATGTATTAGTTTTAAATCATTTTAATTAAAAATGGAGATTGATTTTAGATTTTTTAAAATTAATCTTCATTTTTTTTTAAAGTAATTGAAAAATTGATAAAAAAATAAGAATAAAGGGAGTGGTTAGTTAGTGCTTATAAAATAATTTCATGATTTGGGCTACTCAAAAGATGAAACTGTTAGACAGTAAGTTACAATTCAGGTGCCCATAATGTTGATGAAATATATTAATACTCCGTTCGTTTGCTGGCGCTATGATATGTGAAAAAGACGTTAGGTGGGAGCGCCAAACTGCGCACTCCACTTCGTATTAATATATTTCATCAACATTATGGGCACCTGAACTGTAACGACAGTAACCGTATAAATATAAAGTCTTATGTAAAATGTTGACACTTTAACTAGAATTTTGTATAATTTAGTAGGAGATGTAAGAAGGGGGGAGGTATTAATGAAAAGTAGTAAGGAAAAAATTGCTCTTGTGATAGCTATATTGATAATAGTTGGAATTATTTCAGCAGTAGTTACAGGAGTGATATTTATAAAGAACCATATTTTTATAAATAAAAATTTTATAACAGCAAGGCAGTTTGTGGAGATAATGGAGGAGGAAGAATTTGATACAGATAAAATAGATACTTCTGAATTGGATGATAAATTTGACATTAAAGAAGCATATAGAGCAGAAAATAAAAAATATGGATTTGATTTTTACACTTTTAATAGTGTAAGTGATGCAAAAGAATTTTATAATTATTATCAAAATGAGTTTGATAGTAATATGTCTAGTAAAAGATTTAATATTTCGGGTAATAATTATAGTACTTTCACAATAGTAAGTGATGGTAAATATAAGTTAGTTGAGAGAATAGATAAAACCGTATTAGTGGTAGAAGCAAAATCAAGTAATGAAGAACATATTAAAAAGGTTTTAGATATCTTAGGATATTAGCTAGTAAAAAATAGAATTGAGATGTTTAGGTTTATTACAAATAGTAAAAAGACATTTTGGACTGCAGAAGAATTTTAGTTCAAAATGTCTTTTACTATGATACACTGCAACAGGGGACGTAATAGGTGTCTTTAACAGTGGTGACCTTGCAAAACTGTGTATTTGCACATACTAACGAAAAGCATTGACATTTCAAATAAAATATCATAGAATAAAGAAAAACTAAAGAAAGGATATGATAAAGATGAACATTTGGCATGATATTAATGGAGAAAGAATACAGAAGGAAGATTTTGTAGCGGTAGTAGAAATTCAAAAAAATGGTAGGAATAAATATGAATTAGACAAAGAAACAGGTCTTTTAAGATTAGATAGGGTTTTATATACAGCTACACATTATCCAGCAAATTATGGATTTATTCCAAGAACGTATGCAGGAGATAACGATCCTTTGGATGTGTTAGTAATATGTCAAGAAGAAATTGTTCCAATGACTTTAGTAGAGTGTTATCCAATAGGAGTACTAAAGATGATAGATAATAACGAAGAAGATGAAAAAATAATAGCAATTTGCAAAAACGATCCATATTTAAATACATATAATGATATAAGTCAATTACCAAACCAGTATATGGAAGAAATAATGCATTTCTTTGAGGTATACAAAACTTTAGAAGGAAAAAGTACAAGTGTAGGAAAAATGTATGGAAGAACTGAAGCTGAGGATATTGTTGAAAAGGCTATAAAGGATTATAAAATTAAGTTCGAAAAATAGTTAAGATAACAATAGCAAAGGAAATACCCCATGTATAATAATGAATGATAATAAGAGGTAAAAAATGATTGTAAAAACGATTATAATAACTATGGTAATAATAGCATTTTTGCTGTTACTTGCATTATTTGTTATGAAAAATAAGATAATAATTGAAAAATATAAAATATTTAAATTAAAAACTCTTTTGATTACGAATAAAAAGGAAGAAGCTAAGAAATATGCTATAAAAATAGTGGATAAATATCCTAATAATTGTATCGTGCATAAAATATTAGGTGAGCTATATGAAAAAGAAAGACAGATAAATGCTGCATTGGCAGAATATATTAAAGTAGTAGAATTAGACGAAAAAAATTATGAGATGCAGTATAAGGTGGCTACTCTACTTTATAAAACCGAAAAGAATGAAGAAGCTGTAATTATGCTAAAAGATTTGTTAAAAATAAAACCAGAGTATCTAGAGGCGTCACTATTGTTAGGAAATATTTTATATGAGGATGAAAGATTTAAAGAAGCAATATCTGTATACATGTCTGCATTAAAATATCATCCTACAGAGTATGAATTGTATTATAATATAGGAATGGTATTTACAAGATTAAACGATTTTCAAAGAGCAAAAGAGTATTATAAGAAAGCAGCAGAATTAAATACATATTTATATAATGGACAGTATGATTTAGCTTTAATTGAAATGATTCAAGGAGAGTTAGATGAGGCACAAAGATATTTTCAAAATTCTATTCAAATGGAAGAATTGGAAGCAGTTTCATATTTCTATTTAGCGCAAATATCTTTAATGAAAGGTAAAAATGAGACAGCCTTGAATTATATTAATTTGGCATTAGAATTAGACAGGAATATAGAGAAAAAAATTATAGAACAACCGTTATTTGCCGTAATACAAGATAGAATCAGAGTACCAAATGAAACTAGAAAAATAAAGGTATCATTATCAACAAAAGAAGTGAAGACAAATAGATATCTAGAAAAAATGTATAGCTTAGTGGATTCTTTAAATGGAGGAAAATCTGCTGGAAATGAAAATGGAGCTAAAAAAGAAGAAAAGCAGATAGAAAATGAAAAAGAGAGAGAATAGTTATTAAAAAAGAATATTCTTTTATACAATATAATATATTCATAGTAAGCATGAACATAATGTAATTTGGTTAAAGAGATTTTTGCGGTTGCTTACTAAATTTTAGGACACCAACGAAAACGTCTTAACCTAATTTTAAGATGTTATTTGTTGGTGTTTTTTAAAATTTTGCACACGAGCAAATTATACGCGGACATTTGCATTAGGCTTTTCTTTTGCAAATTTTGTAATGTCCGCTATTGTTTTATAATAAATTAAAGATGTTGCGTGCTATAAAAGGAGTGATATTATGAATATATGTGTAATTGGGGGAGATTCAAGGATTGTAGAGTTGGTAAAAATTTGTGAAAATAGTGGTGATAAATTATACTTATATGGATTGGAAAAATGTGAAGAATTGCAACAAATAGACACAAAAGGTAGTCTTGTGGAAATGGTACAAAATTCAGATTTTGTGGTAACATCAATACCGTTATCTAAGGATGGAAAAATTATAAATGCGCCATTTTCAAACAAAACAATAAGTGTAGAAGAAGTATTTGAAACTGCGAGAAATAAGAAAATAATAACAGGAAATGTTACAAGTGAGATAAATAAATATATAAAGCTAGCTAATAATAATGAAATAATAGATATTTTAACATTTGAAGAACTTGCAATACAAAATGCAATTCCAACAGCTGAGGGAGCAATACAAATGGCTATGGAAAAAAGCAAAATAACTTTACATAATAGTAATTGCTTGGTTTTAGGCTTTGGAAGGATAGGAAAAGTATTAGCAAAAATGTTATCTGGAATAGGTGCACACGTATATTGTGAGGCAAGAAAACAGCAAGATATTGCATGGATAAATGCATACCAATATAATGCAATTCATTTAAATGAAATGAATAATTTACTGGGTAAATTCGATTTTATATTTAATACTATACCGTATATGGTGTTAGACAAGAATAATTTACCGTTGATAAAGAGAGATTGCTTGATGATAGATTTAGCATCTAAGCCAGGGGGAATTGACTTTAACGAGGCAAAAAAACTTAGTTTAAGCGTAGAGTGGTTGCTGGCTTTACCTGGAAAAGTAGCACCAAAAACATCTGCACAATATATATATGAAATTATAAAAAGGTTGTACTAAAGAGATTAATTGATAGTCAATTAATTTGTAAGCATATTGATTCTTAAGAGAGGAAAAATATAAAAATGAATGTATACATACAATCTTTGATTTTAGGAATAGTGCAAGGATTAACTGAATTATTACCAATTTCAAGCTCTGCACATTTAAACTTAATACCCTGGATTTTTAATTGGAATGACTTGTCAGATTCTTTTGATGTAGCACTTCACTTTGGAACGTTATTAGCTATTTTATTATTCTTTTTTAAAGATTGGCAAAATTTGATAAAGAGTGGATATAATTGTGTTGTAAAAAAAGAAAAAAATAATGAAGGAAAAATGTTTTGGTACATAGTGCTAGCAACTATTCCAGGTGGTGCTATTGGATTTCTATTGGATCATTTTTTAGAGGACAAATTAAAGCAACCATATATAATAGCTGTAGCTTTAATTATAATGGGAATAATTCTTTATTTGGCAGATAAAAGATGTAAATCCAAAATTAAATATGAACAAATGGGAATAAAAGAAACATTTATTATAGGAATATCCCAAGCATTAGCTTTTATACCAGGTGTTTCTAGGTCTGGTATAACTATGACTACGGCTAGAATATTGAAAGTGGATAGAGAATCAGCAACAAAATATTCTTTTATGCTTTCAGCTCCAATAGTTTTAGCAGCTACAATATTTAAATTTGGTAGTTTTACCTTTAATATAGAATTCTTTATTGGTGTAATAACAAGCTTTATATTTGGTTTAATTGGAATAAAATTCTTAATGGAATATCTAAAAAAAGAAAATTTTAAAATATTTGCTATTTATAGAATAGTTGCAGGATTAGGTGTTTTTATGATATACTATATAAAGATGAGATAACAGTTTAAAATTAAATGCATTTATTAAAACGAGTTTATATGTTTGGGTATTAGAAATGAAAGTAAATATCCTTTAATTGTAGTTGTTATAGAATTAGAAAAGGAAGGTGTAAAATATGGGAAATAAAACTTTAATAAGAGGAACTATAATTGGTATTATATTGTTAACTATATTTACTGTTGTTATGTTAGTGCTTATTGGTGAGAATGGATGGATTAATCAAGAGAAAAAGAATTATAATGATACTCACGTTGAAGAAAATATGGAAAAGCAGATTAAGAAAAATAATAAGAAATGAGACAGGTGGACGTAGGAAGTGTCTGAGATATGATGATTTCATCTTATCTTAGACACTTCCTACGTCTACCTGTCTCACTTCCATGTCTCTTGTCTAACTCTCTTGCACTTGTTATCGTCCGAATCAAATCACCTGAAATCTAACAGGAAGTTACAATTCATGGCTTTTGCAATAAGTCGTAAAAAATTAAAATTATGTAATCGCTTACAATATATTAACATTCCGCAAACTTGCTGGCTCGGCTTTATCAAAATGCAAAAGGAATAATGGAATCGTACAAGGTTTTAATACTGTATATTCCTTTTGCACATTTCGATAAACCTTGCCAAACTGCACGTTTTGTGCTCCATTGTTAATATATTGTTAGCTCTTACATAATTTTGATTTTTTACTACTCTACAGTAATAGACTGTTAATTGTAACAATGGAAAAAATTTAAAGAAAAATTTTTGATTCTCATGTTGACATTTTCTCTTTCTAATGGGATAATTATTGTAGGTGAAGAAATCATAAGAAAAAAAGAAAGGAAGAGGAATACGTATGAAGAAGAATTTTAAAAAAGTAGTTTGTGTAATACTAGTTACTGTAATATTGATGAGTGCATGCATTTTTAGCAATAGTAAAGTGTATGGCGCACAGAGATATATATGGAATGGTATTGGAGGGGCAAAGAATGAATATGAGTATAATTCAGATGAAGTATTAGATTGGTACGCACTATTTAGTACACAAAAAGATTTAATTCCAGCTTTTTATATAGATGACTTTGATGATGGGTACGCATGCTTTTACTATGATGAAAACGGAAACAAGAATGAAGCGGGAAGCGTTCAAGCTTTTCGTGATGGAACAATTAATGCAGCTGATGCATCTACTATTTTGGCACTAAGCCTAAATAAAATAGGAATAAATTATAATGAAGATGGCTCATTAACAGAAGAAGCAAAAGAAATAGAAGAGGAACATCCAGGAAGTGTTGTAGAAGATGAAGCTGAATATATTCAAGGTAGGGAAGAAGAGTACCAAAAAAAATATATAAACAGTATGATTCTATCATTAGTTGATGGCTTAAAAGAAGATGGAATCAATATTAATGCTGATGATGTAACATATCGTATTACATTGTCAAGACCAGCAGTGGAAGAATTAAATATTCCAGCTAGAACAGTAGAAGTTAATAATGATGATAAAACAGTAAGTACTCAATACGATGAGTTAAAAACTTTTATGAAAGAAAATGAAACTATACAAAAAACTTATTATCCATCAGGTGATAGAAATATTTTTTATACTACATCTTTAACGCTAGAAACCAAAAACAATGGAACATATAAATTAGCACTTATAAAAAGAGCTGGTGAAAATGGAGGAAACGATGCTTGGTATTTCGAGCTAGTTCCAGATTTCCATACAAAATTAACATATGAATCAACTCCAGAGGGAGAACTAGATGATAGTGGAACATATGTTGTAACTGGAATGACAGATGTAACTGCAATAATTGAATCAAAAAATGAAGAAGAAATAGCAACAGTAGATGGAGAAGCGATAACAACAACACCTAACAGTAAAGGATGGTATTACATAGATGCAAACAATAAGAGAAAAATAGCAAAAGTATATAAATTTTCAGATTATACAGGGTCTGCAAGTGAAGAAGTAAAATTAGTTGGAAAGCTTACAGGTAGAGAGGATACGCAAAGTCCATCAATTCGTTGGAAATTAATATATAAAAATGAAGAAACCGATAAATTCATAGAAGAAACCGATGAATTCATAACAAAATTAACATATCAATCAGAAGTCGCAGGTAAAGAAGAAAATGGAACATACTATCCACAATTTACTGTAAACGAAGATAGCAACGCAAAGAAGGATTTAGATGTAACAGCTATAATTACATCAAAAACTGATGAAGATATAATCAAAGTAGTAATAGGAGAAGTATCAGAACCACTAACAGATGATAATAAATCACCAGAAACAGCAAATAAGTTTGGATGGTATTATCCAGATGTTACTAACAAAAAGGTAATAGCAAAACTATATAAATTTGATGTTTATGACAATGTAAATGATAACGGAAAAGTAAAAGAAACTGTCAAAGTTATTGGAGCAAAAGGTGGAGAAAGTACTGAAGTTCCATCAATCGAATGGACATTCAGACGTATTAATAAATCACAAGTAGAAAATCCAAATGGAACTACAACTGTAACAATAACATACAATTTGCCAGTAGATAAAAACAGTATACCACAAGGATGGGAACCTGTATATGATGATGATAATGTAACAATACATGCAATTAAGAGAGTTTTTGCAAAGGGTGAAAAATATGATAAAGATGTAATAGTTTCACAAAATGGAAACCCTAACAAAAAGGTTACTACACATGTTAAAGTAGGAAAAGATACAGCAGATAATCTAGGACCACAAGCAGGTGTATTCTCAGTTATTTTTGTAATAGCAATTGCTGGTGTAGCAGTTTTGAGTGTTATCAAGTATCGCAGAATAAAGAAATAAAATTGTTTTAAGATATAGGCGGAGAGAACTAAAGGTTTTCTCCGCCTTGTGTTATAACTACAGATAGTTTTACGATTTTTACATCAATCAGACTACTTGACAAAATTGGTTGATTATGTTATTATTCGTAGTTTTAGCGAGCCATGAGCTATGCAAAAATATATTTGAAAGGGGTGTCCATAATTATGGACTATAAGCTTTTTAAAAATAGGGGTGACATACCTCGGAATGGATGGGTAGCAATTGTCTACCAGACTGATGACTTTTGTTCTCAAAAAGGTTTTGTTATTTCAGAGTATAAGAGAGGAAAAGGAATTCGCAGTGAAGTATATTTTCACGTTGGAGAATATGATGACAGGATACTTAAAAGTATCGATTCAAAAGAAATTTGGGTTCAGCAGGAAGTTGAAGAGGCTTTTTTAACTGTGTATGAGGATGCTTTGATATATAAAGAAGCTTGTGGCATTCCATGGGTTATTAAAGAGCTTAAAAGATTAGAAAAGAAAAATAAGATGCGAGACAAAGGGACGTGAGACAAGGAAAGGTTGATTAGACAAGGGGACGTAGTAAATGTCTATGACTAAGGCAAAGGGACGTAGATAAATCCTACGTCCCTTTGTCTTAGTCATAGACATTTACTACGTCCTCTTGTCTCAAAAATACCTTTTCAAAAAAACTTGTATTTTACGCAGAAAAGTTATATAATGTGGATTAGATTGTGAATTAAAAGGAGATGAAATTATGCAAGTTAGCAATGAAGAACTTTTGCATATTGCAAAGTTGTCTAATTTAAAGATATCAGAAGAACAACTTGATAGTTATAGATTAAATTTAGAAGATATTTTAAATTTTACTGAAGTAATAAAAAATGCCAATGTGGATGGCTTAGGTGAAACAATTGGAGCAAATGATAGTTTCAATGTATTTAGAAAAGATGAAGTTAAGGAATTCAAGGACAAAGAGGCTTTACTACAAAATGCTCCTGAAAAGGAAAGAAATATGTTCAAAATTCCTAAGGTTATTCAGTAAAAGCAAACAAAATTCAGAAATGCAATTAGTAAATAATCCTAAGGGAAAAGAAGGAGATGAAAAAAATGGAGATTACAGAACTTACAGTTCATGAACTTCAAGAGAAAATAAAAAGTAAAGAACTTACAATAACACAGATTACAAAGGCGTATGTTGATAGAATACAGGATAAAGAAAAAGATGTAAATGCTTTTATTACTACATTGACAGATGAGGCAATCGAGAAATCAAAGGAAATAGAAGAAAAGATTAACAATGGGGAAGAAGTTTCTAATTTAGCAGGTATCCCAATTGGAATTAAGGATAATATTTGTACAAAGGGTATAAAAACAACGTGTGCTTCTAAAATGCTAGAAAATTTTGTAGCACCTTATGATGCAACTATTATAGAAAAAATTAATTCCGAAGGTTTAATTAATTTAGGAAAACTAAATATGGATGAGTTCGCAATGGGTTCTTCAACAGAACATTCTGCATTGAAAGCAACTAAAAATCCTTGGAACTTAAATACTGTACCAGGTGGTTCGTCTGGTGGATCTGCTGCAGCAGTTTCAGCAAATATGGTACCTTGGGCATTAGGAAGCGATACAGGTGGCTCAATTCGTCAGCCAGCTTCACTATGTGGTGTTGTTGGGTTAAAACCAACCTACGGATTGGTTTCAAGATATGGTTTGGTTGCATTTGCTTCATCACTAGACCAAATTGGACCTATAACGAAGGATGTAATGGATAGTGCAATTTTATTAAATCTATTAGTAGGTAGGGATGAAAGAGATACTACATCACTAGATACACCAAAGGTAGATTATGTAGATTGCCTAAAAAATGATGTTAAGGGACTAAAAATTGGTATTCCTAAAGAATTTTATGCAGAAGGCTTAAATGAAGAAGTTAGAGCAAGCTTAAATAATGCCATAGAAAAATATAAAGAACTTGGAGCTGAAGTAGAAGAGTTCTCGTTGGACATAGCTAAGTATTCATTAGCAGCATACTACATAATAGCGTGTGCAGAAGCAAGTTCTAATCTTGGAAGATTCGATGGTATACGTTATGGGTACAGAACAAAGAATTATGAAAGTTTAGAAGATATATATGTAAACTCTAGAAGCGAAGGTTTTGGCGATGAGGTAAAAAGGAGAATTATATTAGGAACATATGTATTAAGTTCTGGATACTACGATGCATATTATAAAAAGGCACAACAGGTTCGTACATTGGTTAAGAATGAATTTGACAAAGCTTTCGAAAAGTACGATGTAATAATCACACCAACCTCACCAGTAGTTGCATTTGAGGCTGGAACAAAATCAAAGAATCCATTAGAAATGTATTTAGCAGATATATGCACTGTTTCTGTAAATGTAGCTGGTCTACCAGGAATATCAATTCCTTGTGGTGTAGATAGTAATGGGCTACCAATAGGTATGCAAATAATTGGTAATAGATTTTGCGAAGGAACAATTTTAAATACTGCATATACATTTGAACAAGCAATTAAATTTAGAGATAATTTTAAACCAACATTTAAGAAGTAATACGGTTAGAGAAATAGATTTTCAGATAGCTTTAGAAGTTAGGATCTCTATATGTAGAAATAAGAGAAAAGAAAGGTTTATAGGTAAAACCAAGAAAAACCTAAATTTGATATACAAGGAATGAGAATAATGGCAAAAAATGATTACGAGATAGTAGTAGGACTTGAAATTCATGCTGAATTAAAAACAAAGACAAAAATATTCTGCTCATGCTCTAACGAGTTTGGAGGAAATCCAAATACTCATTGTTGTCCTGTTTGTATGGCCATGCCAGGAGCACTACCAGTTCTGAATGAAAAAGTGGTAGAGTATGCTGTTAAGGCTGGGTTAGCAACAGGGTGTTCTATCTCAAAAGATAGTAAGAATGATAGAAAAAATTACTTTTATCCAGATACACCAAGAGCTTACCAAATTTCTCAGTTTGATAAACCACTATGTAATAATGGATATGTAGAAATCGAAGATGAGGATGGAAATAAAAAGAAAATAGGAATTTTAAGAATTCATATAGAGGATGATGCAGGAAAACTGAATCATAATGAGTTTGGTGCAGGAAGTTTAGTAGATTTAAATAGAGCAGGTGCTCCACTTATAGAAATTGTTTCATTACCGGATATGCGTTCTGCAAAAGAAGCTGAAAGGTATATGAAGAAGATAAAATCTATACTTGAATATATAGAAGTTTCTGATTGTAAGATGCAAGAAGGTTCACTTCGTGCAGATGTCAATGTTTCAGTTAGAAAGAAAGGTGACACTAAATTTGGTACTCGTACAGAGATGAAGGGTATGAGTTCGTTTAGGTCTATTGTAAGAGCAATTGAGTACGAAGCAGAAAGACAGATTGATGTAATTGAAAATGGCGGCGAGGTGTTTCAAACTACGCTAAGATGGGATGATATTTCAGGAAGGACATTTTTAATGAGAGATAAGGAAGATGCCCAAGATTACAGATATTTTCCAGAGCCAGATTTAGTATCAATTAGATTGTCAGATGAATATATCGAGAATGTTAAAAACAACTTACCAGAGTTGCCAGAGAGTAGGAAACAGAGGTATTTGATGGAGTATGGATTATCAGAAAAAGATGCTAGACTACTAACGGCTTCAAAATATTTATCAGATTTGTTTGAAGGTACTTTAAAAGAATGTAGTAATGCAAAGGCAACAGCAAACTGGATTTTATCTGATATTTCAAGAATATTAAATGAAAAAGAAATGGAAGCAGATCAAATTCCATTTACAGCTAAGGAATTAGCTAAAATGATTGAACTGATAGACAAAGGTACTATAAGTTCTGCAATAGCAAAAAAGGTAATAGAGGAATTGTTTGAAAATCCACAAGACCCAGAAATCATTATAAAAGAAAAAGGGTGGATTCAAATTTCAGATGAGGGAGCTATTAGAGAGATTGTATTAAAAATAATAGAAGCAAATCCTCAATCTGTTGCAGATTATAAAGGCGGAAAAGATAGAGCTATTGGTTTCTTAGTTGGTCAAGCTATGAAAGAAACTAAGGGAAAAGCCAACCCAGGAATGCTTAATAAAATGTTTATTGAGGAGTTATCTAAATAAGTATAAAAAATGAATATGATTAAATTGCAATATAACTATTTCATGGTGGACATATTGTACTTCAAAGCGGTATTTACATATTATAGCGAAGCAAGATTTGCCCAAAAAGAGTATTCACATATTGTAGCAGAGCACATTGTGCTCCAAAAAGCATTCAAATATCACAGTCTTTCCATAAATTACATTTGATAATTTACACAATATTATGTTAATATGTATATAGATAACATAAAAAGTGTAAGAACATGTTAAGTAAGAGGTATTATAAATATATACCTTTCAAAAAAGGAATGGAGGAACTGTATATGAAAATTCAGGGATTTATAAAAGACATTAGGAGTACTGACAAGAAAATAACAAAAATAATGCAAAATGGCATTAAGTTTTCATTTGCCTTTTGCCTGATGGCAACTATTCTATTGATTACATATGTGTTAAAAGGAGAATTACTTGCATATTACATAGGAATGTCATTATTTAAATCTAGTTTGTTTTTTATAGCTGGATTCATAATATGTGGTTTAGCATTTAATAATATCTTGAAAGAGATTTAGAATGATAACAGAAAAAGCAATCATACATAAGATGATTGCTTTTTTGCGACTGTAAAAAACTGTGCACAATTTTTTACTTTGCATTATGCATTAAGTGCATTTAATTTTTTTGCTAAATTAGATTTTTTTCTAGCAGCTGTGTTTTTTACTATAACACCTTTTGTACAAGCTTGATCTATCTTCTTTGTAGCTTGAGAAAATAATGTTGTAGCTTCTTCCTTATTACCAGCTTCAACAGCTTGTTCAAATTTTTTAACAGCTGATTTATATCCTGATTTAATCATATTATTTCTTAATGTTTTCTTTTCAATAACATTAACTCTTTTCATTGCTGATTTAATATTTGGCATTTTGTTTAGCACCTCCGTTCAATTATTATAGTGATTTATAACAAACAATATTCTAACATAAAAAAAACGCTTTTGCAAGGGGAAAAATAAAAAATCTATCAAAACCAATTGTATTTGGAAATTTATGATGATATAATATAAGAATAAGACATACCTAATAGAGAGGTGATTATATGAACAAAAACTACAAAGTTATTGAAGTTACAAAAGATAATAAAGATAAATACTTACAGGGTATTGTTGAATTAGAAGAAATAGTGTTAGAAAAAATGGAACACGATGGAAAAATAGGACAGCTGTTTATAACTGGAAAAGAGGGAATTGAAGAATATATAAACTCAGCTTCAAATCATGTTTTCATTGCAACTAAAAATGATAGAAGTAATACAACCATTTCTGCAGCTTATATTACACAAGGACAAATAGATTTTACATATAATGATATAACAAAGTATTTTAAATGTGATTCTAATTTTCAACAATATGTGAAATCTAAATATACGGAAGAAGAATTTAAAATAGCGATTAGAGAAGTATATATAGAAAAATTATGTGCATTCAGGTATGCAAGAGATATAGTTTTAAAAGAAAAAAGTACTAGCAACATAGGCAAAATGAGTGAGGATGAAAGAAATGATGCTTTCTTAAAAATGGTTGAGCATGAATACAATGATCCACAGAGCAATTTTCATGAAAAAAGTGAAATACGTGAAAATTTAAATAAGTATATGTCATTGTATATGAAAAATATTGCAAAAAATATGGATAAGTATAACGATTTTTACTGGTTAGATTTTGAATATTTAAGGCAAAATCTAAAAAGAGAAACACTACCTAAAGGGAAAAAAATGAAAAAAATGACAGATGACGTTATACAAGTTTCAGATTTTGGAAAACTTGCCTCAACAATAAATACATATGATAAGATTTTGCAATACCAAAAATACAAGATATATGATAGGAGCAATTGCAGAGATATTAGCAGATATTATCCAGCAAATACAGCAAACACCATCGAATTAGATACTTATATTACTCACCCAGATAGTAGAGAAAATGGTATTGCAAGGATAATAACTTTTGAAGGGATAAAAAAATCAATAGAAACTGTTTTAAAAAATAAAAAGAATAAAGCAGTATTTTTGGTTTCAACATTACATGAAGAAAATTTGTCTTCAAAATACGTTTCTGAATTTTTTGGATTAGAAGATTATATATTTGTAAATAGAAGAAATGGTCGAGATAGACAAGTGCACATTAACATGATACCACGAGACAAAGTAAATGAATATATAGCTAATATGGAAAAAAAGATTGCAGTATTATATAACTATAATCCAAATGGTATACCTGTTAGTACAGAGGATAGAAAAATGATATTAAATAGCCAACTGAACTATGAGCTAAATGAGATTGGAAGGTTAAATAGGATAAAAGATATGGGAAAAGAGAAAAGATATACTGGTTATATACAGGGCAAAGAGAGTAAAATAAAACATTTACGTGGACTTTTGTATAAGTTAAATGAACCTGCAAAAGCTAGTGATGAAGTAAATATGAAAGCACAAAGTGATGATATACCATCATTGTAGGTGGAATAAAGGAGGTTATATGGAAATAGAGTTAAGTTATACATGGCCTATAATTCCTAAGTATAAAGTATGTGAACATGATAAATATGGAATTAGGCAAAATCATTATGTGTTATTTAAACAAAGAGCACATTCAGGTTTTGATATTACAGCTGATTATGGAACAGAAGTTAAATCTATAGCTAGAGGTAAGGTTATATGCACAGGTTTTGACGGAACCACTTCTGAGGGATTAGATCAGTTTAATATGGGATATGGTAATAGAATAGAAATTTTAAATGATGACGGTAGAAGGTGCGTGTATGGGCATCTCAGTGAGATATTTGTTAAAGATGGAGATTATGTAGATAATAATACCGTGATAGGAAAGACTGGATGCACTGGAGGTTCTAGAGTTCCACATCTTCATATCGAAATTAGAAAAGAAAATACAGAGAAAACGGGGCTAGATTATACAATCAATCCATTAGAAATATTGCCAGAGTTTGACTTTTCTAAGTTAACATTAGAGTTTACAGAAGAACCATACGCACAATTATGGAAAAAGATGAATTCACCAACAAATCCATGGGAATTTTCTGAAGGTGATGTTTGGTATAGGGAAAATAAGGAGTATATAAGATAGTATTCTTTATAATGACATGATGTAAACTAGAAGGTGTAGAGGGCAGAGAGTATATTAAGTTACGTATTTTACACTATTTTCTTGAAAAAGGTTGAAAAAAGTTAAAAAAAAATATATAATGAACTAGAAATATATTATTTCAAACTAAAGAATGACTAACTAGAGGAGGAGTGATTTTTATGAAAATAAAAATAACAGGGAAGGATTTAAAAGCAACAGACGCAATTAAAGATTACGTGGAGAAGAAGAGCGAAAGGTTACAGAAGTATTCAGAAGATGAAATCGATGTGCAAGTAACAATAAAGACAGAAGGCATTAACCAGGTTGCAGATCTTAGTACTGCCATAAACGGAAATGTGTACAGAGCAGTTACAGAAAACAAGGATTTGTACGCATCAATAGATAAGGATATAGATATTATAGAAGGTCAAATTAGAAAAACAAAGGCTAAAAAAGAAAAGCAAAATATGAGTGGTTCAATAAAAAATGTTGAAGATATTAGATTCAGCACAGAAGACCATAAAGTAGAAAATGAAATACTAAAAACCTCATATTATGAGGTTAAGCCGATGTCTGCTGAAGATGCAAAATTGGTACTATCAGAAAGAAGTAAAGATAGCTTTTTAGCATTTGTTAACATTGATACTGGGAAAGTAAATGTTATATTTAAATTAAAAGACGGTAAGAATTTTGGATTAGTTGAACCAGAGGCATAATCTAAGGTAAAAGTATTTTAAGTATAAAATTATACATGATATATTAGGGTGGCAAATTTATTTGTCACCTATTATTATATAATAAGAAAGTTCTAGTATGGAGTACAAATTAACTTATAGAGCTTTCCTATTATATAAAAAGCTTCGCTAACAGTTGTACAGAAATTTTCTTAATAATCCTTAAAATAATACTAACAGGAGGGCAAATGGATAAAACATTAATATTACAAAAATATAAAAAAGAAGAAGATCGTATATTAGTTGCAAAATTGCTAGATAAAATATCACTAGTGGAAAAACAAAATAAAGTTCAAATTACATTTTTTTTATCACCAATCGAATTACAAACATTAAAAGATATATTAAATGTAATAGGGTATAAAAATTTCTCTATATATGGAGCATCAAAAAATGCCCAAAGAAACATTATAATATTATTCCCAAATAAATTAACAGATATATTTGAAATCAATGCTTTTAACTATAATACTATTTGCAGTTGCATAAGAATTCTAAATAGTAGTAATGAAAAATATGACCATAAGATATATTTAGGAGGATTAATGAAACTGGGAGTTAAAAGAGAGAAAATTGGAGATATAATAGTTTATGAAAATGGTGCCGATATTGTAATAAGCAAAGATGTAGAAAAATTCCTGCTTTCAAATTTGAGCGAATTAAAGCGATTTAAAAAAAGTAGTATTGAAGTAATAAAATTAGAAGAAATTGTAAAAAAAGATCAAGAATATAAAGAGTGCAAAATTATAATTTCGTCTTTACGATTAGATAATGTGGTTTCAGAATTAAGTAGAACTTCGAGAAGTAAAGCTATTGAAATGTTAAAGCAGGAAAAAGTCTTTCTAAATTATAGAAACGAAGATAAACAAACAAAGTTAGTAAAACAAGGAGATTTTATAACTATAAGAGGAATTGGAAAGTTTTTCCTTGAAACTATATCGAATAACTCAAAAGGTGACAAGTATGTGGTATTAGCACAGAAATTTGTGTAGAATGAATATGGAAATAGAATAGTATAAAGTGAAAGTATCCAAAACTAATTAAGGGAGATTTTATCATAAATTAAATACATAGTGATTCCGATTAAATTGACTGTATTATGTAAATATGTTATAATTAAGCGTATATATAATATCAATACTATATACAGAGGGGGAATATATGTGAAAAATAATAATGAAGAAACAGATAGAATTAAGAGGGGAGAGTTTTATTATAATAGTTTTTTGCCAGAATATGAAAAATGGAAAAAAGGTGAAAGTGAGGTAGTACAGAATAATAAAACTTTTAATAAATGTGAAGCACCTACTAAAACTAAAAGTAAACCCAAACCCAAACATAGAACATTTTTAGCAATTGGAGCAGCAGGATTAATCTTATGTACACAGTATATGGTTAGTAAAGTCGGACCCAAAAACTCAGCAAAAAATATAAAAGATAATACATCTATAATAGAGATACCTGAAGATATAGAAATATCAAAAGATGAAAAAATTGCAACAAAAAAAGCCTTTTCAGCTATAAACATATGCAATGATAAGACCTCAGGTAAGAAACAAATAAAAAAGGCAGAGGATGATATTTATGAATATATGGTTAGTGGCATGGGAAAAAATGTTGCAGAGAGTGTTTTAAAAACAAAGATTAGTCAAGCAAAATTATATGGAAATGCATTTATAAAAAGCTCGCCAAAAAAACGGTATTATTTATATAAGTGATAATGATATTAAATATTGCAAAGATGAAGGATTTGGGATACAAGAGGATGGATACCAAATATTGAGTAAGAATCTTCCAAAAAATTTAGAATTGCTGGTAAATGATATAATGAATTGCGATGAATGTAATTCTAGACAAGAATGGCTAAATGTTGGAAAACAATTACTTAAAGATGAGGAAACGGTTATATGTGAATATTATCTTTTAGGAATAGATGGAAATCTGAGAGAAGTTGATAAAAAAAGTTTTGATAAGAGAAAATTAGAGTATGAAGAGGAAAAAAATAGAGTACAATATAAGGCTAACTTACAGATTAGGTAAGGTGTTGGAAATTACTTTATTCTATGGCTTGGGCTACTCAAAAGACGAAACTGTTAAACAGTAGTTACTGGTCAGGTGGCTATTAAAGTAGAGTAGTCAAAAATTAAAATTATGTAAGAGCTAG
>CAMPBM010000015.1 GCA_946637865.1 uncultured Lachnospiraceae bacterium | reverse complement strand
TAGTGAGATTAACTTCTTTCTTCACGATAATTTCTAGGGCTTGTAGGTGTTCATCAATAACTCTATATCGAGTATCTTTTAATGGTATATTGTCGTATGCCATTTTATGTAAATCTTTCAATTCATCTCTTGCTTTCATATTATTCACTCTCCTTATTAAAGCACTTTTCTATGTGCTTGCATAAATCTTCAACCGATACATCTTTTAAGCCTTTAAAATCTCTTTTAATGACCGATTGCACTTGTCTAATTGCTGTATTAAAGCCACTTTCGTAGGCTTCGTTAAATAAACCATTATCACACGATTTTACTACTTCTTCGTAAAGTATTTCACCTAATTTCTTTTCACCGATATTCATATTTATTCCTCCTTTGTTTCTTTCAACCACCAAGTATTTTTGTGGCCGCTTAATGAAACATTGTTATATGATGTCCATTCGCCATCTCCACTTTCAAGATAATAAGCTTTAGAAAATTCATCAAATGCTATTGTTATAGGTTTTGGGGCTTGTGTAATTCCACCTACATCATTTTTGTAATAAAAACCTTTTAAAGCCTTAAATATAACCTCTAACGGACAACCGATTTGTTTTGATAATTCTTCATAACTTGTTGCCATTGTAAGCAATTTATCAAGTTCTTCTAAATCTTTAACATTGTATTGGTCTAGTAAATCTTCGATTTTGCCAAGTTTGTTGTAAACTTTAGCATTGTAATTATCACAAGCATTAAGAACACTTTCGCCTTTTTCTCTTTTAAAATTATTTGCGATATATCTATCTTCGTTTTCTACTTTTTTAGTTAATCTTTCCATACTACTTACCTCTTTCCTTATTCCAAAAATCAATTAATTGTTGTTCGTTGATTTCCGTATTACCTACGCTATCTTCTAATCTAAACGAGATTTTACATCTATTACAGAAGATTTCGGTGTATTCATCTCCTTCAACCCAAACCTTTGTTAAATATAGATTAGCGATATGACTATTGCAAAACGGACACGATTTTAATAATTTTTTATCCATTATTTATTCCTCCTTTGTTTCTTTAAGCCACCAAGTTCACTTTTTTCATTTAATCTTTCTTGCATATTATCTAAGTCCTCCTACAATTTTTAATACACCTAACAATAGACACACTAATATTGTTTCAATAACTATTACAAATGTTTTAAATTTTTCTTTTGTCATAGATCTATTCCCCTTGCTTTTTAAGTTCATCCTCCATAATCTCCTTATATTTTGGTATTGCCCATAATAGAAACTTTTTAAAATCTTTTTTGCTTATCATTAATACTTTTGTAAATCCTTCTTTTTTGTAAAGTTCATATAATTTATCAAACATAAAATCTTCCCATGAATCTCTAATATCAGCTAAATAATTCTGTGTGAGTTTATATAGATAATCGCCTACTTGTTCTGGTTCTTGTTCAATAAGCATTGTTTCAGCAAACATTTTATTATTCATCCTCTTCCTCCTCTATTACAATTTCTCCTAAGAAGATAATTAATCCTCCAGGATGAAATTCATTAGGGAAAACAATATTAATTGGTTTATTGTTGATTTTAGACTTAACAACACTTGTTTCATATTCTCCAACAGTTCCATTAAATTTCTCGTTTTTGCCAATAATTCTAATTTTAAGTGATTTATGCTTAATATGATTTAAAAATTCTCCTAAGGTCATACTTTATTCCTCCACATTATCAATAATATTATAAGTTTCATCTATAGCTTCATCTAAAGAATATATTGCATCAGCATCTGGATGCTCATGTAAGTAAATGTCGCTTTTTAAACTAAATGTAAGATTATATAAGCATTTTAATACATAGTTAAGAACATCTTCTTTTTGAGTATTATTATTATTTAATTTTTCATAAATTTTTTCTTTGTCTTTTTCTAGCATTTTAAGAAGCATTTTACTTCCTTCGTATTTAATTTCTTTTTCTGTCATATTTATTCCCTCCAATCGTCATAAATTTCAATAAATGTCTCATCTTCAAAATGATGTAATATTAATTCGTGTTCAACCACTTCTGCTAATTTAATTAAATCTTCGATTGAATTAATCTCAATATAACAATTTACGTTACCCGAATCATCTCTCACTTCTTCATATTTAAAATCTTTTAATTTTGGTTTATAGTCTTCAGCTTCAGGAGTATATCTACTTGTCGCTCTTATTAAAATTCTCATACTTATTCTCCTTCTCCATCCTTATCCATTTTCTTCCTTAATAATGAAATCCTATTTTCAACAAACTTTTTACATTCGCTGCAATAATGATGACCATTTGGTTTAAATGTTGTCATCATACAAGACCATCCAACATTAAACTTTCCCATTGCTTTACATCTATAACATTGACTTGCTCCATTTAGATTTTTATTAGGTTCATTTGTAAAATATAATTTACTAAAATCAATTAATTTTTCCATACTATTTCTCCTCTCTTAAAGTTTCTTTAATTGCTATATAAATTAGTCCCTCATTATAATCTAAATTTTTAAACTTTTTGTCGTTTTTATATTTTTCATATTCATCAGGAATATTGTCATAACCAAAATCACAGTCAGTGGTCCAACTTACATATTTTTTAAAAGCCTTAACTATTACATCTTGTGGGCAATCGATTTCTTCTTCTTTACCTCCTAATAATGTTAATGAATTTAATGTAATGATCTCATTTTCTAATTTTAAAAAATATACTTTTGGCTTTTTTAATAAAAAATGATGCTTTTGCGGGATATACATACGCCCACCACTCGCAATACTGACACATGTATAATTCACACTGCCTTCTACATCTTTTCTCATTCTTAATAATAAGTTATTGTCTTCATCAATTTCACACGATACATAAGCTTTTTCTGGGCTTCCCCATGCTTTATACATATCAAGCGGAATAGTAATACGCCCTTTGCCATCTACCGGACAAATAAGACCTAAATTGTTACTAGTCATTTTCTTTTACCTCCTTATTTCTGTACTTATATTATGTCATTGAGAAAGACAAATGTCAATAAGAATGACAAAAAATTTTTTGACAAAAGAAAAGATGCTGTTTTAAGCATCTTTATGTAATTTATCAAATAAGGCTTTTATTCCAATGGTTAAGCCAATACATATTACCATGAACGGAGTTCCGGGACCGGCCCAAAATAACCAACAAGCACTTCCTATACCGAACATTGTATGTCGTAAGGTTTCATTACTCCAACATATAACGCCAATTAGATAAGGTACCCATACTTCACTTGATACGATCACGAACACGATACTGAATATTACCGCTGTGCGCCAATCTCTTATGTTGTAAAATATCCATACAAACGGAAAACTAAGCCAAAACCATATCCACTTAAAGGCTCTCTTAACTTTATTAGGCTCTGCTTTAACTTTTTCCTTCCTTTTATTCGCTTGTTCGTTATACTTTTCTTCTATATTTTTTAACATATATATAAAGAAGAGTTAGACAAGCGCCTAACTCTTTTTGTTGCTGTTAATACTAAGCTTTTGGAAATGTTTCTGTTGAGACTGCTACAACTTTGCCGTTTCTTGCTGCAAATAAGTAGTATGTACCAGCTGCTAACTTTGTTGGGACATATGCACCTACTTCGAAGTAGTCTGTGCCTTTTGTACCAATTGAAGCTAATGTTGCATCAACAGCTGGAGCTGTTGTTGCTGCATATAAGCCGTCTACCATTAAATCACCTGGAATTGTTGCAACGCCTGTTAATTTATCTTTTTTTGCATCATAGTTGAAGATAACTTTTGGTGCTTTTGGTGCTGTGTCTGCTCCTGTTGATAAATGTGCGTAAATTGCAACTCTCTTATTATCTGGTACGAATACATCGTGGTAGATTCTTACGTTGACTTTGTAGCCATCGAAATCTTGAACTACGTTAGGTTGGAAGACTTTTACTTTATCATATTTTACAACGTGATAAATTGCTGATTTTGCACATACAATGAAGTCGATCTTCTTTGAGTTTTCACCCCATTTATAGCCGTTTGAACCTAACTCGATATCTGTTCTAAATCTTGATTCAGGAACAGCAATGATTTCTCTACCAAGATATGAACTTACTGTGAATGATACGTTTTCTTTGTATTCATTCTGTTTTAATGTTCTTACGAGTTCATTTGTTGATTGTAACTGTGCCCAGAAAGCATTTGAGCATAAAATTACTTGATCTTCTTCTGGTACTTCTGCATCTGCAAGTTCTAAGAAAGCATCATTTAATGCCTGGATAGGACCGTTTGCATTATAACCAATTGTATTTGATAACTGGATTGGCTTTGTTGAGACATGACCTGCTAAGCCTGCAATTGTTGAGAATACATATGCGTCAACTTCTGGAATAACTTTTGTTCTTGAGAAGTCTTTCATTGTTGCTGCAACAATGAGTTCGCCTGTTTCTTCATTATCGAATAATGAAATTCTTAACTGCTTAGCTCTATCACATCTAAGTGTGAATTCTTCCCATTCTAATGAGACATCACCTGTTGGATAGCCGTAGCCTGTACCTGCATTTGCTTCACTTGAATTAAATGCTGCATAATCACCTGATGCTGGTTTGTTTGCTCTTTGATAGTCGCCTAATGCGTCTGATCCGAACTTTGCAATTTTTACAGTTCTTGTACCTGTAAATCTAAGTAAATCTTTTTCGCCATCGAAGATTGATGAAATTGAGTCTTTCTTATAAACTTTATCCCAAGCTTCTACTGCATATTTTTGAATTAATTGAACTTGATTCATTTTCTTCTCCTTATATATTTTTTATCTATAAGGATGTTTTCTCAATTTACTTATCGTTCTTTTTTATTTTGTAAAATCCATTTTGAATAATTTTGAAGCTGCTCTTCTTTGTGCGTCTTCATCATTATCATCGATTTCGTCTTCGTCTTCGTCTTCGTCAGACTTTAATTCTTCAATGTTCTTCTTGAAGTCTTCTGCGTTATCTTCATCGTCTTCTTTGCCGATTGTTCGAGCGCCCTTTAAGTCTTCTTCAGTAACATCTTCTTTTACTTCAGGTCCTCCGCCTTTGTTTAATTCTGCTTCGAATTCTTCTGTTGGCTCATAACCCATTAAGTCCATAATGCCTAATAAGTCTTCTTTGCCCATTTCACCTTTATCAAGTGCTTCTAAGAATCCATCTAAGACAATTTCATCGATTTCATCATCTGTTTTATCTTTGTTCTCAGGTTTTGCTTTGACTTGTGCTTTTACCTGTTCTACGGTTGAACGGATTTCTTCGTTATTCATTTTTACTTTTCTCCTTTATACCTTAAATAATTGCTTTAGCGCAATATCTTGCTCTGTAAGTCCGGAAGTTGGAGTATCCGCACCATCGTTTCCTAACACAGATAGTTTTGTTGCACCATTTTGCTTCTTCTGGAATCGTACATCATGCCCTTTCTCTTTTTTCCAGAAAGGATGTGTCTCTAATTCTTTTTGAATATTCTCTAATGTTACATCCATTCCTTTTCCTTTTAGGATCAATGTAGCATCTTCAAACGCATCTTCGTCAATTCCACTTCTTAATAGTGCTAATTGCTCTGACATTTCTTGGAACTTTTTGTCTTTCTCTGCTCTCGCAGCTGATTCTTCATCATATTGTTCTTTGAGCGTGTCATACCTTTGCGCGTTTCCAAATAAGTCATCAAGCTCTTCTTCATTGCTTACACCATAACGTCCATATACCTTCTTCAAGGCGCGTGTTTCCGCTTCTTTCCTTGTCTTTCCGGCTATCTCGTCTACTTGGCTTTGAGTAAACATTTTTGTAGCAGTGCCTGAATAAACTCCATTTTCATTCTCAAGTTCAGGTTGCTCCTGTTCTTGAACTGGTTCGATTTGTTCTTCTGTTGCTGGAGAAGTTACAGCTTCTTTTCCTTCTTCGTTTTCCATAGTTTTACCTCACTTTTTGAGTTATGCTCAGTTTTAGAACTGATACTTTAATTACATTATAGTATATTTTTTCCCTTTTGCAAAACTTTTTACCTATTTTTTATTATTTTTATGGTAATTGTATGGTTGGGGGGCGGAATTTGAATAAGGGGCTATTTTGAAAAAAGCAATACCCCCCTTTGGGTCGCCTACCACCCCCTACCCGGGTTAAGTAGCTTCCGTGCAAAAGTAAAATAAGTTCTTAGAAAAGCGTTTTTAAAAGTCATTAAGATTTTATCGCGAAAAAAAAGAACGTTTCTCAAACGCTCTAAAATGCAATAAAAAAAGGCTTTTTAGTAAAGCCTAATTTCACCATCCTTTCTAAGTTCGTTGATAACTTGGTATGGTGTTTTGTTTTCATTTAATGCCTTAATTGCGATATCGATACATTCACTAAGGTATACCTTTATTTGGTCTTCATTTAGTTTTTTGTAGTCAACACCATTAATAAGTTCCTTTCTTAATTCATTAAGTTCTTTTTCAAATTGTTTCATTTTTTTAATTCTCACTTTCTAGAAAAGACTTTATTTATCTTTTCTAACTATATAATACTACTATGGTATGGTATAGTCAAGCAATTTGATTAACTTTTTTTATTTTTTTAAAAAAGATACATTTGTAACTAAATGAAGCAATAGTCAAAAAATGATCGGGGAGGCTGTATATGTTTCCGTGCAGAAAATTCCATCGGAGAAATTTGATTACGCACATTTGGATAGAACTAGAGGGTTCGTATATCCGTGCACAAAATCTTGTACGCGTTATATATTATTAATAATATATACCATTAAAAAAACCTACTCAATGTCAAAAAACTCCTATATTCTTTTACATATGTATACGCTTATATGTATACGCGCGTATATGGGAGAATATAGACTTTTTTAGACATTACCATTGTTTTTTTTACTTTTACGTAGTAAAGGCGAAAAATATTTTTTTACAATTTTAAAAAAATTACTTGACTACTTTATGCCAATATAGTATTATTATGTTGTAAAAAGAAAAGGAGAAAAAAATATGTATTGTAAATATTGTAATTGTGATTATGATTCACCAAGTTATTCAAGTGATAGAGAAATCTTAGAAGATGAAATTGAAGAACTCGAAACTGAATTAAACGAATTAGAAGGCAAATTAGAAGGCCTTGATGAAAACGACAATGGTTTCGATAACAACTCTAGAAAACGCGTTGAAAGAGACTATGGATTAGAAGATGGTTCGCTTGATGGTATGCCATTAGAAAAAGTAGCAAAACTTATTGGTGCTGAAGATGGTGAATTAGATAGCTATTGTTACGAAACTGAATATGAAGAAACCATCGAAGAAATCAAGCAAGTAAAAAAAGAACTTAAAGAAAAGAGAGAAGAACTAGCATCAATGAGAGAGGACTAAAAATCCTCTTTTTTTATGCCGTTCCCGATCTCCTGTGTCCGTGCAGATAAAGACATCGTCCTCAGAAATTTAGCTCATGAAGCGTGTCCGTGCAAACGCCTCCTGGGTAAAAATATTTTAAAAAAATTAAAAAAAGTTAATAAAAATACTTGACACTATATTATAAGTATGGTATTATATAGTTGTAAGAAAGGTAAAGAGAAAAACCTTTCTACAATAAACAAATATGGTTACAAACCATTAGAAAGGAACAAGAGAATATGTTTATTGAAATCACAAAAATTAATTCTTACAACGAAACAGGAAAGGCTTTAATCAAGGTAGAAGATATCGTAGGTATTAAAGAAAATCACGTAGAACCTACAAAGACTTATGATATCAATGGTAATGAAGTTACTTCTACACAAGGTCCAAGAGACTTCACATTAAAGTTAACAACCATTGAATATCACATTGGTGAAACTGAATACAATAAATTGTTAACTTTATTAACCGCACCTACTAAGTAATGGTGCAAGCAAAGGCTAGGGAAACCTAGTCTTTTTTTACGCTCGAAACCGATTCAAAATTTTAATCCTGATCACCGTGCAAAAAGCTTCATCAAATTTAGCTAAAAAAATTTTTTAACTTTTTTCAAAAAAACTATTGACACTATATTATTACTATGGTATTATATAATTGTCAAAGGAAAAAGACGTTAAAACTAAGGAGTTAAGAATATGGAATTAAGAAAACTTATTACAAGAACAAAAGAACTTGCTAAAAAGACAGCAAACGAATTAAGCAATTTAAACGAAAAGCTTGATAAGGTCATTGAAAAGGTTAAAGCTAACCCAAACGTAAATGATTATTTCAAATTAATGGATTATGAAGAACACTTGGAACATTATTCAAGAAAAGTAGATGAAGCTACTGACGAAGAAAGTTGCCATTTAGCTTATGCAAGATACACCTTAGAAAAGATGGATTGCTTAGAAGATTTACTAGAACAAATGTCAATAGAAGAAAAGCTAGACTTAATCACAATAGATTAGGCCTAGCCTTTTCTTTTCTGGATCATACCGTGCAAATAAAGGCATCGTCCTCCTGGGTAAAAATATTTTAAAAAAATTAAAAAAAGTTAATAAAAATACTTGACACTATATTATAAGTATGGTATTATATAATTGTTCAAAGGAGATTTAAAAATTATGAACGGAAATCCAAGAAAACAAGGTGAAGAAATCTTACAAAGCATAGGTGTTACATTAGGTAAAACTGACGCTTACCATTGGGGTAAAACAAACAATGGTTTAAAATTCCAAGAAGAAAATTATTTTAGTGGTTGGTGGAATGAATGTTACCATTACCTATCATTCCAAGCGGGAACAGAAGATGACATTCAAAAAATTGAGAAAATCGAAAACGCATTTAAAGGCAAGCAATATTGGTCTTGTAATGGTATGAGAAACAAGTATGGCCAACGTATTATACTATGCTTAACATATTGTGAAATGACCCAAGAAGAAAGCAATAAAAAAGCACTCGACAACCTAATGAATGGTGGACGTATGAGTGATTAGAAAGGAGCTAGGAAAACCTAGTTCTTTTTTTGTGCACATGATCAGTTCCGTGCAAATAAAGACATCGCTGCTGGTAAATTTAGAAAAGCTAAGCTGTCTGCATGTCTGCGTGTCCGTGCAAAAAGCTTCATCAAATTTAGTAAAAAAAATTTTTTAACTTTTTTTCAAAAAACCATTGACACTATATTATTACTATGGTATTATATAATTGTCCAAAGGGACAAGTGAAAGGAATTAAAAAAATGGAAGAATTAATGATTAAAGCAATTAAAAAATTTGCAAGTTCAAAGAAAGGCGAAATTAGAAACATTTACTTTCTAGAAGGTGGTTATGGTTACGGATTATTCAAAATCGAATACGTAAACAATGCAGGCGTATACAAAGAAACTGAAATCGTAATTAGAGACTAGGAAAACCTAGTTCTTTTTTTTATCAATCCCTCTCCGTGCTATACCAGAATCCTGCTATTGAAAATTTGCTCATGCAGGAGATGTCTCGTCTTTCCGTGCAAAGACCTCATCAAATTTAGTTAAAAAATTTTTTTAACTTTTTTTCAAAAAACTATTGACACTATATTATTACTATGGTATTATATAATTGTCAAAAGAAAAGGAGATTTACATTATGACAACATTAACACTTAGACAAAAACAAAAACTAGAAGCATTAAAAAGAATGGAATTATTAAAACTCTTACCACAAGTAAAAAAAGACTTTGAAAAGAATGGTACAATTTACTATAGCGAAAGACAAAACGCTTTCTTCTTAGCAACTCTCTATTGGGTAAGCAACAATGAAAAGTTCATTGAAATCATTAACGACTTTGAAAAGAAACACAATTCAATGGTTTACCATTGCCAACTTACACATACCGAATGGGGAGATATGTTATCCCTACTTTACGTAAGCGATAACGAAGAAGAATGGGAAATGGACAAGGACGACTTAAAAGAAGGTTATGCACTTGTTAGAGTTGAAAACCTAGACGATAGCAACCTTTCGGAATTTGGCTCTATTGGTATTAAGCCGGCAATGGGCGGCGTAGTAAGAACCGCTTAATAAAAAGGTTAGGAGAAATCCTAATCTTTTTTTATGCACATGATGATCATCAATCCTATTGCCGTGCAAATCCAGGAATCGAACCATCGGCTCTACCGTTTGTGAACAAAATATAAAAAAGTTATTGACTATAGCTAATGGCGAGTTTATAATAATAGTATAAATAAAAAAGGAGATTTAAACTATGGCATTAAATGTTGAAGAAAAATTATCAAAGCTTGGTTACCATTGTAGTAATTGGGGTAATGGTGAATACAATTATTACAAAGATTATGTAGACGTAAGTTGCCAAGCAAACCTAATGGTATTTGAAGGTAAAGTAATCGAATACAAGATTATTTCATTATCACCTATCAATTCTGCTAAAAAGATTAAAAACTTAACCATTGCTTTAAATAGATTTAGAGAAGATATGAAAGTTATTGATATCGAAATCGAATAAAAAACTAGGAGGTTGTTACAGAACGACCTCTTAAAATTTATTCTTTTTTCCGTGCAAGAACAGGAGGTGAAACAGTACCATGATCATAAAGAGAAATGACAAAACTCACGAGGTTACCATCTACACTTCGGGGACTTCATTAAAAACCGAATTGGTAAGGGACATTTGCAAAAAAAATAGAAATTACAATGATAAGAGCTTATTCTATTTCGACAACCATACCTTAGAAGTTATCAGAAAACTTACTATGGAAGGCTTTTTTGTTGCGTACGCAGAGTTGAACCACAGTACAAAGAAACTTTTTGTAAAAGGCTTAAATTTATCAGATGTGCCAAAATCTATTGCGCTCAATGATGACTACACAATTAGATACTTCAGGTAAATCTCATTCCGTGCAAAAAGAGGAATCACTGTCCAGCGTTCAGAACTATCTGCATGAGCTGGCGTTTCCGTGCAAGATCAGAATCCTTCAGGATTACGTAAATTTAAAAAAAATTAAAATAATCGCTTGACGTTATAATATAAGTATGGTATTATATAGTTGTTCAAATGAAAGGAGAAAATTATGGAAACAACATTAGAACAATTTTTAAAAGAAATCAAAGCACAAAGAGAAAAGTATGAAAAGGAAGTAGAAGAAGCAAAGAAAAATTGTGAAGAACTTTCAGTGGAAGAACAATTTGAATTTGCTTCAAAAGAAACGCTTATTGATTTAATCAAGTCTATTGAAAAAACATACAAAGAAGACTTTGAAAAAGTGAAAACTGAGTATGAACTTGTAAAATTATTAAAAGCACTTTTATGTTAATAGAAAGGAGAAAGCATTATGCCTAATGTGTTTAAAAACGAAGAACAAAGGGGCAAGTGGAATAACTATAATAAGCGTTATTCCGCTGCCAACTACAAGACTATTTCGGTAAAATTACACAAGAAAAAAGATAAAGATATTATCGATTATCTTGAAAATTCCAACAAACCAATTGGTCAAGTAGTCAAAGAAGCTCTTAGAGAAAAGTGTATGAAGTAATTCATATGCTTTTTTTTATTATCCTGGCGTTTCCGTGCAAGATCAGAACCCGAACTGTCTGGAAGCAGCTCGCTGCATGAGCGGGTATCTCCGTGCAAAGTCAGGAATCCTTCAGACGGTTCTAAATTTAAAAAAAAGTTAATCAAATCGCTTGACATTATACTATAACTATGGTAATATTATAGTATAAGAATAGATGGAGGTATTATATATGAAAGTATTCTTAAAAGTAGTCAATAGCAAAGGTGAAGTAACATATGAAAAGACTTATAACAAAGAAGTTGAAGCATTAAGGGAAGCTAATAAGGTATTAGTAGAATATGCAAGTTACAAGAATGGTTTAATCACAAATATTTCAAGAGCAACCTTTAGAAGAAACGATTTAGCCGGAGATAAAGTTGATATTACCATCAAATACAATATGGGTACTACATACTACTATTCGATTACTAAATAATGAGTGGGCAATAAGCCCATTCTTTTTTTATTCTGATCATCAATCCTATTGCCGTGCTATTCCCGAATCAGACAGTTCCTGCAAATTTAAAAATATTTAAAAAAAGTTAATAAAAATGCTTGACACTATATTATAAGTATGGTATTATAATAGTGTAAAAAGAAAAGGAGAAAAAATTATGGATTTTTACTATCAGACATTAGTTGGTTTTGGAGACAACTTAGAAAACTATACAAAATATACATTCAATATTGAATATGAACCAACTCAAGAAGACCTTGAAAAATGGGCAAAAGAAGAAGACTTTAAAAGTGTAGACACTTACGCCAAAGCAATTATTAAAGATTATTATGGCGAAGATTACAAAGAGGAATTAAAATTGTATTTATCTAAAGAACCAAAACAAAAACGTTGGGAATTAGAAGATTACATTAGTTATGATAAAGATAGAGAAAAAAGATTTAACGACTTTATCGTAAACTTAAAGAAAAAAGATTTTGAAAAGAAAATATTCGAATTCTTCCAATACTTTTTAGATATTGATACTATCGAAGTTGACTAAACAGTCAACTTTTTTTATGAACAGTCGTCCCCGTGCAAGATCAGAATCAGAACTGTCTGGAAACAGCTTGCTACATGAGCTGTCGTATCCGTGCAAAGTCAGAATCCTTCAACAGTCAAAATGTTTATAAAAATATTTTTCTAAAACTATTGACACCATAGTATGATTATGGTAATATTATATTGTAAAAAGTTAATGAAAGGAAATTTACATATGAAAAAGAAAACTTATTACATTGTGAAAGATGATGGTTATGGTCAACGTGGCGCTTTTATAGAAGACATTCAGTTGACAAAGAAAGAATATGAACAAATCGCTAGACAAGATAGAAGAGAACGCGATTATTCGATTTTTAAAAGCTATGATAGTGCTTTGTATTACACACAAGACTAGGTGATATTATGAAAACATTGAAATTGCGTTGTGTTAATGGCTATCATTACAGGTTTTGGTTAGAGATTAGAGAAGATAACATTGTTGATATCGTTGATATAGACACAAAGATGGTAGAGAAATTCTTGCTCAAATATCACGTTAGCGCATCTAACCTTAATCAAGGATTGATACAAAAACTGTATGAAGAATGGTTATCAAGTAAAAAACCACCTAAGACAGAAATTACAACTATTCAGAAATTATAAGAATTGCGCAAGCGATTCTTTTTTTTGGCGTTTCGACATCAGGATCATGCACGGAATGTTTGCTCATGCAGCAAATAAAAAAGCCCAAGTCGAAACAAGAGAGAAAGGACTTGGGTTGTTAAGAAAAGAGAATTTAAAAGGCAATTACCTTTGATAATATAATACCACTAATGACGATTCCTGTCAACTCAATCTGAGATTTTATTTCCCGTGCAAGATCAGAATCCTTCAGGGAATCAATACCAGCAGACGATGCAATCATTATCCGTGCAAATCCCAGCGTCTGAAGCTGTTGGATAAATTTAAAAATATTTAATAATGTTAATAAAAATGCTTGACACTATATTATAAGTATGGTAAGATGGTATTGTAGTTAGAAAAGGAGATTTAATATATGAGCTACGAAAAAGTAAAAAGTATTACACCTAAAATTGGAGAAGGAAAAGTTGAAGTTATGAGCGCTTGCAACAACGTAAGACCATTAATTTATTCGAAATGGAGCTTCACTACTAAAAATGGAGATGAATTATTCGAAACATTTATTGGTATCTTAGATGGTGAGTTCCATATCCAAAAATCCGTTTCAAAAAAGATTAGATTCGCAATGTTAATGGTATACAAGTACTTAGAAAAACACAAACTTGATAGTTACGAAATATACAAGAAAGCACATGATTATGAAGTTCCTGAAGGCGCAACAAAAGAAGAAAAAGAAGAATTGTATTGCCAAGCAAAACATAACGCTTATGATGAATTATTCAAAGTTTTTGAAAAGTATTATGAAAGTTACAAAGACAATGGTGGCAAGTACATTATCAAAGTAGGTTGCAATTATCTTTTTAGCATCGCACCAACATGTATACGACGTTGGGATAGAGAAAGTGCAAAAGAAATGGATTTAGTAACTGCATTAGAAAACGTTAACGAAATTAGATGTTGCTATAGCAATTACCAAAACTGCACAAGAATTGAAAAGGCTAGTTAACCTAGTCTTTTTTTTATATCCTGATCATCTCCGTGCTACGATTCGCATCCAACCAGACGTAGCTGTAAATTCCTGACAATGTATCCTGTATCCGTGCAAAATCAAATCCGGCCGTCTAGCGCGCGTTTGTACTAGTCCATTAGCAAGTTTACGTAAAATCTTAAAACGTGCCTTAAATGGCCTAGAAATGAATTGTAGCGCAAATGGTAATGTTTCTTATGTGCGCGTATAAAGGCTAGTTATAGTTTCTATTGTTTCATTTAATACGAAATGTATCTTTTTTTAAAAATTAAATAAAATTAAAAAAATCGCTTGACACCATAGTATGATTATGAGATAATATAGTCAAGGAAAGAGAAGAAAACTCTTCCTTAGAAATGCGAGGAAAATTAAAATGACATTTATCGAAATCACAAAAATCAATTCTTACAACGAAACAGGAAAGGCACTCGTAAGAGTAGAAGACATTGTAGGTATCAAGGAAAAACACGTTGAGCCTACTCACACTTACGATATCAATGGTAACGAAGTTACTACTACTCAAGGCCCAAGAGACTTCCAAGTCTTAGTTGCAAACGAATGTGGCGCTAGAGAAACTTACCACATTGACGAAAACGAATATGCTCGTTTAGTTAATTTACTTACTAAGTAAGTTTAGTAAGGCAAGGGTAAACCCCTTGTCTTTTTTTATGCCTGCATGATCTAATCCACTGCACGGCAAAAAATCTTTGATAATGTTAATGAAATTACTTGACATTATAATATAAGTATGGTAAGATGGTTATGTACAAAGTGAAGGAGGAAATTTATATGATTGTACAAGACGAATATAAAAGAAATTATACAGTTATCGAAGGCTTTATCCCTAGTAATTACTCAATTTGGAACGCACACGTATTACATTGCAACGGACATTCTTACTTAAAGTTATATAACGAAGATAAGGTTGTTGGATATACAGTTGACGACCAAAGCTTACTTGCACTAGAATTAAACGATACTTTAGCTGAAAAAATCGAAGGCTATCTAGCAGGTGGTAGAAACCCTAAGGAAGTAAAGAGAGGACTAAAATCAAAAGATGACTACTTAAAAAAATGCGCTGAAAAGATTAAACCATACATTGAATTGTTGTATAACACAACTATAGAATAAGGAGCTGTAAAGCTTCTTTTTTTATTCTGATCATGTTTCGTCTTCCGTGCTATACCCAGCATCAGACAGTTCCTGCAGCATGAGCTATCCCTCCGTGCAAGATCAGAATCCTTCCCAAAAAATTTTTACAAAATTAAAATATTTGCTTGACACTATACTACAAGTATGGTAATATTAGTATAGAAAAAGTTAAGGAGGTATTATATATGAAAACACTTTTTCAAAAAGATTTAGACAAGGCTATCGATTTAAATATGCAGTTCTTTGCCACAAGTGAACCTAATGGAGAGATGCTAGACAAAATTAATGAAGCTGAAGAGAAAGCATTTAAAAAAGATACAAATTGGGCTCGAAACGTTTTAGATGCTCTTGCTATTAAAGGGGAAAAAGATAAAAAAGTTTATTACAAAATCTTTGAACAGTTAGGGTTCAAAATTGTAAAAGAAGTAAAACTAGAATTAGTTTGCTATTCACCAAGTGGAAATGTTCTTTATAGTAAAGACAATGTTAAAAATATTAATGACGTATGGGCGTTCATTGGTTATCTCATTAATGAAAATCCTAACGCTATCATATTTGAAAACTTAAAATATTATAGCTGTACAACAACATTTGAAGAATGGGTAGAAAAAGTAAAAAAAGACCGAAATATTGTTGGTAAATTTCATCCTAGTATTGTTGACGGCAGGATTTACACCATTAAGTTAGAAGAAGAGGAACTATAAAGTTCCTTTTTTTATGTCATGATCAGGTTATAGCACGGTGGATTATCATACAATTTTTTTCACTTTGTTAAAATATTTGCTTGACAATATAGTGATAATATGATATTATTAGTATAGAAAAAGAGAAAAGAGGTAAACAAAAATGGAAAAATTAAGTTTTAAAGATTTCAAAATTGATTGGAATGAAGATTTTGACTTTGAGGGTTCAAATGTTAATTATTATATTGTAAGTGTTAATGACACTCCAATTAATATGGTTGATAAATATAGAGAAAATTTAGGCTTTGATGATGGTGCTGGAGATAATAATGATGTTTATTATAATTTCTATTTAGATTTTGATTTAGTTAATAAAGTGGGGAAAGTTAGTGTTGTAGTTAATCATAGTTTATGTGATGATTATGCAGAATATACTTTTGATGTTGAATTAACTAACGAGCAAATTATTGAATTTTTATCAAGGACTTTATTAACGATGACTATGTAAAGTAAGAAGCTGCGAAGCTTCTTTTTTTTGGATAAATCCTTAGCACGGCGGACTGTCATACAATTTTTTTACTTTGTTAAAATATTTGCTTGACAATATAGTGATAATATGATATTATTAGTATGTACAAAAAGAAAGGAGATTTACATATGTGGCGACCAAGCAAAACTGCTAAAAGAGAGTTTGCTCAAAAAATGGAAGAAATTGACAATTTTTGTAGAGAACACAACATTAGGAGTTCACTATCTAACGATAGTTACTACTTTACTATCAACGATCAAGAGTATAGAGTAAGTAACCATTCTATTGAAAGCTCAAACAAAGGTGCGTATGACCAATTTGGAAACAAAATTAGAGAAGAATACCACCCAGAAGGAAGGGAAGAAGGTGTGATTTATATTCACGCTTCTAAAACAAGAATTATTGAAATCTACAACGATTTATCGAATGGCTACAAATTAGACGGAAGGGGTATTAGAAAAAATGGCAACTAGAATTAATTTAGAAAAAGCGTTAGCAAAATGTAAACAAGGTAGAAATTTATCAAGGTCTCTAGGTTGGGGATTCACTGATGAAGAAATTACAGAACTAGCAAAATTGCATAAAGCTAATAAGTATTGTGATAAAATTGAAGACTTACTCGAAGACTGTAACTTTCATTACGAAAACAGTAAGTTTAAAGCTCATGATTACAGTGAGTTTATTAAATAAGAAGCTGCGAAGCTTCTTTTTTTTGGATAAATCCTTAGCACGGAATAGCAGAACCAGCTGCATGTACGTCTCCGTGCAAGAAACTTCATCATAAAATTTATCTAATGTTAAAATAATCGCTTGACAATATAGTGATAATATGATATTATTAGTATGTAATCAAGGAGGAATATATATGCTAGTTAAAGGTTACAATTATCAAATTGATAGTTCATTGCTTGTTACTAAACTTTATGATGGAACTATCAAACCAATTTGTATCTTCGCAAAGACACAAAAAGATTTAAAGACATATATCAAAGTCTTAAAAGAACATGGCGATACAGGTACATTAAAAGTCAAAGAAAGATTTGTTCGTCATCAACACATACCCGAAGATGGTACTTACGAGCATTTTTGTGAGCTCCAATTAAAAGAAATGGAAAGGATTTTAAAAGAAAATGAAAGAAATTTGTAAACAAGCATACAACGATTATTTAAGCCTTTGTGCATTAGTAAATGGAGTTGATTTTGAAAAAAGCAAAAAAGAATTATCTGAACCACCTATGAATGAAACTGAAAAAAGATATGATGTTAACTTTGGTACTTGTTGTTTCACTGTTGATAACGTAAACGGTAAGGCGTTTGTAAATGAATACAGTATCGAATTATGGGAAGGCGATGATTTATTAGATTCTTTTTCAATTAAAGAAATCGAAGAAAAATTAGATGACTAAACAGTCATCTTTTTTAATCCTGATCATCTCCGTGCTATTCCCGCATCGTCAGCAGCTGCTAAAATTTGCTTACAATGTTAAATAATTTGCTTGACTATGTGATACGGTTTTGGTATAATATTACTGTAAGGTGTGAAAGGAGATTTTAATATGTTAGCACAAGTTACAAATAGCAAAATCGTTTATGAAATCGAAGAAGGAACAGGAGATAATCTTGATAGCGAAGATATCGAACAAGGTTACGTAGATTACATTTACTACTCAGTTTATTCTTCCGAAGAAGATTATGACAACGGTAAAGAAGAATTCGACGGTGGAATGGTCCTTCTAAAACAGTATTACGTTGATTTATCCGAAGACGAAATCGTTAAGAGAGTAGAAGATATGGAAGGAGTAAAGCTAGAGGTTATCAGAAGATAACTTCTTTTTTTTGGATAAATCCTTAGCACGGTCGAGGGATTACTCAAATTTTTCTACTTTGTTAAATAATTTACTTGACATTATATTATAAGTATGGTATTATAATAGTGTAAAAGGAGAAAAAAATATATGCTAAACAATGAAAAATTATTAGAAACATTATACAAAATCAAATCATCAAAAACCCCATTAATGGACATTGAAAATCTTATCGGCGACGTCAAGGCTGACATTTTAACTGAAGATATTAGTGTCGGCAAAGGCTTTGCAAGTAGAAGAATTAAGACAATTAAATCAATGCTGGAGAAGGGCATTAAGAAAGCGCCAAGACCAATTTTATACTATACAAAGCAATATGAATGGGACGGCAATGAATATCAAATTGTTATGATTGACGGCGCCTATGGGTTGGTCGCTCTTGACGATAACGATAAAATGACTTGCTTACCAAGTTATGAAGAATACAAGGAAGAAAGAAAACTTGAAGACTTCCCTAACCTTGATAGTGCCTTAATAATGAAGAAGGAATACAACGTCAATGTAGAGCAAAAAACTGGCAAGTATTTATATGAAGCAATTAGGCTAGCAAAGGTCAACAACGAGCCAATCGCTGAAATTGATGTACTTGATTATGGCATAGCAAAAAAATGCTACTATGATAGAAACTTACTTAATAAGGTATTGCTAGGCTTAAACATTAAGGAAGATACTAACATCGTTTTAAGATTTAAAATGAACTACGCTGAAAAATGTGCAATGGTCATTGAAGTTGAAGGTAGTAATTCATTTGGAATTATCGTACCTTGTAAAGAAAAAAGAGCTTAATAGCTCTTCTTTTTTTTGATCATGACAGTTAGCACGGTCGAGAGATTGCTCAAATTTTTCTACTTTGTTAAATAATTTACTTGACATTATATTATAAGTATGGTATTATAATAGTGTAAAAAGAAAGGAGAAATTAAATGAAAGCTGTTAACATTATTTGGGATTTAGAAGAAGGCGAAAGCGATTATGCGTTACCAAAGGAAGTCGAACTTCCAGAAGAATTCGATGGAGATGATTACGATTATGATGAAGCTGTAGATTACATTTCTGATGAGTACGGATTCTGTGTTCTAAGTTGTGATATCATTTAAAATCAAAAAGAAAGGAGATTAATATGACACTTAAAGAATTAATCCAAATCAATGATAGAGGCTATGACGTATGCGACGATATCTTCGACTGGGGGACTAACTATGATTATAACATTAATCCTAAAGACTACTACGATAAGGCACTCGACCTTATGGCAAGCGAAATTGAAGTTGTAAAAGTTCAGCCAAAGTGGTATACAATTTGCAAGTTCAGTGAGTTCGTAGTAAAGTACCAAGACGTATTCGACCAGTTCCTTAACGAAGAAAACAAAGAAGAATATACACCAAAATACGCTTGTGAGAAATTAGGTGTTGATAGGCTCAACAAAGATATGGGAGAGTTTTACGACATTTACTTAGAGTCATTTGCAAGCCTACTCGCTGGTAACTATTGCGAAAGCGACTATATGAAACTTTACGAAATGCTAAAAGAAAAAAGAGCTTAATAGCTCTTCTTTTTTTTGATCATGACAGTTAGCACGGGAGTATTCAGGTAATAAAAAAAGCAGCTGAAGTAGTAAAAAGTTGTACGAGTTCTGGAGATTTATATATGTATTTTACTTCAACTGCTTAAATTTTGTGAATATGCCATATTATTATGGGAGGCATATTCTGAAATGAAAGGATGATGACAGTAGATAAAACCTTATCTACGACATTATCATATCACTGCTTCTTATACCTGTCAAGAAGTTTTTTATCTTTTGTTATATCTTTTTTTAATTTCTCGTTTGGGATAACAGTGTACAAAGCTTCTTCTACCTTCAAACGGTTATAATACTCTCTATACGCCAACGCTTCCTTAGAGGCTGGTTTATCAGATTCCTTCATAAACATTCCGTGCTTAGTCAAAAGTCTCTTAGCGCTTGCGTGAAGTGCCTCAGACAGTGGAATATTCTTAAAGTAATGTTTACAGTTTCTTCTTGTGCACAAATACACTGGTCCACCTGCAATCTTCTGGACTGTAACCAGACGATGATTCCTGATATATGCACGGATGGATTCTTTTTCATGCTCAGAGTACGCATTTTTCTTTTCCCAGTCTTCATCGTAATACATCTTACCTTCCCAATCCTTATGGTCTTTAGCAGGATCCTTATGCGAGCTGCAAAGGAAGAATGGGCTAGATGCAGAATCTAATAATCCTCCGTCTCCATAAATTTCAGTGTGCTTAGTTCTAAATTCGTAGTCCCACATAAGCAGGTTCGTTTCCTTAATCAGATCGTTCCTCTGTATCCTAGCACGGACTACATCATATACAGTTTCCTGTACAGCTTCAGGTGTCTTCGCTTTTCGAATTCGGGCATAAGACAACTTCGAGATACGGTCGTATTCGTTTTCGGCATCTAACCAGAGACGGTATTTCTCTCTGTCTGATAACTGTAATTGCACGGCTACAGACAACACAAGCTTCTTTAGCTGCTGCAGAACTTTAGCCTTAGGTGTGTGCGTAATGATGCCTTGGGTAATAGCCTGGATTATGTCTATCTTGAGTTTAAGAATTCTTCGTTTTATGTAAATGTTGGTGTAACGCTTATTGCTCATACCTTGATTTTACCCCTTTTTAACTCATTTGAGAAGCATTTTCTAATTTGGTGAGAGTTTCCTAATGAAAAAGGCCATTCGTTAATTAGAGTGGCCTTAAATTGATTTTCTACTGTTCGCGGATTTCAGCTAGGTCCTTCTTCGGATCTCTAGGTGCAGTCGATGTGAGCTCAGGAATTCCCATATCCTCTTTCAAGTCGTCTATCGCAACTTGCTCTCTGGATGTATTATAGTCATTCTCGGCTCCAAGTATGCCCATATCTCCTTGCTGAGTTGGATCACTGTTAGGAATTTGCTGTTGCGCTTTCTTCTGCTCCTCAATGTACTTGAGTTCTTTCTTCTTCTTGTCGTCTGATAAGTTATTACCGTACAATGTATCAACTGCCATTTCGTTTGACATAAATCCAGATTGCCATGCAGTAAGAATTACTTCAAGTCTTGATTCGAAGCTCTGATCTGCAAATTCATCGTACTTAACGTAAACATCATAATCAGTACAAGTAAGCGGTTCGTCAATGTCATTGTGCATTAACTCATTAGCGACTAATAAGTCCTGAGCAATGATCTCAATAGTTGTTTGCTCCTCACGGATCATACTTGTTCTGGTAAAGATCGTAACCTTTTCCTTCTCACGTTCACTAGCTGCATTATCCTTCTTAGCGATGTCGATTCCTAATGTAGCAGGAGACATAAGTCCGGATATCGCATGGATTAATAAGTTCTGTTCTTCTGCAGCGTACTGACTGAAGTTGATCTGAGGCTGGACTACTTGCACGGGTGATAATCCCGTTGCGTTTCCATCAGCACCTCCCATACCCCTATACTGGATATACTTTCTATCAAATGCATGTGGCATAATTGGTAACCCAGTTGCAGCATCAGTTTCGAGATACAATGTGTTGAAGTACTCATGAACTGTTGATCTACGGACACTGTTCGCGCCCTGAGAGAAACATTGGTCGATATCATCAAAGATATCAGTTTTACCTGTAAAGATGCTTCTTCCATAAAATTCTTCACTACTATCTGCAAAGAATATACTTGGCGCACCTAAGAATCTCTTAAAGTTCGATACCTGTACGTGTTCAACTACGTCTCTTAACTGTGGTAGATCTGTAAGCTTGCACGGAGTAATGACGTCATTGTTCTCTGACATCCTATATAGCTCTTTATCGATATGCAAATCTGTCTCTTTCTTTTCTTCGTCGTATCCTAACCAACGTGTTTCATAGAGCACATACATTTGCCCGTTTTTATCTTGATAGAAGTCTTTATAGATAATCGCTCTCAAGCTGTTACCACTGTAGATGAAGTCTACTTTATCTGCACGGTAATATAACAAGATCGGATAATCTGAGAACCTTTCGTCCCAGTTTATCTTCCAGGCTCCCCAACCTTCCACTAGCGTAAGTGGTCTACTCTTCTGATTCAAAAGCGTATTAAATTTATTCGCCTTCAGAATCTTACTTAGGGTCTTATCCACATCCTTATTCGCATGTCCTACCTCAGGTAACCCCATAACGTAGACTAGCGTATCAACTATGTTTCTTGGATGCCCACTGTGCGTTCTCTTAATATCAGTTTCTGTACTCGATACCGCCCAGAAGTAGCTCTTCTTATTTTCGTTGTACAAAGGATCTGTGTTATAGTCCACTGCATTAGCACGGGTAAAGAAATTCTTGAGCCTGTCTGAGTCGCCTAAGTACCAGGTGTTGTACTCCTCTAGTCTCTCCTTCTTTACCTCATCTATGTCATTAACAAACGTATACATATTAGCACGGACTCGAGGATCTTGGCCTATATCCACAACCCCTAATATGCCTAATGCCTTGAGCCTGATATATTCCTTGTGCGTAATACTCTGCTTTCCCATAGCCTTACTCCTTTTCCTTCTTCAAGAACCTTCCTGTCTTCGGATCTCTCTTCATTGGTTCTTGCTCAAATGAATATCCGACTTCTCCCGTCGCTTCTAACATTTCTTTTTGCACGGATGGTAATTGGTCTACTTCCGTTAATATCTTTCGTACATCTTCTACACCACGCTTTACAGCTTCTTTCCCTTCATAGTTCTCTTTATATTCCTTCGCAGAACATTTCCATGCTGCATATGGTCTTTCTATGTCGTCTTCACCTTTTGGTAACTTCGTTTTCAATTTATCGTAGTACCCTATCCAGTCTACGCTAAACCAAAACGACATCCCCGGATGCTTAACCGCTAAGTTCATCATACGCTTCATCTTCTCGTCTGTGTTCACAATACTGTTTCTTCTTATCCAGTCTAACTCCGGTATTCTATCACACAAATAGTTCCAGTGGTCGATTCCGGATACGTATACGCCCATTCTTATTAGGTCTTGCCCGATACAGAATGGTCTCCCTTTTTTTCTCCTGCGATCGGTTCTTGGTATGTATTTTATCATGAACAAACCCTTAGTTACTCTAAGGTTTGGATCTAGACTTTGCATAGCCTCTTTTGTTACTATTTCATCCTTTAAATTAATTACTAACTTATACGCGAGTGGGTTAATAAACGCGAGCGGACTTATTTCACTTCCGTCCCAAGATTTAGACATTTTTGAAGGATCGTCTCCGCCCAATTTCGAATAAGGTTTATGAGTTTTAGAAGAATCATTAGAGCCGTTTAAGGCGTGGTTTTCTTCGATTTTAGCGTTAGAAACTAAAAGGTCAATAGGGTTAGAATTAGTCATCTAATTTATCCTCCTCGGATTCAAGTGGTAAAGAATTAACAAAATTAATAGCAACAACGGAGTTAGCCTTTTCCTTACGGATAACTTCATTAGCGATAGCAATAGCAGAAGGGTTACCGCGGATACCAAGTTCAACCATAAGGTCTTCAAACTTAGAGACGGCAGCGTTTTGTATTAAGTGGTAAACGGTATTAAAAGGCAAAGAATAATTTTCACGACACCACTTATCGAGGAGATAAGAAGTGTGAGCAGAGCCTTCAGGAGATTTCAAATAAGCAGGCACATCGAGGTCAGAAGTATCAACAGAGCCTTCCCATTTAAGGAGAGGGAGGCAAAAGAAGTCGCGAACCTGTTGAATAGACTTACCAAGTGCGATGAAAGTTTCGAATTTTTCTTTAGAGATAGAAATAGAATCGATTACAGAATTTTCAAATAAGCTGCTCATAAAAATATTAACCTCAAGATAATGATAGCACAAGTTCTTTCCAAGAAACAAGGCAAGAATCGAAATCAAACGGAATATTTTTTGCTTTAGCCTCATCTTTTGAAGCATCAAGGAACCAAGGGAAGAAGTTACGTTGAGCTGCGATGAGTTTATTACGTTGGCAGCGTTCAAGGACTTGTTCGAGAGATTCGCCAGGGAAAGGCCAAGAAGGTTTAGAGTTAATGGAGCGACCGGAGCCAGGCACTTTTGTATGGGAGCGAAGAGGGATAGAGAGCCAAACATCGGAAGGGGAAGAAAGGCGTTTCCATTTTTTACGTTTCCAAAGGAGTGAAGCCTGAGAGAGGGAATCGCGGGAAATTTTAAACACATACTGCCAAGCGGAGAAATCAAGGAGTTCATCTACAGGGATGTTAACGAGAGGAAGTTCTTTATGGATGAGTTCGTTAAGGTTTGAATTCTTGATAGGAGTTTTGTAACCGAAAGACCACTGATAGATTAAATCGTGATTTTTATCAGTATCGATTAAAGCACAAACGGAGGCGCGAGATAAAACGATACGGAAAGGAGAAATACCCGGGACATTTTGGAAATCAGCGAGGGAAGGGCGGAAACCGAAAAAAACGAAAGAATCGGAAGACTTGAGGTACTTAATTTTAAGACCAAAATCCGAAATTTTATCAAAATCCGATTGTTTCAAAAATAATTTTCCTATTAATTTACTCATGTAAATTACCTCCAAAAAAACCTACTCAATGTCAAAAAGTTCCTATATTCTCTTTCATATACATATGCCTACCTACGCTTATACGCGTATATGGGGAAATATAGACTTATTTAGACATTACCCCTAAAAAAGAGATACTATATATATAATATATAAGTTCTAAAAAAAATTCAAGGCAAAAAAGCAACAAAATAAAAAAAATAATTTAACGTTACAAAAGTAACATTTTTCTTTCTTTAATATTTCTTTCTTTTCCAATGTTTTCCAATGTTCTATAATAAAGATAAAGTAGGAGGGCGAAAGTATATGAAAAACACTAAGCCAAAGGTAATGGACGATAAGGGGCCAAGGGGAGAAACGCGCGCGAAGTCGATAGATGGGAAGTACACAGCGAATCCAAATTCGAGTGCAGAATATGTAGATCCATATCCAAATATCAAGCCAACGTATAAGAGATATAGGAAGCAAAGTTACGCGAAGATAGACGAAAGAATAATAGAGCCAATGTACGAAAGTATGATGAAAGACATAGTAAGAAGAGTATATGGAGAAGATGGGCTAGTCGTAAAAAGCACACGATTTGAGGATGAGAAGTTAGGGATAGACTACTTTATCGGGGTACCGGGCAAAGAAAAAGCCATATTAATTTTAGATAACAATGTAATGAAAGTAGACTTAAAGGCGCGAATTAAGTATATGGATGATGAAAACTTTTATAATAACCCAAAGATAAAACTGACGTTGTATAAAGAGATGCGAGACGGGTATAAAGAAGACAAATTAACACCAAAAAACGGTATACATAAAATGTACTCATTTATGATACCCTTCAAGAACGAAAAGGTGAAGATATATAATATAACTGAGAATGACTTATATAAATACATGCATCATAAATATAGTGAAGAGATATTCAACGAGCTTGAGCAAGCGCCAAAACACACACTAGAGAGAGACGGAATAGAGTACTCCTTAAAGATAGATCATATAAGTGGTAATAGGTCAGTCGTATGCGAAATGTCTGCGGATGAACTAAGGAGTAAGATAAGGTCAGTGGAATACTTTGAGAGAAAAAATCACTTGACAAATCAAAAATAATAATATAATATAAAAATAACAATAAAAAGGAGAAAAAAGTGATATGGAACAATATATAACAAACCCAAACTTTGAAGGAACGGAAGAAGAAGCGAGAAGACAAATTGAAGAATTCGAAGAAGTAACTAAGTGGCTAGAAGAGCACCCAGACTGTATTGATTATGATGAT
>CAMPBM010000014.1 GCA_946637865.1 uncultured Lachnospiraceae bacterium | reverse complement strand
AGAACTGACATGGTCAGTTCTTTAATAGATACGACTGCCTGTCGTACAAAAAGCCTTATACATTATTGTATAAGACTTTTTTATATTTGAATGTTTCCCTTACAATTTTACTCATAGTAGGTAACATGATAATTTATTCCACCAGTAGTTTCTGTAGTATCAACTCTTGTAGCATCTGTTTCTATATCTGTAATTGTTCCTAAATCTTCATCAATTGATCCTGTTTTACCTTTTGTTGTTCCATCATATAAATATAATTCTCCTTCATTTTGAATACCATAATTATTACCTATTATTACTGGTGTTGTAGAATCTATACTTCCATCTTTTGTACCTATCGTTAGTTTTGCAGAAGGCTGGTTAACAATTCCATAGCTTGTTAAGGATTCAATTGTTCCTCCAGTTATAATTGCAATTCCAATTGAAGAACCGTTACATAAGTTCTGAATTGCACCTCTATTACTTCCTCCGTAAGCACCACTGTTCTTTGCACATATGTATGATGTGCCAGATATTTCTAGTGTTCCACCATTATTATAAATTGCCTGTTTATTTTTTCCATTACCAGTTCCAGTTTGAATAATATTTGCATTTTCTATTATTAATCTTCCACCTACTTCATTATTTATTGTTGCGGATCTTGTGTTTCCTGTTATAGTTCCATTTATTACTTTAACTGTTCCTCTATTTCGCATTGCTAAATTTTCGCTTCCAACAGAATAAGTTCCATCATTACTTAATGTGTTATTATTCAAATCTAATACAATATTTTTTCCTTCAATAACATTAATTGCTTCTTTAGTATCTCTTAATAATTGTATAACTGTTTCAGTATTATTAGTTGGTGCAGCATCTACAGCTTTTTGTAAGCTTATGTATTTCTGTTCTCCAATTTTTGCAGCATATTTACTTTTCCAATGTGCATAATATGTTGTAGCTTCAGTAATAACTTCGTTTTCATTTATTTTTGTTCCATCAACAGGATCTGTATACCATCCTATAAAATCATAATCTGTTCTTGTTGGTATCGGTAAAGTACCAATTGGTTCTGTAGCTATAACCTCTACCGTTGGCGTAGATATTGTTCCTTCATTTGGATCAAGTGTTACTGTAATGTACTGTGGATCCCAATGTGCATAATATGTTATATCTTCATTTATAATTGTATTACTTGAGATTTCTTCTCCACCTGTAGCTTCTGTATACCATCCAGCAAATACCTTGTATTGTTTATTTGCTGTTGGCAAAGTTCCTATTTCTGTGCCACAATTAATCAATTTCTCGCTCTCATCAACAGTTCCACCTGTCGGATCGAATGTTACAATCGCCTCTGTTTGTATCCAATGTGCATAATATGTAACATTTTCTGTTATAATTTGAGAGGCATCAATTTGTATTCCACCTGTTGCGCTCGTATACCAACCATCAAGTACATAACGTTCTCTTGTAGCTGTTGGCAACTCGCCTAATTGTTCACCACTCTCTCTATATCTTAATCTCTCGTTTGTAGTTCCTCCATTTGCATCAAAATGAACTTTCGCTTTTCCAGTTTCCAAATATGCAATCTTGTAAGTTTCACCATCTATTTCTTCTGTAGAATTCCATATTGTAAAACCATTTTCCCAAGTTGAAATATAATCTTCATTATTAAACGCATCTGTTTTTCCTTTTATAATTCCATCATAGAAGTTTAGTGTGAGATTTTTAGCACTAGTTACACCATACGTAGCTCCCTGGATTGTTGGAGATTCTGTATCAACAATACCATCCTGTTCGCCAATAACAAGTGTTCCATAATTATCTACACCAACATACTTATTAGAAATAATATTTCCTCCTATTATATTTAAAGTTCCTGTTGCTGAATTCTCTATTGCACCTTTTGTAATTGTATTTAAAGATACTATTGTTCCTCCAGAAATTGTTATTGTTCCTGCGGAACCATTTGTTGGTTTATTATTATTAATAGTAGCTCTATCTGTTGCATTTGTGCTTATATATGCATCACCTGTTATATATAACATTCCCCCACTATTATAAATAGCTTGTCTCTCTCCCGTTGTTATAATTCTTCCACTACTTACAGTTAAGTTTCCTGTAGCATAATTGTCTATTGCTCCCTTAAGAGCATTTGACTGTATCGTACCATTTATTATCTCGATTGTACCATAATTTTCTATTATATTAATATTTGCACCAGCAGCATTTTTTACAGTGAAACTTTGTAAATCAAATATTATGTTTTTATTCGCTGGTACTGTAACCGCCGATGTTAAATCAACATTTCGCAATAGTTTAATCGTTTTTTGTACATTGTTAGCTTTTACAGCGTATACTGCTGCTGCAAGCGATTTATATCTTACTCCGTCTATTTCAGCTACATCCTTTTCTTCTTCCCATTGTGCATATAAAGTTATAGTTGAATTAGCTACTGCTAAATCTACAACACTTGCTCCGTCTGAATAATCTTCACCTGTACCATCGTTGGAAGTATTCCACCTGCTAAATATATATCCAGGATTTATGAATGTGTTCGGAGTTAAATTTGTTTGTGATGTACAAAAGATTTTTTGATCTGGCATTGTTCCAGTTCCACCATTTTCATCAAAATGCACCGTATATTGTCCAGCAATTGTACATACATTTACCAGACTAGATTTTGCCGAAAAATAGCATACTGTACTACCTAAATAATTTAGTGCAAACAGAACAAGCAAAATGCTACTTAGAACCATTTTGCTAATGCATTTTTTCTTAATAATCCTATTGTAATGTTTTGCTTGATATCTTTTGAACATCTGCAATTTTACTCTCCTTTCTTTGGTTTTATATGCTTTATGGAAACTCTGTGTTGCAATCATTTATTAATTGGCTTCATTATAGCACTATTTTTTTCTGTCATTCAACCCCACTTTTATGGATATTATCTAAAAAAAAATCTATATTATTACGGAAATAATCACTTGAATGCTTATATTATATTTTCATTACATTTTAATTGAGATTTTCCTTAATAAACCCTGCTTATTAGCATTTCCGTAAGAGATTTTGTAATTTGAATTGGTTTCCTTTTGCATAGAAAAAGGAAACCAAAGCTACTATATTCAAAGTAGTCTTCAGTTTCCTTTTTTCTTAGGCTATTTACTTATCCTTTTATGGTAAATCTTATTTCCTATATAAATAATTGCACACATGCTTATTACAAAAGTTCCAAGTATGGCATTTGTATGTTTATTTTCCTTACTATCACCAGTCCTTATTTCAATTAGCATTACACATGAATCTTCATTATCCACCAAATTATATTCTTCAAATTCAGGAACATTTTTTACATTTTCAATTCTAGCTATATTCTTGAATCTTCCAACATTTTTCATATTTGTATCCCAGTTTAATATAACTTCATATTCCACTGTTTCCCCTGGCTGTATCTCACCTGTGGTTATTTCATAATTTCCATCCACCAAACTCCATTTCTTCAACATTTCTTTAGATGCTTTGAACCCTACAGGAATTTGCTCCACTACTTTTGCTGTTCCAGCTATTTCACCAGTATTTGTTACAGCTACAATATATTTTACTTCTATAGTTGTATTATCTAATTTAGTATTTGCAATACTTACTTTAACAAAATCGCTTTTATCGTCCAAACATTCTCTTCCGTTTATTTTTACACTCGTAAACTTCTTTGTTACTTTCAAATTGAATAATAATTTTCTATACCAATAATTAACTATCGTATCATTTTCTGAAAATACTCCTTCTGAATTATCTGGCAATTCATCTTTTAATAATTCATAATATGGAATTTCTTTTTCATGTGTGGTATATTCGTATCCAACCCATCCTTGTCCTATTTCTTGTTTTGCTACTGTTTTTTCTGTTGTTTTTTCTAGATAGTTTACTATTACCTTTGCAGGAATTCTTTCAAATTCTACCACTATATATTTGTCCTCCTGAACATCTTTGAAATATGCTTCTGGCAATGTTATACTTCCGTCTTCAGCTTCATCTAATCCCTCCAAAGATATAGCTGAATCATTAATTTCTATAGATTTGATTCTATATAAATCATCAGGTTTTATAACAATTTTCTTCTTGCTATCACCCCTATTTAGAACCATTTCATAAGGTACTTCAATTTTATTATTATACTCATCAAGAATATACTCTCCATTTTCATCCTTTTTATATTCTTTAGAGATAGTACCTCCTTCTACCTTTATTGTCTTTTCTTCACCAGTTGAAACGTCAATTACAGTTTCAGTATGTGATTTAATACCTGTCACAACATTAAATTGTTTTTCATAGTAGTACCAAACCTCATTAGTACCTTCTTCTGTTATAGTAACCTCTTTAGAGATTTCATCTTTTCTTGCTACCGTTATACTCTCACTTGGGCTTTCAGGTCCGTCTACAGGAATATAATTTTCGCCAAAATCCCCTCTATACGTTTTTTGTTTATCTAAAACATATCCATTGTATTCCTTACTAGCAAGCTCTGTGGATTCGCCTTTTTCATTAATTTCAATGTGTCTTTCAGTGACCTTTGATTCATTTTTCTTGTACCAATAAATAATTGTAAATTCATTTGCATACATCGAACCTTCCGCTGAATTAGCTTTAATTTGAACTCTTGAATGCTCTGCAATATTTATTCCATCTTCATCGGTAATTCCTAAACTTGAGTCTTTGTAACCAGAAATTATCTTATGCTCTGTTGTATACTTATCTCCTTCTAATCCTGTAATTTCGATAAAATCCTTATCATCAGGAGTTTTGTATAATACTTTTCCAGTTTCTTCTTCTAAATATTTTACAATAACCTTAGATTTTTTTCTAAACTCAACCTCTATATGTTTACTTTCATCAATACCTTCAAAAAATCCTTCTTTTATAACCAGTATTCCATTATTATCTAACGTCACTTTATCATTTGTTTGTGCTATAGTTTTAAAATCAAATGTACTACCATTTATTGTAACTAAGGCAATTTCATAATCTACATTTCCATCTTCATTTGCAGGCGATATTACAATTGATTTTTTATTTGCTTCTCCTTTAAAAACTTTTTCATAAGGATTCTCCGAATCCCCTGAAATTGTTCCACCCTTTACATTCGCTTTCTTAGTTTCATCTGAATATTGCTCATCATGCGTTAAAACTTTTGTTGTTATATTATACTCTGAGTTATAATAAATCTTTATCACATTGTTTTCAACTATCGATGTTATTACTAGTGGATTATTAACCTCATTAACCTTATTATATTCTATGCTATTTTTTATTTTGGTTAGAGGTGCATTTTCTGATACAGTACTACCTAATACAGCTGAGTTTCCATGTATTGTTTCATCTGTTGCTATTATTCCATCATAGTAATATTCTACTCTATAATTATATGCCTTGAAGTCATAGTAATAATATACATTCGTTACGCCTTTTGCCACAACTCCTGTAGTATTGTTTGATGTAGATACTAATTCGTATATATCAGCTATATCACTGCTTGCCGAGGTTTCATACTTTTCACCTACAAGATTTGTTATAGTTAAATCCGATATTGCTTCACCTGTTCTTGATTCTATAGCAACAGGTTCATTTTCAAATTCTTCTCCTGTTCCTTTTAAGTAGTGATGTACTATTACAGTCCCTGGAATTGGCTCGAATTCTACTTTGATGTTTTTATCTGCCATTATATTCGAGAACGTACCAATAGTCATTGTTCCATCTTGATTTAATATGGCTGTTATTTCAGGATTTTGTGCCACACTTTCTGGGTTATTCTTATCATATAATATTGATGTTGATATATTTCCAGCCTTATCACTGCTTGTTAATGTAACTGTGCCTATTGCATAATTTTCATCTGGTGTAATTATTATTTCTCGTGTAGAGTTATTTCCACTTGTTACAACTTCATATACTGAATCGTTTTGTCCAGAAATCTCCCCACCTTCAACGGATACATTTTCTTTTTTACCAGTTATTTCATTTGTTCTGTACTCATTGTGTGGTACTACCTCCGTTGTTATTTGATATTCATTCTTTTCATTTTTTATATTAACCAAAATAGCATCTTCTGTAATAACAACGTTTTGTGTGTTTTCTACGGTTTTCGTTTCAGGAGTCAATTCGAAAGTTTCACCATCATCACTTAATTTTGCATTCACTGTAAATATAATAGGTTCTATCTGCTTATATCCATATGGTACTATTTCTGTTATTGTAACTGTATATTCCTCACTTGCATTTCCTATTACAATTTCATATATTGCTTCTAGCAACTTTCCATCTTCCCCTGTTTTGTATATTTTACTTGTATCTGCCAATTCTATTTCAGATTTATTTTTTATAGAAATATTAAATTCCACATTTTCAAGTGGCCTTTCATTTATTGCTCCATTTGAGATTACATTTTCAAATTTATAAATGTTTAACCCAAATCTGTTTACTAAATAATTCGTTATTTCATCATCATAATTCGAAGTATTGCCACTTGCTGTTGATAAATAATGTTTTACTTTAAACTCAGATGTTACATTTTCCCATGTTGTTCCGTTATCTTTTGTTGTTTCTATTAGAGTTTCTTCCACTGAATATGTTATTTCACTACCATCTTTATATGCAGGTAAATTATTAAATTCAATAGCTCCGTTTCCTGTAACTGTTACTGTAACAGCTGTTCCTAATGGAGTAGATATAATGTGTGTATTATTTCCATTTTCATCTGCAGTTTTTATTTGTATATCAGTATTTTCATCTGTTACCTCTGTTTTTACTCCATCTATTGTTTGGTATAGTTTAAATGTAGCTCTATAATTTTCACTATTTGCAATATTCCAATTTTTTTGAACTTTATAAGATTTCAATAAGGTATTTATAATAATGTCATTGCTTGGCTCATCCAATTGCCACACTCCATTTTCATCTTGACCGGTTGTTGTTAAATTTGCTTGTAGTGTTATTACTGGCATAATTGAATCTTCAAAGTAATTCTTTCTATCAAACGTGTTACCTGCCCTAATAATCCAATCATCATCCATTTCGAAGACACCCTGGCCTAAATCAAATGTCCAATAACCATTTTCATTCCATTTTTCATAATGTGAAATAATCTTATTTGCTATAAAATAGTGTTTGCCAAATAACATATTATACACATTTTCATCCTCTATGTATTCTAAAGGATCATACCAATAATCATTACAGGTAAGAGTAACAGGATTTTCTTCGCTAGCTTCTACAATATCACCATTATCTAAAACGACCATACCACTTGTAATTGTAACAGTATCACCATATCTTAGTACATCTTCAGGATAATCCGAATAATCCATCTGACTAATATCAAAACCAGCAATTTTATCTATATCCTCCATTCTTATACTTCTTCCAGATTCAGCGTATTTACCATGAGCATATACGCTACTTGCATTATCCATTAACTCTATTGAATTTTTATATCCTTGTAATCCATATAGGCTCAACATGGTTTGAGTAGGTTTATCAGCTATCAATTGAACAATTCCATTATCTTTGTCTATATTTAGCACTCTCCACTTCATTTCTTCATTTGATGAAAAACTGAATAAATCTATTGGTATATCATCTACTTCTTCTAATGGGATTGATTTATCTTCAAAATTTTCATATAATCCAATTTTTTCAAAATCCAGTAAGTATGTAACTTCTGTTTCTGGTGAAGAATTATAATTTACGTAGTCTCCTATTTGTACCTCATCTACTAATTCTGATTTAGCGTTAACATTTCTTCCTATAGAAGATTTATACTCTGACTCATCCATTACCTTCCAAGTTTCTCCACCATCTTCTGTTTTTTCTACTAAAACTTCTTTTATAGTATATTTTACCTTCTTACCATTCTCATATAGTTCAATATTATTAAATATAACTTCACCATTTCCAACAATTTGTCTTTGAATATTATTACCATCAGAATCCTTTACTGCCTCTATTCCTGAATCCTTCATTTTATATATTTCTAATGTTGCTCTATACTTTCTTGCTTGCTCTTCTGTTAAATCTTTCCATTGCTTCTTAACTGCCATATTAGTGATTAGAGTATTTTTTACTACACTTCCATCAATAGCTTTTATATAATCTTCATTTTCCTTTAATTGAACATTATTATTTTCTGCTTTAGTTTCTTCAACAATATATTCTCTTTCTATATTTCCAGAGCTTTTTGGTAAATTAACATGAATGCCTGCATTACCTGTAATAACACAGTTTTGCGCATTTTCTATCAATGCATACTGCTTTCCATTTCTTTCAATTATGTGATTTTTAACTTCGGCCGTTTCTATATTTTCATATATGTTTATTGTACTTTTATAATTTGAAGCTAATTCACTTGGTAAACCTGTCCATTCTTTTTCCACAAATAAGTTTATCGTTTCAGCAGAATAATAATATGTAATTTCTGAATTTGTATTATATATGTAATTATCATTTATGTCTAACTTATCTAATTTTTCATTTACTACATTTACAAATCTATATAAATTTGATAAATTATTATAATTCTCATTATTATTTAAATTGTATTGTAAATTTGAAAGAGTATATTTTGATTTTTCTTCAAAAGTTATTTCCGGAATTTGTTCAACATATTCATCATCTATTATTTTTCTATCATTTCCTTCTAAGTAATGGTGTATTATTAGTTTTATAGGTTCTAATTCATAGTAATATGTAACTATTATATTATCTTCACCATATATTCCAGAAGCATTACTTGGTACTATATATGCACCATTTAAATCTTTTTCCAAATGTAAGCCTTCTAAATCTATATGTGGAGAAGTTGCATACTTATCTCCTATATCACCTTCATAAAAATCATCTTCTGCTACTTTATTATCTGTTCCCTTTAAATAATGGTGTACTGTTATTCCAGTTTTTCTTTTATTTATTACAGTCAGTGTATTTTTTTCATTTTTACCAATAGTCACAATATGCTCTGTTTTATCTAGTCTATATCCATCTAAAGTTTTAATTTCTTTTATTTTGTATTGCCCATCCTCTAATTGCATATTAATAGTACCATTTACATCTGTTGTTACCGTATATTTTACAGGTTCTATCGTAATGCTATTTACTGTAAATTTATCCTCCTTCGTAGCATCTGAACTTCTATTCCTATATCCTAAATGAATATAATATTTTTTTCCACCCTCTAGTATAATATTTCCATCAGTTTCTGCTTCAGTTCCATACATAAATAATATATTATTCTTGTCATTCGAAGAAGAAAGGGGTGTTGTATTATCCGTTACTGCGACAAAACCATAATTATTCTTATTAGCTGAAATTTCTGCACTTACTTTTACTTTCCATTCTTTTTGATACTTAGTTAAATCTAATGGTATATAACTATTTGAATATGTATTATTTTTACCTGCATTAGTCGATACATATTTTCCATCAACATTTTCAAATGCAAAAGTTGAAGTCTTATATAGTTTTATACTATCTATTTGAACATTTTCTATAGTTTCGCTACTTAAATTTCTATACCCCAAGTGTAGGTAATATATTTTTCCTCCTTGTAATATATCTGATTCGTATGTACTAGAGCTTTGATTGTAAATATAAAACAGTCTTCCTAATGAATCATAATATTCAGGAGTTGTTTTACTCTGATTCACAGTAGCATATAAATACTCATCATAAACTGTACTAGAAGCTTGTGCATTTACGGTAATAAAATAATTGCCTTCTTTTCCAGTCAAATCAATTGGAATATAAGATTTCGCTACAGTAGCCACTTTACTTGCACCACTATAGTATACCGCAGAATCTAAGTTGTCTGGAGTAAAAACGCCAGCTTTCTCTTGAAATCCATAAACCTTTTGAATTCCCTTATAAACTTTTATACTATTTACATTGAACTCATCAGTTCCAGAAAACGAAGAACTTGCCTTTCTATACCCTAGGTATAAATAGTATTTTCCCCCACCAGTTAAAACTGTTTGGTAATCAGTTGGTGTAGTTACTGAGGTTGAGGTACCTGAAATATAAATAAATCTTCCTGTACTTGTGTTATAACTTGGAATTGTGCTAGAACTAGAAGATATCGTTGCATACCCATAGTCATTGCTTGCCCTACTTGAAATATTAGCATTAACTACAACAACAAAGCTCTCATTTGAAGACTTACTAGATAAATCTATTTCAAAATATGAATTTGACGCTCCAGCATTACCTTTAATATCACTTCCAGAATTATAACTTCCATTACCATTATCAACAAATGTATACGTACTACTATTTTGGTTTTTCAAGCTACTCAATACCTCAGGAGTTATATCATTATCCTTATCAGCAACTGTATATGTATCTCCGTTTGGCACAAGAGCTCCCTCAATATCCAATTCCACTTCTTTTTCATCATCTGGTATCTTACAATCTAAGCCATTATCAGTTAATTCTCCTAATCCTAAATCATTTAAACCACCTGTATCAACATTCATTTCAAAATCTACACCTTCTAATGCATTACCCTCAGCATCCACTTTTCTTATTGTTAAAGTGTTAGAGTTTTTCATGTATGTTACTACAATATGCTTATCTTCAGTAACTTTTGAGAAATATTCTGCAGGTATAGTATATTTTCCACTTTCCTCATCTGCTGAAAAAGCTACTTTCTCCCCATTAACAGTGATGTTGTCTATAAAATATTCTGCTTCAGGGAGCATTTCAATGGCTAAGGTATTTCCTTTGCCATGCGATACGAATTCATAAACCTCATCATTTTCTCCAGAAATACTGCCACCAATTCCGTCTTTTACTTCTGTAGTAATTTTGTATTTTTTTAGTGTATTTTTAATAGTAATTTCAGTAGAACTATTCACTATTATTATTTTTTCAGTATTCAATATAGGATATTTATTCATTTTTTTCAACCATACATTATCTATATTTAAAACTGTATAAAAATCATACGATTTCATATATTCATCTGATACAAAATTTCCTGTTGTGTTCTTATTTTTTCCACTTATATATACAGTATCTAAACAATAACTATTATTTATTTTACTAGTTGTAGTTTCATACAGATATTGGTATGCAAGTATTCCTCCAGCATAAGAATCTGCATATCGACTATATTTAGTATAACTACTTCTTATATTTCCAGTATTATAACAATTATTTATTGTACCCCCAGAACTCGCTCCCGCTATACCACCTGCATAAGCTTCAGACCAATACGAATTAGCAGAAACATTTCCTAAATTATAACTATTATTAATGTTACTCTGCTTTATCTCTCCAACTATACCTCCTGCATAAGCTTTATTTATATCAACGCTAGTATCAGCATAACTATTTATTTCGCCTATATTATAACAATTATTTATTGAGCTATAGTTCTTTAAATCTGCTACAATTCCTCCTACTCTTACAGTAGATTGATTACTATGTGAATTAATGCTTCCACTATACTTACAAGACCTTATTGAACTACTTAATGCATCTCCTACTATTCCACCACAATGAGTAGCAGTTCCATATATTATCATATCAACATTACTTGTACATTTTTCTACAACACCATTTTCGAGGTTAGCAACAATTGAACCCACAGTTGGATAAAAAGCAGAATAACCACCTATCTCTGCTAATATATTTCCACTAACCTTTAAGTTCTTTATCTTTCCTTTTTTTACATAGCCAAACAATCCTAAATACTTATTTCCTGTGCCACGTTTCACCTCAATTTCTATATTATCTATTTTATGATTTTGACCATCAAAAATTCCAGAAAAACAATTAGTTGTATCTTTACCTATCGGTTCAAAGCCGAATTGAATTAAAGTTTCATCTATTTCACCACTTCTATACGAACTTGCACTTTTAAAATCCAAATCATTTTTTAATACAATAACATAATCTTCATAGTTATTTCCTTCATTAACATCTGTTGCTAAGGCTACTAAATCTTCTATATACTCTATTTCTAGAACTTGCTTTCCATTCTCATCTTCATCAACCTCGTCTTCTTCATTTTGATTTTCTTCTTGACTAGATTGGTCTCCTTCCTCTGAACCTTCTATTCTAAAATATTCTTCCGTTTCTCCCTCAACATATCCAGTAGGATAATTTATCTCTACTACCTTATACCAGCCATTTTTTAACGCTAATTCTACAACTCCATGTTCGTCAGTAGTAACCACGTATTCACCCTTATCATTAAGTACTCCTATATATTCTCCTTTGCCATCTTTGGCATAATCTAATTCATTTCCAGCTTCATCCATTTCTATAATGACAAATTCTGCATTTGGTAAAAACTCTTCTGTTTCAGAGTCTATTTTTATAAGTTTAAATAGTGGTTTGTTTTGAAGAACTAATGTTACATTATTTCCTTCTACATAAACAGCTTTAAAAGTTTCTAATTCATTTGAATTGATAACATTTGCTTCTAAAGTTTCATCTGCAGTCTTGGTTACCACTAACTCTACTTTTTCTCCATTATTTATATAGCCAGATGGTGCTACCATTTCTTCTATAACATATTTACCTGTAATATATCTATCCTCTACATGCAAATATAGGTTTGAAACCTCAAAACTTCCATTTGCATCTGTTGTATATTCAAAATATTTATTAGTATCTTCACTAGTGATTCCAAATTGAGCATTAGCAAGTTTTTTTAATTTATTAATATCTTTTTCAGAATCTTCTTCTACTTTTATTATTTGTAAATTATATGTAGGTATTTTCTCGTTTGTTATTTTTGCTGTTATTACTGCCTGTTTAACTCCTTCAGTCTCTACAATATTTATATTTTCTAATTTTTCATTATTTGATATAAAAGCCAATTTGCCTAAATCATCTCTTGTAACTACAAACGTCATTTCATTTTCATCAACATAATATCCATCTGCTTTTATTTCTTTTAATTCATATTCTTCATTTGGAACCAATCCCTTTAGTTTTATTTGACCATTTTCATCTGTAATTACGTATCTAGCTGTTTTATTTCCTGTAAGTTTAAATTTTATACCTTTGATAGGCTCTCCACTTTCTTCTGTTTTATTAATGATTAACGTATATCTTGCCTCATCCTCTAGGTTAACTTTTACTGTATCTATTCCAGCAGCATTTGTTATAACAGTTCTATCACCAATAAAAGACTCCTCGCTCTCTACAGTAAGCTTCACTTTCCCATTCGAATCTTCTGTTCCTACAAATTTTATACTGTCTTTTGATACTACATAATCGCTATCTACCAAAACTTCAGTTAAAGTATACTCTTTATTCAAGTATATTCCTGTTAAATTAACAACTCCATTTTCATCTGTTGTACCCGTTATTATAACCTGTTTTCCTTTATTATCTGTTCCAACTAACCTATAAACTGCATTTGCAACTTTTAATGTACTGTCGCTTCTTTTTGTTTTTGTTATTTGAAGATTATATTTTGGCTCATCCTCCAATAATAAATTTAAAACATATTTACCATTTGAATCTGTCGTTATACTGCTAGATTTATAGTTACCATTAGTAATATCAACTTTAGCATTTTGTTCATCTTCTATATGCATTTTAAATTTAATTTCATCATCATCTATAACGTATCCATCTGGTGCTGATATTTCTTTTAGTGTATATTCCTTTTCCATATAAACACCATCAATTATTATTTTTCCATTTGCATCAGTTTTTAATATCTGTGAAATTTCTTCACCATCTTCCTCTGTTGTCGTTAATCTATATGTTGCTCCTTCTAAAAAGAAATTTTCATCTCCCTGCTTTGTCTTCGTTATATTTACATTGTATTTTTTTATTGCCTGTATTCCAACTTTATTTGGTTCAGTAGATACTTCTATTTTTCCGTTTACTGTATCTAAACAGTAATATACTGCATGATGACTGTATGATACCTTATTATAACCCACTTCACTAGGAATGTTTACTCTATATGTAAATATTTCATTTTCAGATTCCTGTAAAACATAATCTCCTAAATCTATTAAATATGTTTTTATTTTTGACCAATCTGCAACATTGTCCGCTGTTATCCAATTATTAGAGCTATCAGTTAGATTCTTGTTAGTATTTTCATTCTCAGAATAATACACGGTTGCATAATCCTTCAATTTTTCTGGTATCGTTATTCCTTCAACTATACTAGCAGTAAATTCTGAACATAAATTATTTCCATTAATTGTATATGTATTTCCCTCGAAAGGAAATTTCCCTAGTATTAATATTTCACTTAACGTTCCTTTATAGTTACTTGCTATACCTAAATTAATTGTTGCTAAATTTGTATTATCGTCTTTTTCTATTCTAGCAATATTTGGAGCAATTGTAATTTCATCCCCTAAATCATTATAATCTGTTATATATTCTGTAGTTATAATTCCAGAACTTCCTAAGTAACTTATAGTCAATTCTCTAGAAGAAAATCCAACTATGTCAGTAGTTAATCCATCACCATCTATATCATATTCATCAATAATTTTTTTATCATAATTATCGCATTTCTTGTTAAATGCATATAATTTAATTTCTTCCTTTGATGAGCTTAGTAGTGGATTTGCGACTACATCTGCATTTATATTTATTGAATATGACAAAGGAATTTCATTTTCCGTTTTTATCTTTATATAATATTTTCCATTCTCTTTGTATGTATAGTAATCCAAAATCTTTATTCTCGCACTAGAAGGTATAATTTTTTTAACGTTTAATTTTATTATTTTTTCAGGTAACTCAATTAAGAATACACCATCCTTCCATTTATCAAACGTAATTCCATCATCTAAGGGTCTTATCTCTAAATTTATATTTTCTGTTTTTTGTGTGCTTATCTCAGAGGGTGATACCGATAATAATTGATTTGAATATAACTCATCATAATATGCAAAATTTTCACTATCATAAGTATCTGTCTTAGCACCATTTTCATACGTTATTTCATTAGGAGCCTTTATTGTCCCCCTTAAATACGTGTATATTTGAGTAATGTCCTCAAACGCTTCTTTTGTATAATTTGATGTTAATTCTTCATCATTTATTTCTTTTATTTGACACACATAAAAGCCAGAATTTGATATTGGTTTACTTGTTTCTATTTTTATAGACTTAACATATACAGGATATTTATTAGTTGATGAATATCTATCAAATTCACTAGCAGTAAATGTATGAATAAGCTCGTTGGTTTCAGCATTATATAGCTTTATCCAACCATCCTCACCGAAGCATCTCTTTGCTCCTTCAAAAGATATACTTGTTGTTGTTATATAATTATACATGCTATCGCTATCATTAAATTTATCTGATTCTATATTATCATTTTCGGTTGGCTCTTCTAAAACTACACTGTCTATTGCAGTATAATCTCCAATCCCCATATACCATTTAACTGCATAACTATCTCTCGACGTATTTATATTTCCATTGTAAATATCCATAGGAATTGCTTTTGATACCGTATATCCATAACTCCCACGTTTTGGTTGATAAGTATTTATTCCTACATAGGCCTGTAAACGCCAAATAATACCCTGTGATTCTTCTTGACGTAAAAGCGCTGTTGCTACACTTCTACTGTCTGATGAAACATAAGGATTATTAAATACTTTTTTCCCCTCTATTTCTGTGTTATTATTATATCCATAGGTATCTGCAGTTATATCAAAGTGTAATATAACCTCATCCTCACCTAAAGTATTGTACGCTTCTATAGGATATACTACTTTTATTCGATAATAATTTGTTGCTGAGACTGACGTTGTTATGTTTCCGAATTCATCTACCGCACTTTCTCTAATTATAGTAATTGTCTTTGTATCTTCATTATATTCATATCTCACTCCACTATTTGTTGCTATTACTGAAGTTGGTTCATACCCATTAAAATCTGGTATTTTTACCTCTGACACTTGTTTTTGAAGTAACAGTCTATTTTTTGGTTGATTTTGAGAGCTTATTTCATTAACATTAAAAGAAAAATGTAATACTATTTCATCGTTGTTTACTAGTTGTTGTATATATCTATTGTTTATACTAGAATTAGGGTCTATCTTTGTTTTTGTAGTTCCATACCAATCTACCTTTAAATCAACTTTTTTATTAATTTCTGTTTCTGATACGATATTCCCATTTTCATCCTCAATAACATGTGTACCTGTTAAAGTTACACTATTTACTTTTGAATAATTATTTATGTTATTACCAATATTTGAATAAATATCTCCCCATATAATTTTTTGAGAACCATTCAATACTTTGTCTTGTAAAGTTATTTCAGAAGTATTTCCAATATAATTTCCTTTTATTACCATATCCTCAACTACTGAAACATTCCATTCATAGTTTTTATCCGCATTTAAAGTTATCTTACCATCCTTTAAATATCCCTCTGATAAAACATTTAAGTCAATATATAGAGTATCTAGTGCATTTATAGGATTACAAGCCCCATTCAATCTTTCAGCATACCCATCCGAGTTCAAATCACGCGTAAAAAAAGCTGAGAACTCAACATACTCACAATTATCAACCTTTTTATCTTCTTCAGTTAATTCGTCATAAGTTAATTCAACCATCATTTCAGGATTTGTTCCTAAATTGTATTCCGTAATACTATTTTTTGAACGTAGAAGTGTACATGCTACCAATACAAATCCTATAAAAAGAATTGTAATTAAAAAAATTATACTATTTTTTTTAATTACTTTTTTCATAAACATTTCCCCCTCATTATTTCTGATTCTTTCAAAAATTTTCTTACATTAATCAAATCCTAACATATATATTTTTTAAAAAAAAGTCTCCTAAAACTTATATATTATACATATATTTAAGGAACAATACGTTTCACCCTTTTATTAAATATATATAACTTTTATGTTACAATTTTGTTTTAAATAGTTAGTTTTCTTACGGAAGTACTAATCTTACATAAATAATAAATATGTGACTGTTTGAGCGGATTGATTTGTACAGAGTGTTAAACAGTAACAATGTAATTAAAAAAATTTACATAATGTTGACTTTTTGGAAATTTTCTGCTATAATATTATTACATACGTAAATCCACATTACATTAAATTAGCCTAGCAACTGCTGGCTAAAGGAGGACGATTTTATGAAAGAAATAACCACAATGGCTGAACTCATCGCTCTTTATGGATTCTGCGAACCTAAAGAAGATAACATCTCTGGTAGTGACGACTACTTTGAAGACGTAGACAATGGATTCTACTATTCAGACGAAGATTATTCCTTCAAAGGAACAGAAACAGAAACAGACGACGACGATGAAATCTACGATTTAACTCGTGTTCTAAGAAAAGCAAAAGTAGCGTATAGACGCAAAAAAACCGCACTTCACAGTTCAAGAAGAGAAAAGCTCCCTACGGTTTATTTAAAAAAGCCATGGAAAACCATTAAATATGCGCATTATGAGGGCGTTTATGATAATCTTTATCGTGAAGCTGTTCGTAATTCTATTAGAACCAAAGAACTTCTTGAAATAAACAAAACTTTCGTAGGACACGTTGAGAAATCCGTAACCGCAGTAGAAGAGAACCTTGTCCCCGTTGAGCAAAAGTACACATCCAAAGAAGTTTCTGAAATGAATCTTAATGAGCTTGCTTTTATAGCCGCCATTAACAATGACTCAGAACTTTCAGAAATGGTGAGAAAAATAGTAGAACATCTCACCAAAAAATAAAATAGTTCTCAAAAAAGCGCCACTTTCTAAGTGGTGCTTTTTCTATTTCAATAAATCTGCTGTTTTTTATTGATAACGCCGAGCCAGCAAGTCCGCGGAATTAAGTTAGTTGTGTGAAGCGAAACGAACTACAACTAACCTCTGCGTTAGTTGTTAATATATTGCAAGCGATTACATAATTTTAATTTTTGACGGCTACCTGCAAAAGCAAACCACCTGAATTGTAACCAAATTAGCTACAAGCAAACTTTATTAACCTTATATCCCAATTTACCAAAAATAACCTCTTCCCTATTAGTACAAGTTAAAATAATAATCTGCTTATCGCCATAATTTTCTGCCAAAAACTTTAAAATATTCTCAAGCCTTTCATCATCATAATACGCAAAAGCCTCATCTAAAATAATTGGCATATTTTCGTTAGAAACCTCTCTATTCATAGAAAGTCTCAAAGATAAATACAATTGGTCAATCGTTCCTAAACTTAGTTTATCAGCAGGTACATATTCGCCTGAAGACAATTCCACCATCATTCCATTTTCATCATTTATAGCAACCTTGCTATACTTATTATTAGAAATTTTTGCGATATTCTCAGACAAACTATTTGTAAATTTAGGTGTAACATCATTTTTCATCTTCTCATACGCACTATCTAAAGCTTGTTTTACAACTACCATAGAATTATTTTTCTTCATTAACTCATCATATTCTTCCTCTGTAATTACGAGTTCTTCCTCTACCTGCGCCAAATCTTCCAATTGAGGCAATATGTTATTTTTGCTTAATTCTATTCTATGAAGCTCTAATTTCTTTTCATTTATACTGTTCATAGCCTCTTCAATCTTACCCTCAACATCATCTAGATTCAATAACCTATTTATTTCATATACATCCATTCTATTCCTATATGTATTCTTTATTCTTTCTCTTTCTATATCCTTAAGACTTTTGATTTTAGCTTTAGTCTCATCCATTATTCTTAACTGTTCTTTCTTGTCGTTTTCAAAGACTTCAATCTTTGCATTTATAATATTTATTTCCTCTAACAGTTTTTTGTTTCTTTCAAACGCAAGTAACTTCTTGTTTTCCTCAACCTTTTTGTTAAGATTTTCTTTATTTTGCTTAACCATTCTTTCATTCTCAAGTGTTTTCTTTTCGAACAAATACATAATAAAAATAAAAATAAATCCTATTAAACCAACAAACCTTAAAATATTGTGCTTTACTAACAAAATTAGTGCAATATTTATTATTATCATAATTATAGACAAAATAATATACTTTTGAATTTTAACTTTCTGTCTAGTAAACTTCCTTCTTTCTAGTGGTTCTAGCGAGTTAACTTTATCATTATATTCCCTAATCAAAACATTCTCATCATCAATGTTATTATCTTCAAGCACATAACTCTTCTTATTTACTAGCTCTAAAATTTCCATCTCATCTTTCTTTATCATATTTACATTATAATGTAACTTTTCATGCTCTTTCATCTCATCGTCATTTATTTTTTTGATTTTCTTTAAGATTTCAATTTTAATTCCTTCTTTAGCTATCTGCTCTTCAACCTCTAATTTTTTTTCTTCAAACCCAAATTTTAAATCCTTGTAGTTTAATAATTCTTGCTTTTTATTTTTTAAGTCATTCAGCTTATTTTGTGCAATATTTATAGGCTTTCCCTGACTTCTATAGGTTCCAACTTCATCTAGTTGCTTTTTATATAACTTATCCACCGCTTTTTTATACGAAACATTATCTTGACCTGTACCTGCAATATTAGCCATTTTCTGAATTAACACATTTTGAGAGTTTTTTTCTAATCTTACCTCCTGTTGCATAGATGCAATTGTAGATAAAAAAGTCTGCTCATCAACCTTAGTTTGTTCGTAAAAAAATTGGTTTCCCAAGTTTTTGTCTATGCTAAATTGCTTAGAAATATCCACCATATTGCCATCATATATCTTAGGATTTTTCTTACCAAATTCCCTAAAAACCTCATATTGCTCATTATTATCTAGCTCATATTTAATCTTTCCAGAAAAGTCATCTTTTCCCCAAGGTTTATACCTATCGTAGTCAGAGAATTCTCTACCCTTCTTATTCTTTGACGTACCATAGAAAATATTGGTAATAAACTTTAAAAGTGTCGATTTTCCAGCTTCATTCTTTCCATATATAATATTTATATTATCAGATAAATCAATTTCCTTGTTTTCTAAATTTCCAAAAGAATTGATTTTTATATTCTTTATTTTCAAGTATATCACTCCATTATTTAGTTTTACTTTATATGACACATTTAGAGTGGTGAAAGCTTTTATAATAATATACTTTCACCCCTAAATGTGTCACACCTCTAATATTTCAAAGCCTATGTCCAAAGCATTTTGTAAAATTTCTTCATCCTCAGGATTTTCCGCCATTTTTTGTAATATTTCCTTAACGAATAAACCCTTTAACGTATTCTCCCTTGATATTTTTTCTAAATCGTAATTAATCTTTGTATAATCCTTTGTTTTTATAATATTTTTATTAACAATAAACTTATTTAATTTGTATAAGTCTATATCAAAATTTCTTCTACCTATTAATGAAATTTTATAATATATACTCTCTGAAAATTCTATATTGTTAATAGCTGTTGCCAGTTCATCAATGTCCCTCATATCTGTAACATCAATTTCTTTAACAACAAACTCCTTGTCATCAACAGGAATAAATTCTAATTCTATCTTATCCTTATCTAAATTTCCAACAATCATCCCATGACTACCTAACTCATCAAATCCAAGTGATATAGTTGAACCTGGGTATACAATTCTTTGTTGCTGTTTTGAATTGTAATCTATTTTATGTATATGTCCTAATGCTACATAATCGAACCCTTTCTCTTCAAGCATCTTCTCTGAAATAGGATTATACTCTTTTTCAATAGTTGTAGATGCATTTAAAGTTCCATGTGCTATCAATATGTTTATCTTATTTTTGTTTTTTAACTCTATATTTTCTAAATCATGATTTGTATAATAGAAATCATCAAATCCATATCCATATATATCAACGTCTTCTAGCTCGATAATAGATAGCTTTGAATCAAATATGTGAACATTATCATTCCAATAAAACTTACTGTAAAAAGAATCCTTTAGATATGGGTCATGATTACCAGGTGATATAAAAATTTGTGTTTGTGGTATCTCCTTAAATAAGTTATTAATGTACTCAATTGTACTTAATCTTATATATTCATGCTCATAAAAATCCCCTGCAATAAATAAGTATGGAATATTATTTGCTTTAATATATTCTATCACTTTATTAAAAGCTTTCCTTTGGTCAAGTCTCCTTATATCCCCAAGTCCGGCCTTATTTGTTAATGTAGTAAAAGATGTGTCAAAATGCATATCTGCTATATGTACAAATCTCATATTTCGCTCTCCTTTTAACATTCGTTACCCATAATTTATATCACAAAATAGGGGCTTTCGTCAACAGTAAATTACATAAAATCTGTGTGAAACATTTGGGGACGGTCTTGTTTTGTTTCATTTTTGAAACGTTTGGGGACGGTCTTGCTTTGTTTCATTTTTGAAACATTTGGGGACGGTCTTGCAATTAGTTAACCATAATGCTTTCAGGCACTAGTATTGTTACATTAAAGGGAGATATTTCCAACTCCATCGGAGAAGAAAATATTAAAAATAAAAATTTTTGAAAATGTTAACGTAGGATTCCTACAGTTACTTAGCAGTAACACCACTTGAGGGTGCGCAAGCTGCCCTCTGCGGAGAGGCTCAAGGGTGTAACGCTTAGGAACTGTTGAATCCGAAGATTACATTTTCAAAAATTTTTATTTTTAATATTTTTTCTCTCGGCAACCAACCCCAAAATTTTCCTTTAATGTAACAATACTAGTGCCTGAAAGCATTATGGTTAACTAATTGCAAGACCGTCCCCAAACGTTTCAAAAATGAAACAAAACAAGACCGTCCCCAAACGTTTCATCAAGTCCGTCCCCATAAAAAAGCCGTGAAAGCGTTACGCTTTCACGGCTTTTTTACTAATCCGTCAATGGTCCAAATAATTCATCAAATTTAGCTTCTAATTCCTTTTGAATATCTAAATCAGAAGGTCCACTCTCCTCAACAGTTGGCATTTGCATTTCTTCATTATCGCTAGTAAACTCCTCTTCAAATAAATCATCCAAAGACTCAACCTGCAAGCTATTTCCTCCTGGTGTATTATCTGACGTTGCCTCATATGGATTATTAGGATTGAATTTTCTCCACTCTCCCCTATTTCCAACATCAAAATTGTTGTGGTCTAATTTAACTTTATTCATTTCCTTTATCATGTTAGTTTTGAAATACCAGAATTTTTCTGCTTTAATAGGCTTTAATCCCTTTTCAAAAATAATACAATAATTGTTATCCATTCTTCTAAGCTCATCTGGTGTCATTAACGCCCTTGCCATTATTTGGTCGGATTCACTCTTACCAGATTTTTTTCCACCAGCATCTCTATTTATAGTATCACTCTTTCTAACAATCGTTTTTTCTCCAAGCTCTTTAGAGAAATATTCAACTGTTTTGAAGGAGTTACTTCCTAAGAAAACGTGCGTATCACAGTTACCAACTATTGTTTCATGTGATTTTTCATAAATAGCTTCTAGTTGGTCTAAGTTTTGTAGAATAACGCTAAAAGAAATTTTTCTACTTCTTGATGTTGATATTTTCTTATCGAAATCTGGAATTTTACCAATGTTTGCAAACTCATCTAGAATGAAGAAACATGGTACCTTAAGCTTTCCACCATTCTTATCTGCAAAGTCGTATAATTGTTGAATTAATTGTGAGAAGAATATTGTTAATAAGAAATCATATGCAGTATGTGTATCTGATGAAATAACATATAATGCTGTTTTCTTATTTGCTATATCTTCAAAATTTATTGTATCTGTTGAAGTTACTTCAGCAATTTCTTTTGAATCGAACTTACCTAATTTTGATTGCAATGAACTTAAAATAGAGCTGTAAGTTTTATCTGGAGCGATTTCAATTGATTTATAATACATTCTTGCTGGGTGGTCATATGGCAACTCACTCATCATTTCTGTTAGCAAGTTGCTTCCCCCATTATTGTTCGCTGCCCTTACCATTTCTGCACAACTTGCCAAGTTTTGCTCTTCTGGTGGTCGTTTTGCGATTAGGTAATATATTAATGCCTTTAGTAACATTTCTGCCATATCGTCCCAATATGGGTCTGATGAACCACCTTCAGACTTTTGACCCTTTACTACTGTACTTGCTATAACATCTACATCAAGCTCACTGTTAATATGTGCTAATGGATTATAACCATCACTATTAGCTGGATTAACTAAGTTTAACACTTTTATATCATATCCATGTGATTGTAGATATCCTGATGTATCGTCGTATAATTCACCTTTAGGATCGGTAAAAACGTACGAACCAAGCATTTGATATGCATTAGGCTTTGAATATGTTGCAGATTTACCAGCACCAGATCCGTCCAACAATTAGAACATTTACGTTACCACTCTTATCAATTGGTAAATAGTTATCTTTTGCAAGTATTAAACCACTTTTTTTACTAAGTACCTTATACTGTTCACCAGGCAAACACCAGTCACTTGAGCCATGCTCTATTTTATCGTATGCCCCCTTAGGTAAATTTTTATATATTCCATATATTACTATTATCCAATATAATATCGTATAATATTTCATTCCTTCTATAAAATCATAACTATATGTTTCATTAAACACTTGTGTTATTGGAAATTTAAAAAAATTATCTACAAAATACTTTCCTAGCCCTTCCCACTTAGTGATACCTTCCATAACTGATTGTGTATGCGTGTAGGTTATGGGCGCAACAAGTAGTATGGCCAAAACTAGCCATACTACTATGAATATCAGAATATTCTTTTTAAATTTCTCCATGAAACTTTTTAATTTATTCATATAAAGTTCCCTCTTTTCTCATACGTATAGTTTTTTTTTTATACCATGTTAAATTTTCACAATACTTATTTTACCTGCTGTTCTCTTATCTTTCTCTTCTTATATTTGCCTGTTGTTTTGTTTTTAACATATTCAATTTGATTTTCTTCATCAACTCTCTTTATGATATTTCCATCGGCATCTAAAACTTTGGTAAAATTACCAACAGATTTAGCCAAATCCTTTACTGGATCTGAGAAATTTAATAAATTCTCGTCCATAACTAACTCTCTTCCCCTTACAGACCATGATCCACCTACTACTTCTATAGTAGGTCTATTGCTAACTTTTTTAGGGCTTCCTCCTTTTTTTGAAGCTGATGAAGTTGCACTTGCATCTCTCATCACAATTCTCCTCTCTTTCTAATCATTTTTTTAAAATTTATTTTTTTTATCTTCTCTTACCTCAAAGGCAAAATATGTTTTACCTGGTTGTAATGTGATTTTACCTACTGGCTCATTTGTACCTTTTTCAAAATATAACATAGGTTTTACCTCTTCTGCAGTTACTGGATCTATAATTGATATCGGCCTTTGTAAATTTGGTGTATACTTGAATTCTCTATAAATTTCTTTATCTTCTGAATATAAAGTATCAAATCTTACAGGCATAGGCTTCTTGGAAATCTTCACTTTATCATTCTGTAACACACCCATATTAACTATTACTCTATTGCTTGCAAACGATAAAATAATTAATTGATTTCCTTCTTCCTTTGGTTCATCAACAAAAAAAGTTTTTCTAGAAGCATTTTCTCTTAGTTCTTCAGCATATTCCAATCTCTCGATTGTAAATTTTGGTGCTCCATCCAAAACTTCTTCCTTGCTTGTTCTATTTACTTGATATATTACTGTATTAACATTCTTCGGATCTGTAATACTAAAGTGCTTACCTTGTAAGCTTCCCATATACCATACACCCCTCTCCTATGAATCCTATCATAGTTAATCTTCTGTATAATTACACTTTCTATTATACTATTTTAATTTAAATAAGTCAATGCTTTTATGTGAACTTTATATACTCATTGTCCTAGGTTCAAAATGAGAAACATGGCTTAAATCTCTAAAAAGCTCTTGCTCCTTTTCAGTTAAATTAGTTGGAACCATAATTTTAACTTCTGCTACCAAATCTCCTCTACTGCCTTTTCCATCCTTATATCCTTTACCTGCTATCCTTATAAGCTCCCCACTCTGAGTTCCTTTTGGTACTATAATATTTATATTCTCATCTATAGAATCTATACTTGCCTTTGTTCCCAAAGCAGCTTCCCAAGGCGTAATAGGAAGATATTTATACAAATCATAACCTATCAATTTAACATTTTTATCATCTTGAATATTTATTTTAATAAATAAATCCCCATTCCTTCCACCATTTTCGCCTTTTTTTCCTTGACCAATTAGTCTAATTCTTTCATTGTTTTGAATACCAGCAGGAATTTTAACATCAAAGCTCTTTACACTACCATTAACAGATCTCAACGATATTCTTTTATCCACGCCAAAAAAAGCCTCATTTATGGATATGTTTATTTCTGTATCTATATTTTCACCTTTTTTAGGAATCTTTTCATTCTTATTCGTAATATTTGATTCCATATTTTTGTTATCTACTGTACCAAAAAACATATTAAAGAAATCCCCAACAACTGAAGTTCTACTACCATATGTTTCATCTTTTGCCCTTCTCTTACCTATGTAATTATTCCACATTCTGTCGTATTTTCTTTTTGCATTAGGTTCTGACAATACTCTATATGCTTCATTTATATCCTTGAACCTTTCTTCTGCATTACTGTTTCCTACGTTTACATCAGGGTGATATTTTTTGGCTTGTTCTCTATAAGCAACCTTAATCTGTTCAGCAGTTACTTTATTTGTATCCAAATTTAAAATTTTATAATAATCTTTAAAAATCATTTGACGTCCCCCCATGTTTTTAACGCCACCGCTCATTATTCTTTTAAGAAGTATATGTGCCAATGTCTATTTTGTTAAAGATGTTCTGAAAATTAAATTGGGGTACTTTTTTTGAAGACACCTCCTAAAAAACTCTTGACTAAGATAAGATATTTTTTATTGGTGCCCCCTCAAAAACATCCTTAACGAAATAGACATCAGCTTCCATGAAGCCAAAAAACCTCCTCAAAATACATATTAGATTGATGACACATTTTCACTTGTTAACATTATAACATACTTTTTTTCTTTTGTAATCCATTTTTTAAAATTATCTACATTTTTTTATATATTTTGTGTCACAGTTCAGCCATTATTGTTGAGTAGTCCAATATAAGAATTATGTAAGAGCGAAAAAAAATATTAACAATGGAGCCTTAAACGCGCAGTTTGGCAAGGTTTGTCAAAAAGTGCAAAAGGAATAAACTGTATT
>CAMPBM010000013.1 GCA_946637865.1 uncultured Lachnospiraceae bacterium | reverse complement strand
CTTACATAATTTTGATTTTTTACTACTCTACAGTAATAGACTGTGAACTGTAACACCAAAGTAACTATAAGTGGTAAAAAAATATAATAGTGTATTGTTAAAAAAAAATATATATAATATAATATTTGTAAGCTAATGTAAAGAAAAAATTGATGAAAATCATCAATGGGGATTTCAACAATGTTACAGGTCATCCCTAGGCCTTTGCAATAAGCCGTCCAATAATGACTGAACGGTTAATCAACAATTATTATATTGGTTGGCTAATTGCAAAGAACTAAGGGTAACTAATGATTAACTACGAGTAACAAAATATTAAAACACTATAAATCAACAAGAAATGAGGCAAAAATGGAAGAACAAAATTTAGTATTAAAAAATATAAAATCATTTAACTTAACACATATTTTTGAATGTGGACAATGTTTTAGATGGAATAGAAACCAGGACGGAAGTTATACAGGTGTTGTTAAGAATAATGTAATAAATATAAGAATGATAGATGGTAATATATATATAACAAGTTTTGGAGAGAATGATATTAAAAAACTTTTTCAAAACTACTTTGATATGAACAGAAACTACGAAAGCATCAAAGCACAATTAGGCGAAGTTGACGAAAATATGAAAAAAAGCATTTTATATGGTGAAGGTATCAGACTACTAAATCAAGACCTATGGGAGACAATTATATCATTTATAATCTCTGCTAATAATAATATCCCAAGGATAAAAGGAATAATAGAGCGAATATGCAAGAGGTATGGAAACAAGATGGAGTATAATGGACAAACCTATTATTCATTCCCAACACCGGAACAGCTTGGAAGTGCTAGTGTAGAGGATTTAAGAAATTTGGGATTAGGATTTAGGGATGTTAGAGTGTATGAAACTACTAAAATGATTTTGAATAGGGGGATAGATTTAGAAAAACTGCACCAGGAACCTAATACGGAGGTAGTTAGAGAAGAGTTATTGAAGCTACCAGGAGTAGGACCAAAAGTTGCAGATTGTATTCTATTATTTTCTACATTAAAAAGATTTGATGTATTTCCAATAGATGTGTGGGTTAGGAGAGTTATGAATGAGTTGTATATCCATAGTGAGTATGAGGAAAAGGTAAGTAAAAAGGAAATTAATAGAATTGCTAACGAGAAGTTTGGCAATTTATGCGGAATTGCCCAGCAGTATTTGTTCTACTGGAAGAGAGGGTAAGTTTTTTTAAAAAATCTCCGTCCAAAATTTCAAAAAAACTCCGTCACCAATTTCAACCGTCCCCAATTAAAAAAAAGGAGTATGATAAAATGTCATTAAGATTAATTTATGGAAAATCAGGTACTGGAAAAAGTACATATATATTCAATGAGATAAAAGAAAGAATTAATTGCGGTAAGAAAATATATATAATCACTCCAGAGCAATTCTCATTTACTGCAGAAAAAATGTTGCTAGAGACACTAGGTAACAAGGCAGTACTAAATGCAGAGGTTTTAACCTTTAACAGAATGGCATACAGAGTTGCAAACGAGGTAGGAGGAACCGCAAAAGTAACTATTTCCAACCCAGGAAAGGCGATGCTTATTTATAATATTCTGTCTGGGAAAAAAAGCAAATTAAAGTTTCTTGGAAAATCTGATGAGAATATAGAGTTAATAATTGAACAAATCACAGAATTCAAGAAACACGGAGTTTTGATAGATGATCTGAAAAAAATGATGGAAGAAACCACGGACAATTATCTAAAATTAAAAATACAAGATATTTTACAAGTATATGGAGAGTTTGAGAAGAAAATAGAAAACCGTTACATAGATGAAAATGACAACTTAACAAATCTAGCTAACCAGCTAGGCGATGTATCTATATTTGATAACACTTTAATCTATATAGACGAGTTTTTAGGCTTCACTAAACAAGAGTATGAAATAATAAAACAATTAGCTAAGGTAGCAAGTGAAGTAAACATAAGCATTTGCACAGATTCTATACAAGATAGCAATTCACCAGAAAGTGACGTATTCTATTCTAATAAGTTAACCATATCTAGAATACTAAACCTAGTAAAAGAAGAGAAAATAGCTTTAGATGACCCTGTTTTTCTTAAGGAGGAGTATAGATTCAAAAATCAAGAATTAAAGCATTTAGAAAAAAATTTATATGCTGTTCCGTATAAAAAATATGAAGATATACCTGAAAATATAAAATTGTTCTTAGCAAATAATCAATATTCTGAAATAGAAATGGTTGCAAGTAATATAGTAAAATTGGTAAGAAATAACAATTACAGATACAAGGATATATCAGTAATAACAAAGAGTTTGGAGGAATATTCAAATCTGGTTAAAGTAATTTTTAATAAGTATCAAATACCAGTTTTTATAGACGAAAAGAAAGATTTAAGCCAGAATATTATTGTTAAATATTTATTATCAATTTTAGAAATATTTGCAAGGAATTGGTCGTATGAAGCAGTATTCAATTACGTGAAAACAGGTTTTTTAGACATAAGTAAACAAGAAATATTTGCATTAGAAAACTATTGCCAGAAGTGGGGAGTTAAAAACTCAAAATGGTATAAATCAGAGTGGAATTTTAAAGATGAAGATGAGTCTAATAAAGAACAAATAGAGAGGTTTAGGGAAATTAGAAGGCTTATAGTAAACCCACTATTGGAATTTAAAGAGGATTTAAATGGTGAAAACAATGTAAAAAATATTACTCAAAAATTATATGCCTTTTTAATTAAAAATGAGATAGATAAGAAGTTTGAAGAGAAAATTGAGGAGTTAAAGCAGATAGGTCAGACAGAATTTGCAGTTCAGTACGAAACTAGCTGGAAGATAATTATGAACGTGTTAGATGAAATCGTTCTTGTCTTTGGAGATGACAAGGTTTCCTTCGATAAATACATGCAAATTTTAAAAACAGGATTAGCCAGTAGCGATTTAGGCAAAATTCCAGGAACACAAGATCAAGTAATAATAGGAGATGTAGATAGGTCTAGAAGTCACAAAGTAAAAGCCATATTTATTATAGGACTAAACGACGGAATGTTTCCTTCTGTGCACAAAGATGAAGGATTTTTCAATGATAATGATAGAAATTTTTTAAAGGAAAATGGTTTAGAGCTTGCTAGAAATACCATAGAAAGTTTATATGAAGATAATTTTAATATATACAAAGCATTCACAACAGCAGAAGAAAAGCTGTTCTTATCTTACGCATCATCAAATTCAGAAGGTAAAACTTTAAGAGGCTCGATTTTAGTTTCCAAAATTAAAAAGATATTTCCTCAGTTAAAGGAAGAGAGTGACATAATAGAAAAGCCCTCTGAAATTTTAATTGAAAATACTACTTTTGATGAGCTACTAAATAAGCTAGGGCAATACAGAGATACAGGTGAGATAGATGATAAATGGGTGGAGGTCTATAATTATTATAAAAACAATAATGCATGGAAATATAAACTAGAAAAGGCTATGGAGGCACTTTTATATAATAATAGACCAGAAAGAATTGATGAAGAAAACATAGAAAAAATGTATGGAAATGTTCTAAAGACTAGTGTCTCAAGGCTAGAGCAATATCAATCATGCCATTTTGCATACTATTTAAAGTACGGATTACAATTATCGGAAAAAGACAATTTTAAAATAAATCCGGTGGATACAGGTACTTTTATGCACGATACAATTGATACGTTCTTTAATAATATTAAAGAAAAAGAATACAATATTAAAGAAATAACGGATGAGCAAATTAAGGAATTGGTAGATGAGATTATTGAAGAAAAACTAGGTTTAAATAAAAATTACATTTTCACAAGCTCACCTAAGTACAAGTCTTTAAGCATGCGCTTAAAAAAGGTTATTTTTAGATCTATGAAATATATTGTAGAAAGTTTGAAATGTAGTAAATTTGAAGTATTGGGTAATGAAATTGAATTTAAAGAAGGAAAAGAATACGCCCCAATAGTAATGGATTTAGAAAATGGCCAAAAGGTTGAAATTACCGGGAAAATTGATAGAGTAGATATTGCAAAATTAGATGATGACAAATATGTACGTATTATAGATTATAAATCATCAGCTAAAAATATAGATTTAAATCAAGTTTATGCAGGTCTACAGTTACAACTAATTACGTATCTAGATGCAGTTTGTGAAAATGAAGATTTATTACCAGCTGGGGTACTATATTTTAATTTAATCGATCCAGTAATAAAATCAAAAAAGAGCTTGTCTGAAGAGGAAATTGAAGACAAGATTCGTAAGAAATTTAAAATGCAAGGTTTAATTCTAGCAGACGTTGATGTTGTAAAAATGATGGATACAAACCTAGAAACAGGTAGCTCGGATATTGTGCCAGCGTATATTGGAAAAGAAGGTAATTTAAGTAATACACGTTCTAGCTCTGTTAGCAGGAAGCAGTTTGAGTATTTACAGAAATACACTAATAAGTTGATAAAACAAATTTCTAGCGAAATATTAAGTGGAAATATTGACATAAACCCATATTATAATGTAAAAAATAAGAAAACTCCTTGCGAATACTGTGCGTATAAATCAATTTGTAATTTTAATGGAACAGATTGCGCTAATGGCTATAATTACATTAACAATATAGAAAAGGAGACTATACTAGAAATGATGCAGGAGGAAATCTAAAAAATAATAAATATATTAGTTATTATTAATCAGATTTTAGGCATGAAGAATAATAGTTTTCTAGTATAACAGGAAAGTATTACTTAAATGGAGCACTTAAGTGCTCCAAAGAAAATCGCAGATTTCGTAATGTCTGCTATTGTTCAATCAGATTATGTGTTTTTCAAGAAAGGAATGGTAAGTAAAAATGAGAGATTTATCAAATGATAATGTAGTCCATGTGAAAGGAAAAAACTGCGAATATTTGCAGTTTAGGAGGCTATTAGAGTATAATGGCGTCTTAAAACATGCGTATGGATTAAAACCAGATAATTACAGAACAAAAGGGAAAAATCTAACAGAGGAAGATTTTAATAAGGCAGTAAATAGCTACAAAAACTTGTGTGAATCCATTGGAGTGGATTATAAAAATTTGGTAAAACCAACCCAAAATCATACTAATACTATAAAATGTGTCAGCACCTTAGAAGGTTACGTCTTAGGCAAAGATAATAAATATATGGATACAGATGGTTTAGTTACAAATCAAGCTGAGATAGTTTTAGGAACATCAAATGCCGACTGTATTTTACTAATGTTTTTTGACCCTGTGAAAATGGTTATTGCAAATGTTCATTCTGGATGGAGAGGAACCTTTCAAAAAATTGCGATAAATGCTGTTGATAAAATGGTTAAAGAATATGGCTGTAATCCAAAGGATATTATTTGTTGCATTTGCCCAAGTATTAGAAAGTGCCATTTTGAGGTTGAAAAAGATGTGAGGGATATGTGCGAGGAGATTTTTAGATATACTAATCAGATTGATAATATTATTGAGTATGCTGGTAATAAAGAAGGCACCGAAAAGTGGTACATTGATACAGTTATGATTAATAAAATTATGTTAAAAGATGCGGGTTTGTTAGAAAAAAATATTGTGGATAGTGGTATCTGTAGTATTTGTAATTCCGATTTGATTCACTCTTATAGGGTTGAAGGTAAAGGGTATGGGTTGTGTACGGCAGTTGTTTCTATGAAGGCAAATGTCATATTATAGCAATATATGAAGCAATTGGAAACAGGTATATAGAGTGACGGCTATCTGCAAAAGTAAACAACCTGAGACTTGTGACTTAAATTGTTAGATTTTCTTCTGGCATGTAAGAAAACTATAAGAGTTGTTATTGAAAAGACGGAAATTAGTACTGATAGTCTAAAAAGCAACAATTAAGAATCAAGAATTTATTAGTAAAAAATGGAGAGAAAGCGTATGGATAAAATAAATGAACTAGCAAGTTATTGTTTGAATTGTAAAGTAAAACCTTGTCAGAAAGGTTGCCCTCTGGGAAATGACATTCCAGAGTTTATAAAAAATGTTAAGGAAGAAAATTATGAACAGGCATATAAAGTGCTAAGCAAAACCACAGTATTAGAGTCAATTTGTGGTAGAATTTGTCCTCACATGAGTCAATGTATGGGAAAATGTGTTAGAGGAATTAAGTCACATCCAGTAAGCATTGGAGAATTAGAGGCTTTCGTAGGTGATATGGCAATAAAAAATAATTATAGCATGGATGAAGAAGATGTACAAGCAACTAAAAATAATAGAAAAAAAGTTGCAATTGTCGGTAGTGGACCAGCTGGACTAACCTGTAGTGCATTTTTAGCTCGAAATGGATGTAGTGTTACAATATATGAAAAATATAGTGAATTGGGTGGTATTTTAAGACATGGTATTCCAGATTTTAGATTGGATAAAAGCATTTTAGATAGTGCAATTAATAAAATTTTAGAATTAGGTATAAATGTTGAATATAATGCAGAACTTGGAGTAAGTATTACATTAGAGGAATTGAAGAATAATTATGACGCAGTATTTATAGCAATAGGAGCTAATATCCCTTGGAAAATGGGGATTGAGGGAGAAGATTTACATGGTGTATTTGGGGGAAATGCATTGCTAGAGAACAATAATCATCCAGACTATGAAGGTAAAAATATTGCAATAATAGGTGGTGGAAATGTTGCAATGGATTCTGCAAGAGTTATTAATAGAATGGGGGCAAGAACCGTAACTGTTATATATAGAAGGGCTGAAGAACAAATGCCTGCCGAAAAGAAGGAAATTGAGGATGCTAAGCGTGAGGGTGTAAACTTCATGTTTCAAACTAATATTGTAAAAGTATTGGGAAATGACAGGGTAAACAAAATAGAATGTGTAAAAACACAACTTGTTCAAAAAGAAGGAGAAACAAGGTTGTCACCTGTCAATGTAGAAGGTAGTAATTTTGAAATGGATATGGATTTTGTAGTCATGGCAATAGGTTCAATGCCTGAAGAAAGAATAATAAATAGTCTCGGACTGGAATGTGATAGAAAAGGATATATTAAGGTAAATGAAAACTATGAAACCTCAATAAAGAATGTTTTTGCAGGTGGAGATATAGCAGGAACAAAGGCAACTGTCGCTTGGGCTGCAAGGACGGGAAGAGAAGTGGCTGAATATATAATAGCTAATTAATTTTTGAAATCCGTCTAAAAATTAATAATAGCTAAATGATTTTTGAAATCCGTCCCAAATTTAAAAAATTTAAAAAAATCTCCGTCCCCAATTTAAAAGGAGCGAACTTTATGAATGTATTTTGGAGTAATACAAAAGATTTCTGCAAAAGTTTAAGTAAACATAAAATAAGTGAATTCACTGCACAATGTGCGTATTACACAGTGTTATCATTTATTCCTTTTGTCGTATTAATAGTCACATTAATACAGTATTTACCTATACAAAGAGAAGTTTTAATATCTACAATAGGCTATATAATGCCAGATGGAATGTCTGAGGCTACAATTGGAATAATTGAAGAAGTATATTCAAAATCGGTTGGAACGATTTCAATTTCAGCAATATTTGTGGTATGGTCGGCAAGAAGAGGATTTTATGCATTGTCGAAAGGACTTCAAAGCGTATATGAAACTTATAAAGAGTATAATTTTATATGGTTACAAATAAAATCCCTAATTTTAACTATTATCTTTGTCATAGCAATTGTATCAGCTTTATTAGTTTCGGTGTTTGGGAATAGTATATTAGAAGTATTACAAGTAAAGTTTAATCTATCTGGAAATATTGCTAATATATTTCATTTTTCAAAAATAGGTATATATGTTGCACTATTTATAATATTCCTGCTTATGTATAGATTTGTTCCTGGTCATAAGATAGGAACAAAAAAACAAATACCAGGTGCCATATTAGCAACAGTGGGGTGGTATGTAATATCATTAATATTTTCGATATATTTAGAAACTTTTAAAGGCTTTTCTATAATGTATGGAAGTTTAACAACCATAGTTTTAGCAATGATGTGGGTATATTTTTGTATGTATATAATTTTATTAGGAGCAGAACTTAATAATTTTGAATTAAAAGACCTTGCAAAGTAAAATATTAATGGTATAATCATTTGGTAAGAAATTTGTAAACCTTTGAATTATTAATTAATAATACGAAAGGATGATGAGTTTATGTTATGTTATGGATGTTTATTATTTCTTATAATAATAATAACGGCACTACTACTTTTTTACCTTAATCCAAGAAGGCGGACAATATATGCCTTTAACAGTGTTGTGACAGATTTTATCGTAAATTATGCACTGTTTAAAGATATTTTGCACGAGGACTTAGATTGTGAGGGCATAAAAAAGTTTTTGGAGTGCGACCACGATGAAGACAGTGAAAACCTAAAGGTATTCTACTTAACCTTTGGAGTACTGAGAAACATGGAATTTTCCAACACCAAGGAAATGCGTCAGTGCTTTTTGAAGTCTGGAGAATACGTTTTAGAATGCGAAAAAATACTTGAGGTGGAATTTGGTTGTTTATGCGATCCTGATGGACCGTATGCCGTTTTTTTGGAGATTCTTCAGAAGATAAGAGCTACATGTATGGCAAGAAATGAAGAAACTATAGTAAGCATACAGTAATATAATCGAACATCTACGAAAGTAAGAAGGTGTGAAGTTTTATGACTTCACACCTTCTAAAATCTATTTTACAACAATATTGTAAATCTTATTCTTAATATAGATTTCCTTAACTATATTCTTTCCTTCCAAACTGTTACATACATTAGCATCAGCATGAACAATACTTTTTACAGTATCTTCATCAGCATCTAAAGGGATTACAATAGTTGATTTCAATTTTCCATTACATTGAACAGGAATCTCAATTTCGTCATCTATAGTTTTCGAGTCATCAAATTCAGGCCACTTTTCATAAGCTATCGTAGAGTTATGACCTAATACAGTTGTCCATAATTCTTCAGTAATATGTGGTGCAACAGGGTTTAATAACTGTATAAAGCCCTCAGCATATTTTTTAGGTAGCACATCTACTTTGTAAGCACTATTTATAAAAATCATTAATTGACTAATCGCAGTATTGAAGTTCATTGTTTCATAGTCATTTGTAACTTTTTTAACTGTAACATTATAAATTTTTTCTAAAGTATTATCCTCAACATCCTGAATCTTATCACTCTCTGCATATAATCTCCAAACTCTCTCTAAGAATTTTTTAGAACCCTCAATTCCTGTTGGATCCCAAGGCTTTGACGCTTCAATAGGCCCCATAAACATTTCATAAACACGAAGGCTATCTGCACCAAATTCCTTAACCATATCATCTGGGTTAACTACATTTCCTTTTGATTTACTCATTTTCTCTCCGTTTGAGCCTAAAATCATTCCTTGATGACGTAGTTTTGCGAAAGGCTCTTTTACAGGAACTAGACCTTTGTTATACAAATAGTTATTCCAAAATCTAGAATACAAAAGATGACCAACAGCATGCTCACGTCCACCCATGTATAAGTCAACAGGTAACCAATGCTCTAACAATTCTTTATTTGCAAATTCTTTATCATTTCTTGGGTCAATATATCTTAGAAAATACCAGCTAGAAGCAGCACTTCCAGGCATTGTACTAGTTTCACGCTTTCCAGTTTTTCCATCCTTTACTACTTTTAGCCAATCAGTAGCTTTTTCCAATGGAGATGCTCCTGTTTTAGATGGAGCATAGTCTTCAAGCTCAGGTAATACCAAAGGTAATTCACTTTCGTCTATAGTCTCCATGCCATCCTCGAAATGAACTATAGGAATAGGCTCACCCCAATAACGTTGACGGGCAAAAATCCACTCACGTAATTTGTAATTAATTTTTTTAGTTCCAATATTGTTGTCTTCAAGCCATGATAGCATTTTATTTATAGCATCTTCTTTATTTAAACCATTTAAAAACTCAGAATTAATATGAAGACCATCCTCGGTATATGCTTCATTTTCAACATTTCCACCGTCAAGAACAGGGATTATATCCAAACCAAATTTCTTCGCAAATGCATAATCTCTTTCATCATGTGCAGGAACAGCCATAATACTACCGGTTCCATAAGATGACAATACATAATCTGCAATCCAGATTGGTATTTTCTTGTTATTAACAGGATTAATAGCATACGCACCAGTAAAGACACCAGTTTTTTCTTTATTTAACTCAGTTCTTTCCAAATCAGATTTACTGCTACATTGTTTAATATAATCATCAACAATTTGACTCTGTTCAGCAGTAACTATCTGTTTTACTAATGCGTGCTCAGGGGCTAATACACAATATGTAGCTCCAAATAAAGTATCACATCTGGTTGTAAATACAGTAAATTCTAAATCATGTTCTGCTACCTTAAATTTAACATGGGCTCCAACAGATTTACCAATCCAATTTCTTTGCATTTCCTTAGTTGATTCTGGCCAATCCAAATCATCTAAATTCTCTAGTAATGTCTCTGCATATGATGGAATGTCTAATACCCATTGCTTCATATTCTTTCTAACAACAGGGAAGCCACCACGTTCACTTTTTCCATCTATTACTTCATCGTTCGCCAACACTGTTCCAAGCTCTTCACACCAGTTTACTGGCATATCAATATATTTTGCTAGCCCATCTTTATATAGCTGAATAAAAATCCATTGTGTCCATTTATAATATTCTGGGTCGCAGGTAGAAAGCTCCTTATCCCAGTCAAATGATAGACCAAGCATTTTTAATTGCTTCTTAAATACTTGAATATTTTGTCTTGTAAATATATCAGGATGGTTACCTGTTTTAATTGCATATTGTTCTGCCGGCAAGCCAAATGCATCCCAACCCATTGGATGAAGTACATTATACCCTTGCATTCTTTTCATTCTTGCCATAATATCTGTGGCAGTATATCCTTCTGGGTGACCAACGTGTAGACCTTGACCTGATGGATATGGGAACATGTCTAGTGCGTAATATTTTGGCTTTGAAAAGTCCCATACGTCTGTTTTAAATGTGTTGTTTTTTTCCCAGTATTCTTGCCATTTTTGTTCTATGTTTTTAAAATCATATGCCATAAATTAATCAGTCCTTTCTGTGTATAAAAATATTGTGGTTATTATACTATAAAATTTGGGAAAAATAAAGGTATTTTTTGAAAAAATGAAACATTTGGGGACGGTCTTGATTTGTTTCATTTTTGAAACATCTGGGGACGGTCTTGATTTGTTTCAAATAGTTAACAATAATGCCACCTCGAGTATTAATATTGCTGTGTTTTTTGGAAAATTATGATAGTTGGTTGCCGAGAGGAAAAATATTAAAAATAAAAATTTTTGAAAATGTAATCTACAAATTCTACAGTTTCTAAGCGTACACTCTTGAGCCTCTCCACTGAGGGGACTATGTGCACCCTCAAGTGGTGCACTGCTAAGAAACTGTACGAATTCTCCGTTAACATTCTCAAAAATTTTTATTTTTAATATTTTTCCTCCGAAAATGTTTGAGAGATTTCCAAAAAACATAGCAATATTAATACTCGAGGTGGCATTATGGTTAACTATTTGAAACAAATCAAGACCGTCCCCAAATGTTTCAAAAATGAAACAAACCAAGACCGTCCCCAAACGTCCCCAAACGTTTCAGGGGAAAGCAAAAAAACAGCTTGAACATATTATAAAAGAATGCTAAAATGATTGCATATATAAATAAAAAATATAACTGAAACGGAGGAAAACAGAATGGGACTAACTCTAAAAAATGTATCAAAAACATTTGTAGGAAAAAAAGCAGTAGACGACATATCACTAGAAATAACTAAGCCAGGAGTATATGGTCTATTAGGAACAAATGGAGCAGGAAAAACCACAACCATTAGAATGATATTGGGGATTTTAAAGAAAGATGAAGGAATAATTGAGTGGAATGGAAAATCTGTTACACGAAAAAGTGTAAATTTTGGCTACTTGCCAGAAGAAAGGGGTATATATCCAAAGACGAAAATAATTGATCAATTAATGTATTTTGCAGCTTTGAAGGGAATGAACAAAAATGATGCTGAGCAGTCAATAATGAAGTGGGCTAAGAAGTTGGAGGTGGAGGAATACCTGAACATGTCAGCTGAGAGGCTTTCAAAGGGAAATCAGCAAAAAATACAGTTTATGACGGCAATAGTACATAACCCAGAATTGGTTATTTTGGATGAACCATTTAGTGGACTTGATCCAGTTAATACAGAAATACTAAAAAATATAATAATTGAGTTAGTGAAAGCTGGAAAATATATTATAATGTCTGCACATCAAATGGCTACAATTGAAGAATTTTGCAGTGATATATTAATATTAAATAGAGGAAAGACTGTACTTCAAGGGAACTTAAAAGAGATTAAAGAATCATATCCTGTAAATCGTATGCAAATAGATGCAAATCAGAATATAGATACATACATAAATGAAGTCAATTTGAAGGTGGAAAACCAAAAAAACAATGTGTATACTATAAAAATAGAAAATGAAGGAGTGGCACATGAATTATTACATAAATTAGTATCCGCTAAAATAGAAATAAACAAGTTTGAAATAATGAAGCCAACACTTAATGATATATTTATAGAAAAGGTGGGAAAGTAAGATGAAAGATGTAATAACTGTAATGGGATTTACAATAAAAGAGATGGTAAGAAGAAAGTCATTCATAGTATCTACAATCATCATTTTAATACTAATAGTTGTGGGATTTAATGTGCCTAAAATACTTAAAGCAGTAAAGGGAGAAGATAGTACGGAAAAAATATTTATAGTGGATAGTAATAATATTTTTGAAGGAAAATTAGGACTATTAAAGCAATTGGGGATTGAAGAGGAAATTGAAGTTGGTGAGGGTACCTACGAAGATATAAAGAAAAAGATAGAAGATGATAAAATAAAGTCAGCAATTATAATAGAGCCTATAGATAATAAGGAAACAACAACAGCTGAAGTAGAGCCTACAGATAATAAGGTAACGACAACAACTGAAGTAGAGCCTACAGATAATAATATAACGACAACAACTGAAGTAGAGAAAGCAAAGGAAAATTATAAAATTAGATATATAGTAAAAAACAAGACAATGATGGAAGAGGTTCCAAATAGGATTGTGTCAAGCATCAATGCATTATATTCTAATATTCAAATTCAAAATTTAGGTCTAACGCAAGAACAGCTAAATTCATTAGCCCCTAATTTTGAATTTAGTTTAGAACAGACAGAAAAAGATGAAGCAAAAGGAAATGTAGCTGTGATTATGTTGATGTCAATGGTATTGTTTTATGGAATATACTTTTGTGCGTATCAAGTTTCAACTTCAATAACAACGGAAAAAACATCTAAAATTATGGAAACGCTTGTTACTTCAACTAGCCCCAAAAATATTATCTGGGGGAAAACTTTAGGAATAGGAGTTATAGGAGTAGTACAGATGGTATTAATAGTTACAACTGCTTTCGTAAGTGCTAAGACATGTTTGGATGAGAATCTTTTGAATTCAGTACTGGATATGTCTAATATTACTGTTACATTAGGAATAATTACTATAATATACTTCATACTTGGATATTTAGCGTATTCATTATTATATGCGCTAACGGGTTCTACGGTTAGTAAGCCAGAAGATGTAAATTCTGCAAATACACCTGTTGCATTATTATCTATGATAGGGTTTTACTTATCTTATTTTACTATGATAAATCCAACTAGCAAATTAAATATGGTAGCATCACTACTACCAATTTCATCACCATTTTGTATGCCATTTAGAATTATGATGGGACTTGCAAGTACTACAGATGTTTTGGTGTCAATTGCTATTCTTATTGTTACAATTATTGTAGTCGCAAAGGTTGCAATTAAGATTTATTCTTCTGCTATATTGAATTATGGAACGAAGTTGAGTATTAAAGATGTTTTTAATATGTATAAGGATAAGAATAATTAATTTACAATTAGGTATTGACAAAGGTAACATAATATGATACAATAAGTCATATTGAAAAAAATGTATAAATTTCTAGGAGTTAACTGCTCCTATAAACCGTTTTTCCAGCCTCTTGATAGAGGCTGTTTACATAAAAATATTAAAATGGAGGTTAAAGTATGAATACTTTATCACAAAACTATGTAAACACAGGAAACCCTACAGCCAAGAATAAGCGTTGTTCTTCATCAAAAGGAGAGCGGATTGCCCTTGGCATTTCACTCGCTATAATAGCAGTATTTGTTGTGTTTTTTGGAATGCTGATGTATAAACAGCATAACAAGAACATCTCAGCAAAGTGCGCTATTGCAGACGAGCTCGGCATATCATATCTTCACGAGAACATAAACCGTGATATGAGCGCTTTAAGAGACAATATAGGATACTGGGGTGAAAATACGTACAGTATTACTGTTTGGTATCAGGGAAATGTGGTTTACCACTATATACCTGAACAGGCAGCTAATACGATGGATACGGATTCATATAACAAAGTCATTGATGATGCAGTAAGCAAAATTAATGGAAGTATCCTGTTAAAAGCAATCGAGGAATTCATTTTATTCGAATGATTCTCTGATTGCGCAGAAGCAGACCACTGGAGTTAATCTGGTGGTCTGTTTTGGGTATTATGTATTAAGTCATAGTGGGCTACAAGTGTGCTGCCCCAAAATCAAGGATTCTTATTTCTTGTGTAATAAGAAAGCTATGCTTAAGTGGAGAACAACGTGCTCCACTTACCCAAATTTAGTATTAAATATTAATATTATGCATTATATCTTAAGGGAGCACACTTGTAGCCCGCTACGAAAAATACACCACCTGACTTGTAACTTTCTCAAAAATCATCGAAAAATGTAGATGAATAAAGATTGACAAAAAAAGAGAATAATATATAATATGAAATGGTTAAGAGAAATTATTATTGAAGGAGGAATTAAGGTATGGCACAAGAAATTAGCGAAGAAGAAAAGATGCGTATAAAATCAATGATTGATGATTTAGTAGAAAGGGCAAAAATAGCCTCCGAGAAATATTTACAATTAAATCAAGAACAAGTAAACAACATTATAAAAGCAATGTCTATGGCAGGTCTAGAAAAACACATGGAATTAGCCAAAATGGCAGTTGAAGAAACAGGCAGAGGTATTTATGAAGATAAGATAACGAAGAATATGTTCGCAACAGAGTATATTTATCATAGCATAAAATATGATAAAACCGTGGGTATAATAGATGAAAATGAAGAAGAAGGATACATTAGTATAGCAGAGCCAGTAGGTATAATTGCGGGAGTTACACCAGTTACAAACCCAACGGCTACAACAATGTTTAAGTCTATAATAGCCGCAAAAACTAGAAATGTTATAATATTTGGATTTCATCCATCAGCACAAAAATGTAGTGTAGAGGCTGCAAAAACAGTCAGAGATGCGGCAATAAAAGCAGGCGCACCTGAGGACTGTATTTTATGGATTGAAGAACCATCAATAACAGCTACAAACTATTTAATGAATCACCCAGACGTAAATCTAATATTAGCAACAGGTGGTACAGGCATGGTAAAAGCAGCATACTCTTGTGGAAAGCCAGCACTCGGTGTTGGACCTGGAAATGTACCATGTTATATAGATAAAACAGCAAAGTTAAAAACAGCTGTAAACGATTTGGTTTTGTCAAAATCATTTGATAACGGAATGATTTGTGCTTCAGAACAATCTGTAATCGTTGATAGAGAAATAAAAGACGAGTTTGAAAGATTAATGAAAGAAGCGGGATGCTATTTTATGAGCGCAGAAGAAACAGATAGATTAAAAGGCAGTATGTTTGTTGAAGAAAAAGGTTGTGCTTTAAACGCAGATATAGTTGGAAAAAGTCCATATAATATTGCAAAAATGGCTGGAATAGAAGTGCCAAAAGAAACCAAAGTACTAGTGCTACAAGAAAATGGTGTTGGTATAGAATATCCATTTTCAAAGGAAAAGCTAAGCCCAGTTTTAGCATATTATATTGTAGATAGTGCAGAGGAAGGAATAGATTTAGCTGAAAAGTTAATAGAATTTGGAGGGTTAGGCCATTCAGCAGTAATACATTCTGAAAATAATGAAACAATTATGAAATTTTCTAATACCATAAAGGCTGGAAGGATTATTGTTAATTCACCATCTACACATGGAGCAATTGGTGATATATATAACACAAATATGCCATCACTTACGCTAGGATGTGGAACTTTTGGAGGAAATTCAACAACTGCAAATGTTTCTAGTGTGAACTTGATAAATGTAAAAAGAGTTGCAAAAAGGAGGGTTAATATGCAATGGTTTAAAATTCCAAATAAGATTTATTTTGAAGCAGGTTCAATTCAATATTTAGAAAAAATGCCTAAAATAACAAGAGCATTTATAGTTACAGATCCAGGAATGGTAAAACTTGGATATGTTGATAAAGTTTTGTACCATCTAAGGAAAAGAGAAGATTATGTTCATTCTGAAATATTTTCTGATGTTGAATCAGATCCATCCTTCGAAACAGTAAATAGAGGTGTAGAATTGATGAATGAATTTAAGCCAGATGTTATTATTGCACTTGGAGGAGGTAGTGCTATAGATGCTGCAAAAGGTATGTGGCTATTCTATGAGCATCCAGATGCAGATCCTGAAGGTATGAAACTTAAATTTATGGATATTCGTAAACGTACCTATAAATTCCCAGAATTAGGGAAAAAGGCTAAAATGGTGGCAATACCTACAACGTCTGGTACAGGTTCAGAAGTAACATCATTTGCTGTTATTTCAGATAAAAAAATCAATAAAAAATATCCATTAGCAGATTATGAGTTAACGCCTGATGTTGCAATTATTGACCCAGATTTAGTAATGAGTTTGCCACAAAGCATTACAGCTGATACTGGTATGGATGTTTTAACTCATGCTATTGAAGCGTATGTCTCAAATATGGCATCTGATTATACAGATGGTTTATCTGAAAAGGCTATTGAGCTAGTTTTTAAATATTTAAGGGAAGCATATAATAACGGAACTAATAAACAAGCTAGGGAAAAGATGCACAATGCAAGTACAATAGCTGGTATGTCATTCACAAATGCATTTTTAGGAATAAATCATTCTTTAGCTCATAAACTAGGAGCTGAATTTCATTTGCCACATGGAAGATTGAATGCTATATTATTGCCATATGTTATAAAATATAATAGCATGAAACCTACAAAATTTGTGTCATTCCCTAAATATGAGTATTATATAGCCGATGAAAAATATGCTGAAATCTCTAGAAAAATGGGATTCAACTCTAAAACTACAGAAGAGGGAATACAATCTTTAATAAAAGAAATTCAAAAATTGAATAAAGACCTAAATATACCGGCATCATTTAAAGAAGCGGGGATTGATGAAGAAGAATATTTATCAAAGGTTGATATGCTAGCAGATAGGGCTTTTGAAGACCAATGCACTACTGCAAACCCTAGGTTGCCTTTAGTGGAGGAATTGAAGGAAATATTGTTAGATGCATATTATGGAAAAGAAGTTATATAAAAACTAAACAAAAAAAACAAGCTTGGAGAGTACTCCTCGCTTGTTTTTTGGTGTTCATGTTCAGCCGTTTTCGATTTGCAAATACAAATCAGAAAGAAGTGGAATCATCCGCTCTACATAACCGTGAAGGTTAGCAAAAGCAACTGGACAATTACTAATTTGATCTGAGATGCAATCACTTACATGAATCTGTAGTTTAGCTAAATCTGCTCTATAGAAGTGAGAAGATGCTATTTTAAACTGAGCAATTCTGCCTATTAATGTACAGATATCACCTTGAGGAGTATCAAGTGTCAATTGATTTGCCTCACAGAAGAATGAAATGACCACTAAGAGTTCGCTTTGCATAACCTTCAGAGTCTTCTTTGATGTCTTCGGCTTGGGGGTGAAATTATTCTCCAAGAACATTTCCTCCTTTCGTAGTATTGCTTGAAAGCAATTCATTATACCATAATTATATGCGAATGTCTAGTGAAAAATTAAAAAAAATGTAAAAAGTTTACAGTTACATAATTCTTGCATTGGATGACTTTTGCAATAGACCGTCCAATATAAGAATTATGTAATCGCAAAAAATATATTAACATTCCGCAAACTTGCTGGCTCGGCTTTTTCAAAAGGCAAAAGAAATCTACGAAATAGTGTAAAGTTTTGATATGGTTTATTCCTTTTGCTTCTTTTGACAAACCTTGCCAAACTGCGCGTTTAGGGCTCCATTGTTAATATATTTTCTGCTCTTACATAATTCTTATATTGGACTACTCAGAAAAAATGACTGACTAGTAACCATATGAAAGGATTTTTTTGCCCGAATAATGGTTAGGGATTGTTAAACTGGAAAAAATATGGTATAAATATTTGTAAAATAAAAAGAAGGAGAAGGTTGAAATATTATGAAAGAGGATAAGATAATAAGTTGTTTAGCATATAATGGAAAAGTTAATATAAGATGCATAAGGTCTACGAATATGGTAGAAGAGGCAAGAAAACTACATGATTTAAGTCCTACAGCAACAGCAGCTTTAGGAAGATTATTAACTATTACTAGTTTATTAGGAAAAGAGATGAAGGGCGAAAAAGGTACAATTACAACTCAAGTAAAAGGAAATGGACCAATAGGAGGTATGACAGCAGTAAGTGACAATGCAGGAAATGTGAAAGGGTATGCAGTTAATCCACATGTTGACCTTCCATTAAACCCACAAACTGGAAAACTAAATGTTGGTGGAGCAGTTGGAAAAGAAGGAATGCTTTATATTATAAAAGATATAGGATTGAAAGAACCGTATATTGGGATGACGCCTATAATTTCTGGAGAAATTGCCGAGGATTTTACAAACTATTTTGCAACATCTGAACAGACTCCAACAGCACTAGCCTTAGGTGTTTTGATAGATAAGGACGGAGTAAGAAGCGCAGGAGGATATTTGATTACTGTATTGCCAGGTGCTACTGAAGAGGATATTTCAAAAATTGAAGAAGCAGTGAATAAAGCAGATGATATAAGCAGATTGTTATATGATGGAAAGGAATTAGTCGAAATTGCCGAAATGGTCACAGGGGATAAAAATGTAATGTATTTTGAGGATGATAATATTCCTAGATATATATGCGATTGCTCTCGTGAAAAGATGGAAAGAAATTTAATTGCTATCGGAAAAGATGAATTGAAAGATATAATTGAAAAAGATAAAAAAGCAGAGCTTGTTTGTCATTTTTGTAATAAAAAATATTTATTTAGTAAAGATGATTTGGAGAAAATACTTGAAAATATGAAATAAACTGTTACAGGTCAGCTTTGGGCTTTTACAATTAGCCGTCCAATAATTCTTATATTGGACTACTCAGAAAAAATGGTTGACCTGCAACAATAAACTGATTTGGTAAAACACTAGTACAAATATGTACTATAAAAATTAAGCAGAGGAGATTAATAAAATGAGATTTGTAATTCAAAGGGTAAGCAACGCAAAAGTGGAGGTAGATAATGCAACAGTTGGTAAAATAGAGAATGGATTTCTAGTGCTAATAGGAATAACACATAATGATACTACAGAAATAGCCGAGGCAATGGTAAAAAAAATGCTAAAACTTAGAGTATTTAGTGATGAAAATGGTAAAATGAATGAATCTATTATGGATATTAATGGTGAATTACTGTTAATTTCTCAATTTACGTTGTATGCAAACTGCAAAAGAGGAAATAGACCAGATTTTCTAAATGCTGCTAAGCCTGAATGTGCAAATAAATTGTATGAATATATCATAGAAAAGTGTAGGGAAAATGAAATAAATGTACAAACAGGCATTTTTGGCGCTGATATGAAAGTGGAATTAGTAAATGATGGACCAGTTACCATTGTTTTAGATAGTGATGAAATAGCTATATAGAAATATATGAATATTGACAAATAGAGCGCTTATGATACAATATATATACGTAGTTATTAAGAAATTTTGGAGGTGAGAAGACCTTGAGTCCCAAAAAAAAACGTCAACTAATAATACTAAATCTAACAATAATCATAATAAATATTGTAATGTTCTCTAATATGTTTTTAGGATTATCTTTATTTAAGGGAACGCTTACAACTCTAATAGTGTCATGGCTTACGGTTTTTAGTAGTGCAGTTATTTTTATAAGGGGAAATTTAAATATTCTAAAGAATGATGAAATACATCTGTTAGCTAGAGATGTAAAAACATTAGATGACTGTATTTCAGTTTTTGAAGAAGCTATTCATAATGGGGATGTTTTTGATGATGTTCTAAAAAAGAACATAGAACAAGTAAAACGATTTATGCGTAAAGATAATACAATAAAAGATATGCTATTACAAAAATTCTCTGAGGATGAAATGACCTATCAAAAATTTAAGGATGTCCTAAATGATGTTGAAAAAGTGATTTATATGAATATGCGTAGTATTATAAACAAAATTTCTGCATTTGATATGGAGGAATATGAAGGCATATTAAAAAACAGAATAGACAAAAAAATGCTCCCTCAAGAAAAACTGGATATATATAATAAATATATACAATTTGTCAATGAAGCCACAAATATCAATGAGGATATACTTTTAAAATTAGATAAAATGATTTTAGAAATTTCGCAATATAATACAATTGAAGGTGGTGACATAAAGAAGATGCCTGCAATAATCGAATTGGACGAGCTTATAAAAAATGCAAAATATTATAAATAAAGGAAGGATAAGGTATGAAGGATTCAAAAAATAATATTCTTAACTTAATTGTTATTGCTTTAGGAGTTTTAGTTGTAATTCTGGGATTTGTGTATTTTACCCAGAATTGGGGAAAAACAGAAGATACTATTAATATGGAAAAAGCTGTAAAAGACCTAGATAAGCTATATTCAAAAATAAACGTAAAAGAATTAACGCCAAAACAAGATACTAATTTTTCAAGTAGTGGAAACTATTCTGTATTGCCAGATATTTCAGAATACCCATTTGTGGTTAATCCAACTACAGATAATTATTTAACAATCTATTCTTCACCAGAAAAAGCTGGATATGATTATGAGAGTTGGCTAATTGATGTAGCAAATAAATTTAACTCAAGTAAGATAGAAATTGATGGAGTTCCAGTATCTGTAGGTGTTCGTAGTATTTCTAGTGGACTAGCTGCAGACTTTATAATTTCAAAAAAATATACTCCAGATGTTTTTGCACCTAGTAACGAATTGTGGGGAAATTTACTTGAAGAAAATGGAATAAAAACAACTTTAGCAGAAAAACGTATAGCTGGAAATGTTGCTGGAGTAGTTTTATCTAAGAATAAGAGTGCTGAACTTGAAAAAAAGTATAAAACAGTTGATTTACACGCTATAATAAATGGTGTTTTAAATAACGAAATAAGCATAGCGTATACAGATCCATATTCAAGCTCATCAGGTCTAAATTTGGTATTAAGCGTATTATCTACATTTGATAGTGAAAATCCAGTTAGTGATAACGCAATTTCACAGTTCAGAAAATTTCAGCAGAACATTCCATTCACGGCTTACAACACTATGCAAATGAAAGAAGCAACACAGGCGGGTAGCTTGGATGGATTTTTGCTGGAATATCAAACATATATAAACTCACCGGAATTGCAGTCTAATTATGTTTTTGTGCCTTTTGGAGTTAGACATGATCAACCAGTTTATGAAATAGGGGAGTTAACACCTGTAAAAAAAGAAATAACCAAAAAATTAGTTGAGTTTTGTAAGTCAGAAGAATCACAAAAATTAGCAACTGAAAAAGGCTTCAATAGACTAGAAGATTACACCTTTAACGATAATTTTTCAAATAAAAAAATTATAGCGAAAGCACAGGAAATATGGAAAGAGGAGAAGACAGGAAGTAGCGATTTAACTGCTGTATTTGTTGCAGATATGTCTGGTAGTATGGAAGGCTCCCCTCTGCTAAAATTAAAAGCAAGTCTGAACCAAGCAATTAACTTTATAGGAAGTGACGCGGATATAGGTTTTGTTACATTTTCGGATACAGTAAATATTGCTGTTCCAATTGCTAAGTTTGATTCAAAACAAAAATCATATTTTTCAAATGCTGTAAAGAATTTAAGAGCTAGTGGTGGAACGGCAATGTTTGATGCAATTGCAGTAGCAGAGAGAATGTTAGTTCAAGCTCAAGAAAAAAATCCAAATACAAGGTTAATGCTATTTGTACTTACGGATGGAGAGTCTAATAGAGGACATAAATATGAAGATATTGAAGAAATAACAAAAGGATTAAAAATTCCAATATATACTATTGGGTATAATGCAGATATAGATATATTAAAACAGGTATCTAATATAAATGAAGCAGCTACAATGAATGCTGAAACTGACAATATTATCTATAGACTACAAAGTTTGTTTAATTCACAAATGTAATTATGAGAGTTGTTAATTATTATGTTATATTGAGGATATAAAATACACATATTGGGAATATGTGTTCAATATGAAAGAATGTAGTGTTATAGGGAGGTTTGACTTTCCCACATACACACGAGGTAGATAAGAGAGGAGATTTTATTTATGAAAATGGAGATTATAGATACTGAAAACTTAAAAAAGGAAATTGAGATGGAGGTAAAGCCTGCCGAGAAGAAGGTAGATGAAATCAATAAATTGGCAGAAGAAAATACAAATGAAATTATGACTTTAGATTTAGATAATTTAGAAGAAAAAAGAAAAATGTTAAAGTCTATAGATGAATTTGCTATGGAAACAATGCAGAATTCATCTCGTAAGAATTCCTTATTACAAACAACAATAGGAAATCTTTCAAAAGAAGGTGAAGATGGAAGTGCTGTATCAAATAGTCTTACAGATTTACATAGAGAAATAAAAGATTTAGATCCATCGTTTATAAACTTTTCAGAGACATCTTTTCTAAAAAAGATAATAAATCCTGTACGTCGTTATTTTGAAAAATATGAGAAAGCAGATGGGGTTATTAAGGACATTCTAGCTTCGCTTGAAAAGGGAAAAAATACATTAAAAAATGATAATACTACTTTGGATATAGAAGAAGAATCATTAAGAGAATTAACGAAAAAACTAAACAATGAGCTTGCACTTGGTATGGCTATGGATACAGAAATATCTAATCAAATAGAACAGGCAAAATTGGAAGGAATGGATGAAGAAAAAATTAAATTTGTAACAGAAGAAGTACTATTCCCACTTCGTCAGCGTATTATGGATATGCAACAAATGGTGGTTGTTAATCATCAAGGAATTGTAGCAATGGAAGTTATTAAACGTAACAATAGAGAGCTTATTCGTGGTGTAGATAGAGCAGAAACAGTTACTGTAACGGCTTTACGTACAGCTGTCATGGTAGCAAGTGCACTATATAACCAAAAAATAGTGTTAAAGAAAATAGAAACATTAAACGAGACTACTTCTAATATAATAGCATCAACAGGCAGAATGCTTAAAGAGCAAGGTGCAGAAGTTCAAAAACAGGCTACAGAAGCTACGGTAAATCCAGATTCACTAAAACAAGCGTTTAAAGATGCTATAGATGCATTAGAAGACATATCTACTTTTAAACAAGAAGCATTACCTAAAATGCATGAAACAATTAATCAATTTAGAGAGTTAGCAGAAGAAGGAGAACGAGAAATTGCTCGTTTAGAAAATGCAGAAAAGGAGTAAAAAATAATGAATTCAAAAAAGAGTATGTTATTAGCTGTATTAGCTGTTATATTTATTGGTATTGCTATATTTTTTATTATTGGAATATCTTCTTCAAAAAGTAAAAACAACAAAACAATTACTAATACGGAGATTAATAAAACAAACAGTACAATTCAAGCGCAAAAAGAGCATGAAGAGGAACGTAAGAAATATTCAAATGTTTTATATGTCTATAATGCAGCTGAATACATGGATCAATCTACAATTATGGATTTTGAAAAGGAATACAAAGTTAGGGTTGAATATTCAGAATTTGAGTCTAATGAGGATATGTATGATAATATTGTAGCAAATCCTAATAAGTATGATGTTTTAATTCCATCCGATTATATGATAGATCGTCTTATAAAAGAGGATAAATTAGCTAAAATAGATAAAGCAAAAGTAAGCAATATTTCTAATGTTGCAACAGAGTATTTAGGCCCAGAATATGATAAAAACAACGAGTACACAATACCATATATGACAGGAACTTTGGGGATTTTATATAATAAAAAGAAAGTATCTTCTCCAATAGATAGTTGGACTGCTTTATTTGATTCAAAGTATATGGGCAAAATCTTGATGTGGGATTCACAGAGAGACTGCATAGGGGCAACACTTAAAATGTTAGGCTATAGTATGAATTCTAAAAATCAAAATGAATTATCAGAAGCCAAGGCAAAATTAGTTGCACAACGTGCCTATGCACAATATGGAGAAGAGGAAATTCGTGATATGATGATTGCAGGTGAAGGTACGGTTTCACTTATGTATTCTGGCGAAGCAAAGAATGCTATGAATCAGAACCATGACTTAGATTATGTAATCCCTAAAGAGGGAGGAAATAAGTGGATTGATGGATTCGTTATTATGAAAAATACAAAGCATTTAGAAATGGCACAGAATTTTATTAATTTTATGTGTCGTCCAAACATTGCTGTTAGAAATATGACGGAAACAGGTTATACATCTGCCATAAAAGGCGCTTGGGGCGAATTTGGTAATGATAAAGTAATGTTCCCAAGCGAAGAAGAGTTAGCTCGTTGTGAGGCGTTTTTATACGATAAGGAGGCTCTTAAATTGTATGATCAGGTATGGTCTAGTATACGTTAGTTAATGTAAATTGAGAAATTTTGGATGGAGATTTTGAAATTGGGGACGGAGATTTTTTCAAAAATTTGAAAAAATCTCCGTCCAAAATTCAAAAAACAACCAATTCTTACTTAAACAGCTTTTTAAAAATCTCATTTCCAAGCTTTCTTCCAAAAGAGTTAATAGCAGAATTACCAGCTTTCGTAAACATTTTTTCTGCGGTAGATTTTGTTTTCTTTTTAGTAGAACTACCATTACCAGAACTTCTACGTGTACCACCACTTGAACTATTATTTGCACCGTAAAAAGATTTTTTTGCATTAGACCCTGTATTACCAAAATTATTACCAGATTTATCACCAAAACTATTATTTGAACTATACATTCCCTGTTCAGCTTGCTCTTTTTCAGACTCTTGTCTTTCAGCTTCAGCTTGAATTCTTTCGAAAGCAGTTTCTCTATCAATTAAATTATCATACTTCCCTTTAAATCTACTATTATTAACAGTAAATGAGCGAGTAGTCTCATCAATTGTTCCCATCTGACTTTGAGGAGGTAATATAATAGCCCTTTCAACAATACCAGGTTCACCATTTTCAGTTACAAAAGAGATTAATGCTTCGCCAGTTCCAAGAGACATAATAGCCTCTTCTGTATCAAAGTTAGGGTTTAATCTAAACGAAGAACTAACTGCTTTCACAATTTTTTGCTCAGCTGGAGTATATGCTCTTAAAGCATGCTGAACACGGTTTCCTAATTGGGCTTGAATGTCATTTGGAATATCATTTGGTGTTTGTGATATAAAATATAGTCCAATACCTTTTGAACGAATCAGTTTTACAACCTGTACTATTTGTGTAAGCATATATTTAGGCATATCATCAAACAGCAAATGCGCCTCATCAATAAAAAATACCATTTTAGGTTTCTCTAGATCTCCAACTTCAGGTAAGTTTTGATTTAGATAGTTTAAGAGCCATAATAGGAAGCATGAGTACAGAATTGGTTGCTTGAACAATTCTGTTGCATGTAAAATATTGATATTACCAAAACCGGTTTCTGTACTGAATTTAAAAAAATCACTTATGTCAATTGCAGGTTCACCAAAGAAATAATCTCCACCTTGCTCTTGTAACATTAAAATGCTTCTCTGAATTCCACCAATGCTTTGAGCTGAAACATTTCCGTAATTTAAAGTGAATTCTGAACGATTATCTCCAATATGTTGTAAAAGCAAACGTAAATCTTTCAAATCTATCAGCTCTAATTCCGTATCTTTAGCAATTTTAAAGGCTATTGAAAGAACTCCAGTTTGTGCATCTGTTAAACCAAGCATTCTTGAAAGTATAGTAGCACCAACATTACTAACAGTGGTACGAATAGGGTGTCCAGATTGACCATATACATCCCAGAAGATTGTTGGAAAATTGGTAAACTCAAAATTATTTATACCTAGTTTAGTTAATCTTTCAGAAATTTTTTCATTACTAACACCAGGCAAGCACATTCCCGCTAAATCACCCTTTACATCTGCTAAAAACACTGGAACTCCAGCAGATGAGAAGCTTTCTGCCATAACTTTTAAGGTTATTGTTTTTCCACTTCCAGATGCCCCTGTAATTAAGCCGTGCCTATTTGCCATACTTGGAATTATATATAGTTCTTTTTCATTAGATTTTCCAATTAAAACTTTGTTATCTACAAACATAAAACTATCTCCTTTTTCTTATTTTTATTTAAAGTATACGATATTGATTTTACATAAAATTTGGGAAAAATTCAAGCTTTTAATAAAAAATTTAAACACCTATGACAGAATTTAGTTACAATTCACGGCTTTTGCAATAAGCCGTAAAAAATCAAAATTATGTAATCG
>CAMPBM010000012.1 GCA_946637865.1 uncultured Lachnospiraceae bacterium | reverse complement strand
ATGCAGGTAGACCTATTTATGAAGTTGACAAACCATACCCTGGAGAGGGAACAGGAGATTTTGCTGCAAATGGTATATGTTATCAATTAAATAAAACTGATAAAACAGCAGTAGCGACAGGTATGAAAGATGAGATAACACGTAAGATTTTGGGCAATCTAAAAGATGTTGTAATACCAAAACAAATAAGAGTAGGATACCAAAGATATGAGGTTACAGGCGTAGGAGCTAACGCAATAAACGATAAATTGATAGAAACTGTAACTATAGAAGATGGAGTAAAGCAAATAGGTTTAAAAGCATTTAAAGGATGTTCAAACCTTAAGAAGATAGATATCCCAAGTAGTATTACATATTTAGATATACAGGCCTTCGAGGACTGCGATAGTTTACAGGAGCAAGAGATAAATATTGCTGAAGGTGGGGATTACATTTATGAGGACAGTATATTATACCGCAGAGATGAAAGTGGAGATTATTCACGCTTATGTGGTTGGTTATTACCCTGCAACGATGTTACAGATTTTGAGACATATAAATATAGCTCAATAGAATCAAGGGCATTTTCTAATTGTAAAGCATTAAAATCTGTTAGGATTTCCGAGATGTTAAGCAATATAAGCAACGATGCGTTCGAAGGTATAAAAGAACAAGTAGTTATTATAGGTATGCAAGATAGTCCTGCGTATGTGTATGCAGATAAGCATGGAATTAAGTTTGAGTGTTTAGGTTTCTCATATTTTAATGAAGATCCATTTTGGGGAAAATATAGTTATAATTTTACTAACAGTGCAGAACATTTCCTCCACGGATATTATATAGGATTTTTAAGACATTATGTTGCTGATAGCGTATTCGACCGTGCTGATGGTTATTACGGAGAATGGGAAGGTGCTTGTTTTGGAATGGCAGCTACCGCAAAATTATTTTATGATGGACTTCTTACACCATCACTTTGGGATTATCGTACGGGTTCATATGAGGAGGATATTATTGATTATAAAGTATTTGATCTAAAAGAACCTAGCTTAAACAGTAGGCTGGAGTATTTAATAAACTTTTATCAAATATTTAATTGGCAACTTGATGATAAGGAAGGAAGTGGAGCAGTTTTCAAACCAATTGTAAGGAATGCAAATGCAGAAGGATTACTTAGAGAATTAAGCGAAGGTACTGAAAATTCATACTTGTGCATGCTTGGCTATAATCACACTGTTTTAATTTTAGATAAACCACAATTGTTAAGTGAAGAATTTAAAAAAGAGCATGGTTCTGAATTTTCTGAGTATAAGTATAGAATAGAAATTTATAATCCAGATAGCTTATATAGAGAATATATTTACATAAAAGAAGATTTGGAAACTATGACAATAGGTGACATTAGCACAGTGAATAAATATAATAATACGTATATGATTGCTAATTTGTATTGGGTTGATACTGATAATGTGTGGACGGTCGAGAGTTTGATAGAAGATAATAGAAAAATATGCTTTACCCCAGGTGAGGCAAGTATATGGATAAAAATGACTGAACCAGGGAAAGTTGATTTATTTTTAATAAATTTTGGTGACATAACGGTTAATGATCCGATTCCATATTCTAAATATTTTATCATTGATAATTATGAACGTGAAGATATGAATTACTACACTGAAAAAGTAGGTCATCCAATGCAAAGTAACTCAAATATAAAAAATGAAACTGAAGGATATTCTATAACAGAGGTAAGAGTTAAAGATGATGGGATATATAAGGTAGAAAATGAAGATAAGACAAAACCATTAGATGTAGACATATTGTATAAAGACTCATATATGCGTGTAAAAACAGGAGCAGGAGGAACAGCAATTTTCGAGAATAAGAAATCTGTAACAATAACAAATCCATCTGGTGAAGATTTTGAAGCAAGATTAACACTAAACGAAGAATTTGTTACATTACCTTGGTATGCTGTAAACGTTTCTGGAAAAGATGCAACAGAATTAAAGATAGAGATGACAGAAGATGGAGCAGTAGTTTCAGGTGATAATTTAAAAGATATAACAGTTAAGGCTAGTAATACAGATGAGACTGTTGAATTAAATGTAAGCACAAAGAGAAATACTGTTTTAATAAAGTCAAATACAGATGAAACAAAGTTAGTAGCATATATAGACAAAGACGGTGATGGAGATTTTGAAACACCTTTAGAGTTCATTGAAGAACAGAATTTGGCAGTAGATGATGAAGATGAGAATTCTGATGAGGAAAATAATGAAGACGAAAATTCTACTGACGAAAAAAATGAAGGTGAGAATTATACTGAAGAGAATAGCGAAGAAGAAAATGTAAACGAAGAGAATATTCAAAAGGAAGAAAAAGAAAATTCTCAAGAAAGTGAAGAGGATAAGCCATCAATAGCAAAATCAACTAAAATTGTGAAAAATGTACAAACTGGTGATAATATGCTATTTGTAATATCTGTATTAGTGCTTGCAGTTGTATCTATGGCAATTGTAGAGTTAAAATACAAAAGAAACAATAAAATCAAATTTTAGGTATAAAAATAAATTTGAAAAGAGTAAAAAATGTAAAAACATTTTTTACTCTTTTTTATATAATAGGAAAGTTTTGGTATGGAGTAAAAATCAAATTATAGCGCTTTCCTATTATATAAAAGCTTCGCTAACAGTTGTACAGAAATTTTCTGTGAGAATTTCGCTCGCAAACACTTGCAATATATTTTTTGCTTTACAGACTACATAATGTGCACTATTGTTCTACTACAATGGGAAAGTAATCATTTCGTAGTGGAGCATTAAAGAGCTTTAAATCAATGTTTTAGAGTGATTGAACTGTAAATTATCAACAGGAAAAATGTAATTATATTATGGAAACAGTTGATTTGCTAAAGAAAATATGTTATAATAATAGTACAAATGTTCTTTGAAAATAATTGGCAGGATTCCACATACAAATAAAAAAACAAAAATTTCCTACTAAAATGGTTGATTAATTACTCACCTTTTGGTATGGGCTTGCGTACTTAAGGAGGAATTATTATGTTAAAGCGTCTTTGTGGATTATTTATGGTTGTCTTTATATGCATGCCATTGTGTGCATGCGGTGGTACCGAGAAGATAAAAACTTATGAGAAGGAAGGAGTAAATTATCTCGTTTTAGTAAATAAAGATAATATTATTCCTGATGATTGGGAATCAAAAGTTCAAATGACAAGTACCAACAATTTGAAAGGAGAAACCATTAAAGTAGAAAAGGAAACACTTGAGAGCTTTCTAAAACTTCGGGAAGACCTTCTCGAAGACGGAATTGACATAGAGTTAGAAGCTGCATATAGAAGCTTTGATACTCAGAAAGACCGCTACGACAGCATCAAAGAGGAACGTGGAACTGTATTTGCTGACGATTATATTTCTAAGCCGGGTTATTCGGAAAATCAAACTGGATTATCAGTGGACATAGTACTGGTAAAGGAGGGATTCGTGGTACATGGTAGCGAATCACTTCTACAGGAAGTAGAAATCTTTTATGATATTCAGAAGAAACTCAGCGAGTATGGCTTTATACTCAGGTATCCTAAGCATAAGGAAGTAATCACAGGTCATATGTATGAACCCTGGCATCTTAGATATGTGGGTTCTCCTGAGATTGCTCGAGAGATTTCGGATAAAAACTTAACTTTAGAAGAATACGTAACTACGAAATAACAAGAACATTTAATACTGCCTAATACTGCCAATTTCCTAAAGGGGGTCATAATTGACCTCCTTTTTCTGGCGCAAAAATAGGAAAGCATTATTTTATAGCAGAAAACATTGTGTTCCAAAGAAAATCGAAAATTACTTATTGCTTACGCATTAGGATATTCCCACCCATTTGTAGTGAGCTACTCAAGAGGTTACAGGTCAGCCATTATTAGACGGCTTATTGCAAAAGCAACAAGGCTAACTAGTAACACTCAAGTGCCCCAAAACAAAAACCAAAAAAGTTTTATTATAGACAAAAATAAGAATATAATGTATAATAGTGCAAAAATATAAATTGAAAAAGCTTGAAAATGTTTTCATTTATAGGATATCATAAGAGAAACATTGATTAGAAAAGAGCAAAAAATAAAAAGGAGGATAAAAATGCTAAATGCAATAGGTGTAACCGTAAGGTTTGGAAAAAGAACCTTGTTTGAAGATGTAAACATTAAATTCAATAAAGGATGTTGCTATGGAATAATAGGAGCAAATGGTGCTGGAAAATCAACATTTTTAAAGGTACTATCTGGAGAATTAGAGCCTAGCAAAGGAGAAGTTACAAAGGAAAAAACAGAAAGATTGTCTGTATTAAAGCAAGACCACTTTGCTTATGAAGAGCATACTGTATTAGACACAGTTATAATGGGAAATCAAGAATTATACAGCATAATGAAAGAAAAGAATGAAATATATGCTAAGCCAGACTTTTCAGAAGAAGATGGTATGAAGGCTGCTAAATTAGAAGAAAAATTTGCGGAGTTGGATGGCTGGAATGCGGAATCAGATGCGGCAGTACTATTAAATAACCTAGGAATAGATACCGAAAATCATTATAAATTAATGAGTGAATTGGAAGCTAAAGAGAAGGTAAAAGTACTACTTGCACAAGCACTATTTGGTAACCCAGATATATTGTTATTGGACGAGCCTACAAACGACTTGGATTTAAAGACAATTGCATGGTTAGAGGAATTCTTAATTAACTTTGAAAACACAGTAATAGTAGTATCACATGATAGATACTTTTTAAACAAAGTATGTACACATATTGCAGATGTTGATTTTGGAAAGATTAAAATATATCCTGGAAATTACGATTTCTGGTATGAATCAAGCCAGCTTGCGTTAAAACAAATGAAGGAATCAAATAAGAAGAAAGAAGAAAAAATAAAGGAATTACAGGAATTCATTGCAAGGTTTAGTGCTAATGCATCAAAATCAAAGCAAGCAACTTCTAGAAAGAAATCATTGGAGAAAATTGAGTTAGATGAAATTAAACCATCAAATAGAAAGTATCCATACATAGATTTTAAACCAGACAGAGAGCCTGGTAAAGAGATTTTACAAGTAAAAAATATATCAAAAACAATCAACGGCGAAAAATTACTTGATAACATTTCATTCACAGTAAAGCAAGGAGACAAAATTGCGTTATTAGCAGATAATGAAATTGCGAAAACAGTGCTATTCCAAATAATAGCAGGAGAATTAGAGCCAGATGAAGGTGAGTTGATTTGGGGAACAACAATATCAAATAGTTACTTCCCTAAAGATAACAGTTATTTGTTTAATACAGACGAATCAATTACAGACTGGCTACGTAAGTATTCGAAAGACCCTGATGAAACTTATGTAAGGAGCTTTTTAGGAAGAATGTTGTTTTCAGGGGAAGAAGCATTAAAAAACGTAAAAGTTCTTTCAGGAGGAGAAAAAGTTAGATGCGTATTAGCCAAAATAATGCTTTCTGGTGCTAACTTCTTAAGCTTTGATGAACCAACAAATCATTTGGATATGGAAAGTATAACTGCCTTGAATAATGGAATGATAAAGTTTCCAGGCAATATGATATTTACATCACATGACCATCAATTAATGGAAACAGTGGCTAATAGGGTTATTGATATTAAGAAGAATGGATTAGTGGATAGAGAAGTTACTTATAATGAGTATTTGGGAATTGAGTAAAAAAATGTAGTAAAGAATAAAAATGATACAGAGTTAACATTTTTATACATCAAAGAATATGAAACAAAAATAACATCAAATAATGAATTTTTAACATTGCCTTGGTACACAATAACAGCTTCAGGAATGGGTGCAACTGATTTGAAATTAGAAATAATAGATGGCGGAGTACTAGTTTCTGGAAACACCTTTAAAGTTCATTGAAGATAAGAATTTGGCAGTAGATGATGAGGATGAGAATAAACAATATCTGTGTTAGTAGTTGCTGTTATAGCTATTGTGGTTATAGAGGTAAAAGTTACTGTTTAACACTTTTATGGAAACGGTATCACTTGACATGCTTAATATGAGCTGGTAAAATATATATAATATGTAAGTTAAGCACACACCCATCTTAAATAAGGAGTGATGTATATGTTAATAACTATATTTGTACTTATGTTCTCACGTTATTTGGATTCAGTGGAATTACGGTTAACTTTCCAGTTAGAAGAAGGGTATTCTATACCAATTATTAACATTATTGTTATAACCGTATTATCGGCAATAATGAAAGAAATTATGTCTCCAGGGAAAAAGTTAGAAAGTTATAGGGAAGAATGGAAGGAGCCAGAGGTTTCAATAGCTAGAATAATATATACTGGCGTAGTTGCATCAGGTTTTACATACATATTATACAGTATTGAAAAACAAAATATGATATCTAGAAAAATAGTGACAATCTGGCTAATAGTTATCGCAGTGTTGGATATTGTGAATGTTATTGTGATATACAATTACTATGTCTTAGATATAGCAGAGGCAATAAAAAGTGCAATATATGTACAAATGAGAAATGTGATAAATGCGTTATGGATAATTATTTTGTTCATGATGGTATTCAAATTTACCACATATGGAGTGTTATTTCTTTTTTTCATAATTGGTGGAATTATAGGTTGGTTATGGAAGAAGATGACTTAGTGAGACAAAGGGGGTTGCTGGTCAGCCTTGAAACATTTGGGGACGGTCTTAATTTGTTTCATTTTTGAAACAAATCAAGACCGTCCCCAAATGTTTCAAGGCTGACCAGCAACCCCTTTGTCTCACTAAATGAAATACTTTGTCAAATGCATTGACAAAATGTAGAAAATAGTATAAAATATATACATAAAATGAGTTGAAGATTGTTACTTTTTAATAAAAGTAAAAGGATTAATACAGATTTATAGTGGCGTTTGTGGAAACAATGTGTTATGATGATGTAGTGTAGCTTGCTAGCTAGAGCAACGCGAATAGTATGTATTTAAGATATAAAGTATATTAAGGATAAAATGTGTTATTAATCACAGCTTCAACTTGACATTGAGATGTGATTTTTTTGTTTGGCTTTTAGAGATTAAAAGAATTTTTGTGATATGAAAATTATTGTTAAAATGTGTAAAATAGTAAAATGCAATAACAAAAAAAGAAAACCATCCTATAAAAAATGAGTAAAAGAGTTACTATAGACCATAAATTATTAGTGAAAAAATGTTGAAAAGCGTATAGCCCTAAAGAAAATATGCAATAAGATACTAAAGAATCAGTATGATTGGCTTTTAAAATTATTATTTCCGTAGGTAAATTAAAAAATAAGTTCAATCAAGGTAATTTTACAGTTATATTAAATTTAGTAAAATGCAGTTTTCGAGGGTTTTTTTTGTTGAAAAAAATTTAAAATTTGACTATAATGAAAATAGATATAGAATTAACTAGAATAAAAGGAGAGGGTAAAAATGAACAAAAAGTGGATGGCAAATGTTATGAAAATCCTGCTACTAATTGCTGTGTTGTTTGGAATATGTGCTATGAATAACCAAGTATCTGCAGTAGGCATAGGTGATATTTTCGGGGCTGGAAGTGACTGGATAAGTAAAGGATCAGCAGGTGGAGCGACTGTAGATACATTTGTTGATGATTTCATAGTTATAGGACAAATATTGGTTTCAATAGGAACGGCAATAATCCTGGTAGTAGGAGTTATAATGGCTGCAAAATGGATAGTTGCAACCCCAGATCAACAAGCAAAGTTAAGGCAACAGCTTATAGGACTTGCAGTTGCGATAGTTGTATTATTTGGTGCAGTTGGAATTTGGACATTAGCAAGAAATATAATGAGTGAATCACTTGGAGGATAATGAAAATATTTTTAATTTTTGAAGTATCAATAAAGGAGGAATAAAGGATGGCAACGCACTATATACCAAAGGATTTAAAAGGGGAAACTAGAATACTAATTATTTTCTCGGTAAAATCATTAATAACAACTGCAGCGTTTGGAGGAGTTGGGCTTATATTTTTATTAATATTCCACTCTCTAGGAATGGACGTACTTGGAGTTATATTATTAATAATATTTGCTTTACTTGGATATGGCTTTGGAACTATAAAAATTCCAAAAATAACAGGATTACCATTCACTAAAAACATTGAAGGAGATTCAATGGACGATGTTATAAGAAGATATTTAAAATATAAGTCAAATAGAAAAGTTTATTCGTATACAAAGGAGGATAAATAATGGGAGGAAATGGAATTGTGTCAATTATATACATAGTAGTAGGTATCTGTGTAATACTTATTATGCTAATAATAGCAGTCTTGGTATATAACTGGAATAAAATTAATAAAGAGAAAAAAGCAAACGCTCAAAATAATGGAGACTCTGGGGTGAAAACTAAAGGTGGCTCAGGAGAAACGGAAACCAGATTGCAAGGAATTGAATCAATGTCTAAGTTCCTAGATTTTGATGCAGTAGTTGACAATATGATTGTAAGAAAAGGTAGAACTCAATATGTAATGGTATTACACTGTAGAGGTATCAACTTTGACTTGTTAGGAGAAGAAGAAAAAATAGCAGTAGAGAGTGGTTTCGTACAATTCTTAAATACTTTGAGATTTCCAATACAATTATATGTACAATCTAGAAGTATTAATTTAAATGAAAGTATAAGTAAATATGAGCAAAGAGTTAACAATGTTAAAGATGAAATTGCAAAAATAGAAATGCAAATAAAAAGAGAACAAACTGCTGGAAATAGTGAAACTGTAAGAAAGTTAGAGATTGAGAAAAAGAAAAAAATAAATATACTAGAATATGGATCAGATATAACAAACTACGTTGCTAGGTTAAGTCAAAACAGAAATGTATTGCAACAAAATACTTATTTAGCAATATCATATTATACAGCGGAAATTGGAGCACAGCTAAGTAATTATTCAAAAGAAGAAATAGATGGACTAGCATTTTCTGAACTATATACAAGAGCACAAACATTAATCAGAGCGCTTTCTTCAGCAGGGGTTATGGCGAAAGTAATGGATTCTGAAGAATTAGCAGAATTATTATATGTAGCATATAACAGAGATGATTCGGAATTAATCAACATAAGAAGAGCTGTAGAAGCACAGTACGATAGCTTATATAACACAGCAAAAGATTTACTTGAGAAACAAAAAGAAGCAATAGAGGAAAAAGCAGAGCGTGATGCAATAGAATTAACATCTGAAAGTATAGAAAAAGCAAGCAAAATTATTAAGTTAAGAGAAGCAAATAAGGCTGAAATTAGAAGAAGAGCTTTAGCATATGTGGAGAAGTATAAGGGAGAAATGACAAATGCCTTATATGAAGAAACAGTAGAACAAATAAACAACGCTAGCAAAGAAGATGAAAAACCTAAGCAGGTTCAACAAGCTAGCAGAAGAAATTCAAGTACTGAAAATTCAAGTGCTGGAAATCCAATTGCTGGAAATCCAAGTACTGCAAGAAGAACCGCAAGTACAGCCAGAAGTGCAGAAGCTAGGGCAAGACAGGCACAGATGGAAAGAAGGGCAGCAAGTGCACAAAGAACAGCAGCAAGTGCACAAAGAACAGCTAGTGGAGAGGCTGTAAGAAGAACGCAAGTAGCAAATGCAGAGGCGGTTCAAAGAGCAAGACGTAGAAGGGCAGAAACTGCTGAATAGAATTAATACCAAAGATTTAAAGAGAGGAGAAAGGTCGATGGGATTGTTTAATACAAAGAAAAATAAAGAAGCTAAGATGGAAGAGAAGAAAGATGACAAAAGCATTTTATTAAAAAATAAAAAATCGCTTAAAGATATAATAGCACCAGCTGGTGTAGATGCGACACATACAAACCACTTAGAAATTTCAGCAAGTACTACAAAATATGCACGTAGTGTTATTATAGCTACTATGCCTAGAATGTGTACCTTCCCAGAGTTTCTAAGAAGTATGTATACGTTTGGTGACGTTAATGTTTCTGTATTTATTAAACCAATTACAGAAAATTCATCACAAACAGATTTAAATAAAAGAATAAATGAAATAGAATCTGAAAGAATCGTAGCTGCAGAAAGAGGAGATATCAACAGAGAAAGATTATTAGCACAAAAAAGAGCCGAAGCAGAAGACTTAAGAGACTCTATAGCAGGAGGATTTAACAAATTATACGAATCTTCTGTTATATGTACATTATTTGCATATAGTTTAGAAGACTTAGATAAGCAAACAGAATTGTTATCAACTGAAATGTCAAAAACTATGATAGGTATAAAACCAGCGTGGGCAATGCAGGAGGATGCATTTAACTCTAATATGCCTTATGTAGATAATAGAATACATAAAGCACATACTTTTGACCGTAACTCGATGGCAACGGTGTTCCCATTCATAAATTCAGATATAGGACATCCAAATGGAATACCTTTAGGGTTTAATCGCCAAACGGGATTACCTATATTATATGATAATTTTAGTAAATCACTAAACAATTATAATATGGTTGTATTTGGTAAATCTGGTGCGGGTAAATCAGTTGCTATAAAAACCTTAACAGCTCGTTCATCTGTATTAATGGGAATAGAGAGTTTGGCACTAGATGCCGAGGGTGAGTATGGACTAGTTGCAGAAGCACTTGGTGGGGTAAATGTCGTAATAAGCCCAAGTTCATCTACTATTATTAATTTATTTGATATTGAACCAGAGCTTTCAAAGGATGAAATAACTGGAAAAGAAAGAGCTGTATTAAATGTAGAAAATAAAGTAGAGGATGTTACCCAAGCATTAGTTACAATGGCAAGAGGAAGTACACGTAGTTCAGAGGTAAATGAACTTACAAAGCAAATAATTGCAGAATCTGTTGCAGAAGAATATGAAGCTTATGAAATAACAAGTGATGTTAATAGTATTTATATAAAAAGAAATGAAAAAGTTTTGGATGAAAACTACCTAGGTAGACAAAGAAAAGAAATGCCTACTATAGGAAGTTGGTATAAAAGACTATTAGTAAAAGCAAAAGAAAATAGAAACCCAGATTATAGATTCCATTACAGTTATCTTGTAAAGGTTATGAGACAATACGTAAGAGAATACAACGGACAGATGGCTTACTTTGATGGTCAATCTACATTTGAATTGTTAGATGATATACCATTCATAAATTTGGATATATCCCAACTAGAAGAAAGGTTTGCAAGACCACTTGCACAGCAAATATTGCTTTCGTGGGTTTGGGAGAAATACGTTAAGAAAAACAGCGAGGATAAAGAAAAAGCTGCTAAAAAGAGAGTGCTAGTCGACGAAGCTTGGATGTTGCTTCCATACCCAGAAGCTGTTGATTTCTTAAATACTATGGCTAGACGTGCTAGAAAAAGAAATGTTTCCTTAGCGGTTATTTCACAAAAATTCCAAGATTTCTATGAAAAGCAAGAGGTTCAGGTAGTTTTAACATCATCAGATACTAAGCTATTCTTAGCACAGGATAAGTCAGAAATACAATATATAAAAGAGGTATTTAAATTAAGTGATGGAGAAGCGAATTTCTTAACAACATGCACAAGAGGAGAAGGTTTGTTGAAGGTTGGAGAGGATACAGCAATTATAGCTATAAACCCAACTAAGAAAGAATTTGAATTTATTGAAACAAACATGAATGAAATTGCAAAAAGAAAGTAGGAGTAATTAGATGAAGAAAACTATAACTGTATTTTTAATAATTATGTTATTGATTAATTGCATATCAACTTTCTCGTATGCGGATGAAGGAGATTCGGAAGAAGTTCCTAGCAGTAGCCAAACTACTGCTGTGTTCGAAGACCCAACCTTGCTAGATCCTACACCTCAAAAGACTGGAACTGCGGATGTTGTAAATGACCTCGATCAGAAATTAGAGGCTAATGTAGGTGGAGGAACATATTCTGGATCACAGATATTCAAAACTATGTCAAATGTAATTCTTTCGTTGGTGACGTATGCTATTAAAGTTTTGACGTGGATTTCAGGATTAGCCGAGGATACAAAAGAAGTCGCGTTAACTGTGGGAGAAGAAATTAAGAGAGGTGCTCAATTTACAATTTATGATACTGTAATGGGAAACTATAAGCTATTTAACATTGATCTTTTAGGAAGCAGTGGTACGGACGAAACATCTGTTCCAGGACTTTTAAAAGAGAATATGATTAAATTCTTCAATTTTACAAGGGCTATTGCAATAGCATTTAGCTTATTTGTACTTTTATATGTAGCCATAAAAATGATAACTTCTACAGTTGCATCTGAGAAAGCAGACTATAAGAGAATGTTAGTAGATTGGGCAATTTCTTTAGTTTTATTATTTACTATGCAATACATAATTATAATAATTTCAGTTGTAATTGATACAGTATTGGACGTATTTTCAAGAGTAACAAAGGATTGGAAGATAGACCAATTTGAATTAGATATATTTGAAACTGCACTTAAAAATGTAAATGCAAAAGGTTTTAATGCTTTTACAGCACTTGTGATGTTAATTGTAATAGCATATTATCAAATAAAATTTTGTATGTATTATATAAAAAGAATACTTGAAGTATATTTTTTGATAATTATTTCACCATTAGTAACAGTTACATATGCTATTGATAAAGCAAGTGACAGAAAGGCACAAGCATTTGGGGCATTATTGGGTGAACTCATTTCAAAGTTAACTATTCAACCCATACATGCAATTTTGTATGTAGCGTTTGTTTCAACAGCGGGTGCAATAGCTCAAAGCCAGCCAATATTAGCAGCAGTATTTTTCTATGCGATGGGTAGGTCAGAGAAAATAATGAGAAAGATATTTTCTGTAATGTCTGGTAAAGGAGATACGGGTATGTCGGAAGAAGAACTTCCATTCTAGTATAAAGAACATGTTTATGTAATGTTAGAGTATAGGAAACCTTTAAGGAAGCTATGCAATATGAAGTAAAAATAGATATTTTTATAAAAAATGGAAGGGATGTTTTGTATAGGAGCACTCCAGTGCTCCTATACGGAAATAATATTATCAAATTGCTTTACAGAGTTTTGCAATAAAATGGATACGATTACATCAATATACATAAAAAATATACATAATCGCAATAAACAATCAAATTATAAATAGGAGATGATAATTAAAAATGATAATAAATAAGAAAAAAAATTATAAAAAACTAATTATAAGTTTGTTATCAATAATATTATTATTTTTAATTACCATCGCAGTGATAAAATACTATCAAGAAGTAAAGCACCAAAAGGTTTTGCAAGAGGAGAAGCAAAGAGTAAGACAGTATACAGACATAACAGATTTTAAAGATATTCAAGAGGTTGCGTTATACTTAAATTGTAAGTTGATAAAGCAAGAAGATGTAAATGATGACAGCGTAAGTTACCGCATATATATGGAACTACCGATGAAAATAAGTGAAAATGGAAGTGATGCATCAAACTTGGTAGAAAACTTAATACAATATTCTGCTTATGTATTAAATTATAAAAACTTTGTAATAGTTGATGAAACAAATAGCGATTCGATAACTGTGTACTGTAAGGAAGACAAGCAACTTGTAGAAACATATTTCATAAATGAAACAGAGAATTACTATGAGGTAATTAATACAAAAGAAAATATAGAAAATTTTACCAAAGTGCCAAGTATAGAATTTAGTGTAGATGCTGAAGAATTAAAACAATTGCTAGAAAAAGGATGGCAAGCAGGTGCAGTAAAATTTGGCACAATGGAAAGTACCTATAGAAATTACAATATATATTTTGACGAAGGAATTGAAGTTAGAATTATAGATGGCAAGGTGTTCAATCTTATATATACACCCAAATACGAAAAAACAATAATTAATAATTTAAAAGTTAGTTCAAATATGGAGGAAATAAAAAAGACATTGGGAGAACCACAATTCTTATATTCTGACTTAATTGGATACAAAGGAAAGAATATGTATGTATTTTTTTGTAAAGATCAAGTTTCAATTTATAGGTATGATGATTATGATACAAACGGTATTGCTAAAATAATAAAAGATAAGCCAGATAACATTGAAAATGAAAAAACATTCGTAGACGAAATAAAAAAAGAATGGAAAGATTACGATATATATGATTATAGTACAGACTATGTTAAGCTACAATATACACTTAAGGGAATGTGCATAAAGTATGACTCTACAACTAAAAAAGGCGTAATATTATATAATAATTATCAAGGAAAAGTATTTGGTGATGTAACATTAGAAGATATAATAGAGGGTAAAGAATCACTACCAAGTGGAATAATAATAGAGAACAGCGATTTAGTATTTGAGGAGGAAAAAAATAGAATAAACACCTTAGATGATACGACGTCGGCATACAACTTTGTAAAACCGGGAATAGTGTTAAACAAAAGTAATGAATTCAAGGTATACCAAAAAAGTACCAATAGTAGTAATGCTATGCATAAGATTAGATTTATATCTATTAATAACCAGTTTCCAAATAGCGAACTAAGGGAAATAATAACTATGGGAATATGGCTAGATGACTATAATTTTATATATTCTGTTAAGGATAGGGGAATTTTTAAGTATAATGTTAAAGAGCGTATATATGATTCCATAATTATTGGTGAAGGAGACTATATATTAAAAGAAGTTAAAGACAAAATATTATACTATAACGACACTAGTATAGATTTAAATATTTGAAAAAAATTTTGAAATAAAGAAGGGAGGATATGCAAATGAAAAATAAAATAAAAATACAATTAAAAAGATTATTAATAATAAATTTAATCATTTGCATATTATTGCCTTCTCTTTTTTCAGGCATTGCATTCGCAGAAACATATGTAGCAAATCTAACTACAGAAAGAGCAGGAAATTATGCGGCAAACTTTGCAATCAACTTTTATGAAAATTGGAGTAGTACAAGTAGTAGGGGATTAAGTCCACATGAGAAGGTAAAAGCAAAAGGCGAAGTAAAAACTGTGTACGATTCATCGGTAAATGCTTATAACCAAATTGATGAAAACGCAGGAGAGTACGCACTAAGCAATAACTCATGGATAGGTTTTGTATATAGCAATGCTTTGTTTTCAAGGGATATAGGTAGTGTATATTCAGGTGTTAGTGGTGGAATACAAATAAATACAGGTAATTTCGATTCCAAGAAAGAAATATTTGGCGATGAGATAGTTGGATATGCAATATTAGATATTCAAACACTAATTTCTGAAGGAAAAGTTGTTCCAGGGGATATATTAATAGCAGAACACGATGGTATGAAAGATAATTTACTATTCGTTGGTGGAGCCAAAGTCATATATGCTACGGAAGATGCAGATATAGGACCGAGTGGTGCACTAAAGTACGAATACATTGATAAGTATTTAAAACGAATAAGAGAAAAATATGATGAAAAACAAGATATACCAGAATATGGTGTTACTGAAGTATATAGAATAAAAAAAGATGTAGCCGAATCGATTTCAGAAACCGATGCAAACTTAATTTTTAATGGAAGGGGCTATTACTCAAAGTCTGATTATAAAGGATTGCCAAAGCAAGTAAGTATAAGTGCTAAAAAATTATCATGGACATGGGTATTTGACGGAATAATAAAATTATTAAAATTCTTTATAAATCTTGTGGTGTATATGGTAAGAATGCAGGTTATAGGTTGGGCAAATCTTTTTGAAAACTTAATACAACATTTGGTATTTGGATTAAGTGGACACAATGAAAGTATAAGTTGGGAATCTTTCTTTGGCGCTAGAGCAACATCTGCGTCTGGAAACAGACTAACAGTTGAAAGTATATTTTTTAATAAAATTCCAATTCTTGATGCAAATTTCTTTAATTTTGAAACTGCTGGTGGAAGGCAATTAGTTCCTCAAACTGCAGAAGAAATAAACGCACCAGTTTCAGGACCATTAAAACCAGGAGAAGAAAGGCAGACCATAACTGCAGAAGAAATTTCATATGAAGATAATCTTATATACACAGTAAGAAAAAATTTAGCTACTATATATGTAGTATTTAGAAATATCGCTATAGCAGTTATGCTATTTATCTTGGTAGGAGTTGCAATTAGAATGGCAGTAACATCAATTTCAGAGAAAAAGGCTAAAATGTCAAGTTTTCTTGTAACGTGGCTATATTGCTTTGTAATAATCTTCTCTATGCATATGTTTATGTATTTATCATTTCAATTTAATGATGTGTTTGTAAAAAAGTTTGAAGACATTGCAGATACTCAAGCGAAAGAAATAGTAATTGAAGACGAAGAGGGAAACGGAAAAGGAGCCTCATGGTTAAATTTATATGATGCAGTAAGAATAAAGGCGTATGCATTTAACTGGACTGAAGGAGTTCCTGCGACAGTTGTATATATTTTCTTAATTTATTTGGAGGTAAGATTTTTGCTTATATATTTTAAAAGGTACTTAACTATTTATCTCCTAGCAATATCAGCACCATTTATAGGTTTGAAACACGCAATAGAGTCACTAGTGACTGGAAAGAAATCTAGTGCTATTAATAAATGGTTTAAAGATTTTGGATTTAATGTATTGCTTCAAACTGTACATTCATTGATATATGTAATATTTATATCTATGGCAATGAGGGTATCACAGGATAGTGTAGCAGGAGCATTAGTAGCAATTGTTATCTTAAACTTTATGTTAAAGGCAGATAGTACAGTGATAAAAATATTTGGCTTAGATAAAGCAGACTCTTTGGCAGATGTCAACAGACCAGAATCATGGTCAAATGTCTTCAGAAGCTTTTTGCCTATGTATACTGTTGGTAAAAGCGCAGTTGGTTTAGTTCAAGGAACTATGTTTAGCGATAAAGGATTATTTACAAGAGTGGCTAGAGGACTTACTGGTGCAAAGAATAAAGAAGAGGCAGATAAGATATTAGATAAATGGAAATTCAATACTTTAGGTTTCTTTACAAAAGATTGGAGCGATGCAAGTAATACTGGAAAAATGGGGAAATTTGCAAGAGCATTTGATAAAACCTGGCTTGGTAAGCTAGCTAATAGAATTAATACAAAACCAATACAAAGACTTGGTATGTTAGGAAATGGAACAAGTTATGAAACAAGTAAGCAGAGATATGCAGACATAAAAAAATATAGAAAGCTAAAAATGGAGAGGTTTACTAGAAATATACAATTAGCTAAAGATTTAACTTTAGGAATGGCAGGCAGGGTTGCTGCAATTGCAGTAGCTATTGATGACCCATCTGCAGGTGCGGTATTATTTAAAAAATCAAATGCTATGATTAGTAAGCACAAAACATTGTCAAAAACAATTAAAAGTACATATTCATACAAAGGAACAGTAGCACAGGCATTTAAAGACAGAAGAGATGCAAAAGACGAATATAATATAGCATTAGACGAGTATACTGATAACGAATACAAATTTGAACAGGACTATAATAAAAAATTAGACGATTGCAATAATGCTTTTTTTGCAGGAAATACATTTATGTACAATAAACTAAAAGATGAGCTTAAGGATATGTTAAAGAAACGTAGAAAAGAAAGAGCAAAGGAATTACATAGACTACAAGAAGCAGATGAACAGCTAGAAAGAGCAAAAGTAGAATATGAAAATGCAAAACATGAAAGAAATTCTAACAATATATTTGGAAAAGCAGCTCAAAATGCAAGAAAATTCGGTGAAACTATAACAGGTTTAGGTGAAATTGAAAATATAGTAAATACAGAAACTAGAGCGTCATTTAAAGCGAAAGAAGCTGTATCAAAGCAAGACAAATTCCTAGATTATACGCAACAATCTGTTAAACAGGAAAGGGATATAACAAATGCAGCTAAAATGTTAAATAATGAATATAAAGCATATGCTAGAAGTATTGGAATGTCGGATGATGATGCTAAGAAATTATTTGAAAAAGATATGAATTCAATATTACAACAATCTAAGAATGTTAATATTTCTTCAGAAGATATTATTAAGTCGATTAATAAATATAGTGTAAGTGGAACAACAACTAGACTTACTGGAAGTGATGTAGATGGAATACTAAATGAATTAGAAGCTATATTTGTTGCAAAAGGTAAAGGTTTACATATAGATGCAGATATAAAAGATAAGGTAAGAAAGCAATTCGAGTTTAAGCAAACAAATGATAACAAAGGATTAGGATACGATGCGAAAGAAGCAGCTGAAGCTATTAGGGAAGCTCTGGGCATGGATGGTGTGTTACCACCTGAAACTATTACACTTTCTGCTTTCCCAAATCATAGAATAGCAGCGTTGCATAGTTATATAGTAAAGAGTACAAATAAACTTAATACTTATAATGAAGTTGGAAAAATCAAGCATAAATCATCAGTTGCAAACGTTAGTAAGATTTTTGAAGAAATTAAAAAGAATAGAAAGTAATGAAAGAGGTGTGAAATGAGAAAAAGTAAACAAATAAAGATAATAGCTATTGTAGTAATGTTAATATTCTTTGTTATGTCATTTGTGAAAGTGAGTTATGGAGATACTGTTGGTGAAGCAGTTAGCTGGATATATGATGATGCTATCGAAAGAACGACCGACTGGATGTCAAATACATTTGAAAATTTGGGAACAATGTTGGTAGAGGGTTTAGTAGGAATATTAACTTTAGGAATACAACAATTTGCGGTACTTATATTTAAAGCATTGCAACTTTTAACTACAGCGGTAATAGGTAATGTAAGCAATGGAGCCTCTGATGCAATGTATGCGGTTCTGTTTAATAAAGTAGAGATAACATCCGCAAACTTCTTCGATAGTGTAATAACTAATCAAAAAGCAGCTTCAGGCACAATTGTAAACAATATAGCACAGTTTTACAATTTGATGAGGGCTATGTCAATTGCACTATTATTGTTCGTATTACTGTATGTTGCAATACGTATGGCAATTTCTACAGTAGCAGATGAAAAGGCAAGGTATAGTGGAATGCTACAAGATTGGGCTGTAAGTTTGGTATTGGTGTTTATGCTTCACTATATTATAATATTAGTTTTCTATTTAAATGGAACCTTGGTAAATACTCTGGAAAGTGTAAACCCGGCGCAAGAATCAGGAGTATGGGAAGATTTGTGGGTAAGAGCATTGGTTCCAGGTGCCGGTATGGATGAATTAATAGTATGTGGAGCGTTTACAGTAGCAAGCTTAGCATTTGTTTTAATATATATTAAGCGCGCAATAGTATTAGCTTTTCTAATAGTAATTTCACCATTAATAACTATTACATATGCAATAGATAAAATAGGAGATAGTAAATCTCAAGCATTAAACACGTGGATGAGGGAATTTATGTCTACGGTTTTAATACAACCTTTTCATTGTATTATATATATAATATTTTATAGCTCAATTATGAGTTCAATGGGAGGAAAAGAAGATTTAGGTAAAATGGTGTTTGCTGCAGCAAGTGCACTGTTTATGTTAAAGGCAGAAAATATAGTTAAAAAAATATTTGGAATTGCACCTAGCAGTATGGGAGATGCTTTAGGAACCGGTGCAATGGCGTTAACAGCGGCAAGCTCCGTATTTAAGGGCGGAGGAAAAGGCGCAGGAGCTGGAGGAAAAGCTGGAGGAAAAGGTGAAGTACCTACGATGAGAAACAATGAATCTACTACTTTAGGAAATATTGCTAATAATGTTTCTGATAAGGTACAAAAGACAGGAATAGCAAAAGATATAGCTAGACAAGGTGGTCTTGCATCTATAGCACAACGTAAAATAGTAGGTGCTGCTACATTAGCTGGAGCAATTGCTGGTGGTACAGTAGGAGATGTTAAATCAGCTGCATCAATGGCCACAGCATTTGGTGGAGTTGCAAAAGGAATTTCAGAAGATATTGAAGTTAAGAGAAAAGAACATCAATTGGAGAAGAATCAGAGAGTATATGCAGGAGCATACAAAGATTATGTAGATGCATACCAACGTGATTTTAGAGCAACTAACAGTCGCAATGCAACGCAACAGGAAATTAGAGCGTCAATTAGAGCACTACACGAGTCAGATGGACAAGGTTTAAATGATTATCAAAGAGATATGTATGACCAGGTTAAGAAACTTGCGCGCTCAGCGACTGCAGTAGGGCATGAAGATGGATTTGATTTTGTTGATTATACTACAGAAATGGCACAGAAAGGCGTAATTAAGCCAAATAGTACATATCAACAAAAGATATATCCATAGAAAATTTTTAACCAGGAAAGGCAGGTGAGAGAATAATGGATCCTGAGGATAATTTAGTAGACCAAACGGTCGAAGATGATTTAAAAAAGAGACAAAAGCACAAAACGAAAGCTAATAAAAGAAGGACGAGAAGAAGAGGAAAAAGAAATACTAAAAAGAAAAATAAAGGTATTAGAGATAAAATAAGAAATATACTTTATAAAAAGGTTAGGCTTGCTGCATTAACAGGATTACCATTTTTTGTAATGTTATTTATGTTGATTGGAATTATTTCATTTATAACATCAATGCCTGGAATGATGCAAGAAGGAATTTTCAAGAATTTAATGGATGGAATAGATAAGACACTATTGAATTATACTTTCGGCTCAGATTATTATTTGCAGGAAATAGCAAAAGACCCAAATAGAACACAGCAAAAGAAGGTATTAAAGTATATAGATGATATGGGATTTGATCCTGTTGGATTTGGTTTTGTAGCCAGTTATACAAGGAATGGGGATGATATAGAATATTCTCCAACATTATTGTCTGACGAGCCTACTATGGAAGAATATGAGAGTGATACAAATGCACTTACAGCATTTATAAACGATCTTATAGCAGCGAAAGAATACAATGATGCAACCGTACAGTATACTAAAGATAATGATTTATTATTTAATTACATAGCAGCAAATGAAAGAGCATATTTAATCCATGATAAAGATAAAATCGGAAATGTGGTATCAGGAGTTTTAGGATATAAAGACTATACTGGTATGATAGAAACAAAAATAGAAAATGCTGAAGGAATTATAAAAGATTGGGACGATTCAACAATTACCGTAGATAGAGAAGGAAGACAAATGGTTATAAATTCACTAAACGTTTCATTAAAAGAATTAGCAGCAGTAAATCAAGTTGCTAGGTATGACTTGGATTCCTATACTTCTAGATATGGTATGCCACTGGAGTTTTTGTTAGCATTACATATAGGAACTATGAGTCCAGATTTTACAGAGGAAATAGTTAAGAATGATAATTTGCAAACGGTAGTAAAGTTAATTGCATTGAAAGATGATTATAAGGCAGAATATGAAATTAAATACAAAGGTAAAGATCTTCCAATCCAATATGGAAAAAAATATAAAGATGTATTGAGTGATTATGAATTATTAGAACATATACATATGGATGAGGATACTGGCAAATATAAGTTTGATGATGATATAGATTTTGAGCGATTAAAAGAGGTAATTAGTATTAGTGCTTTGCATAATTGGATAGAAAGTATAAAGAGTTTTTCATTCAAGCGAGCAGAAGATATAGAGTTTACAGAAGATTGTATTTATTCAGCAAAAGATGCTTTCTTAGGAGATGGTACATATAGAGTTTTGTATAGAATGCAGGCTAACCGTTATAAAGACGTAAAAAAATGGACTACGGTTTGCTGGTTTCGGAAATGTAGATACAACAGACGAAGGTTATTCTGTGGATGACGGTTTACTTAGCAGAGCAGGATTAGAGTATATGGGAGAAAGTGAAAGCGGACAAATATATCGCGGTCCCGACGCTGAAGCAATTCTACTTGGAACAGCAGAAGCACAACCAATGACCGAAATTTCTTATACTGACGAAGAAGGAGATTTGTATATTGATATTGATGGTGAGTACGGAGGATATTATACTGCTCACGAAAAGGAAGGTGGTTTTTATAGTGAAGTATACACTACTGGAATTTTGCATGGAATTCAATATTACATAAATGGTCATGCAGATGAAATAAAAAACAATGATTATATAAAGGATGGAATTACTTGTATGCTAGCTCAATTCGACTCGTATATGGAAGAGGCAGGCTTAGAAAATTGGGCAGACGTTTCAGGAAAATTTACGCAAATATCGCATGGCGGTGATTGGATGTATGGTTGGATACCAAGGTCAGATAGGGGTTCTACAGATCGTGAAGGACAAGGTACATTAGATCTTTTAATGGCACAAGAATGGGTTACTTTTATGGATAATAATCCATCTGTGGCTGAGATAGAGGAAAAATTACAAAAAATAAGTAGTGATTTAGAATTTTATTATGGACAATTGAAAAATAAGGATAAATATATTCAAGAGCTTATAGATGATTTATTTGAAAAGTTAGATATAGATTTAGAAGGATTAACAATAGAAGATATAGATACCATATACTTCGCTTTGGAGGATGCACTAGATTCATACGAGTATGTATCCCCTAGAATTGCTTATGTTGTAAGACATTGGTATAAGGACATAATATTTGAAATACCCGAAGCAGAAGAATTATTTTCAGAAAAACAGACAGAATCTGCATATATAAAGAGTAAGAAGGAAATAAGATTACCATACACACTACCAGAAGAAAAGCAGAGTGATGATTTAGACATAACAATTGTGCTTAATGTTGAGGGAAAAGATCAAAAAGACAATGTATATACACAATGGCGTCAACCATATGTCGTAAAGGGTGATGTTGTTTATTTAGATGGTGAAAAAGTAGAAGACACAGGATTAGAAGATGGAAAGAAAACAATAAAGACAGCAAAGGGTGAATATACTATAGGTGATGGTTATCGAACTATGAAAAAGCTGATGACACAGGGGCAATACTATGTGTTAGACGGTAGTAGGCAAACTGCAAAATCAATATTGTGGTGCAAGAAGTTGGAACACATTACGAGTGGTACAGTAAGAGTAAAAAATGGAAGAATACTTTCAATAAGTACTAGTGAGAATATGAATGAAGAAGTAGACCAAGAAACGGCGATTTCAAATGCTTTAGTAACAACTGCTCAGGGTACTGTAACCAAAGTGGGTGAAACTGTACTACCAGAAACTGGTGAAGTTATATACGAGTATAATGTAAGAAAAAGTGCAGTTCCATACGTTTCCGTAGGCAATAAATATGAGAATTATAGCGATAGTGAAGTAATAGAAGCGTCTAAAAAATCTGTTGAGTACATTAATGGAGTATTAGATCAGTTGGGTGTTACTACAAAGAGGCTACCAATAAGTTTTGATAATAAAACCATAAATGGTGATGTGGTAACACTTACAGCATTTGGATTGCTAGAAGGAATGCATACTGAACCAGCACAATATATATATAGAGATTTCAAAGAAATGTTGATAGAATTTGGATATTATACGAAAGCAGAATTTGAATCACTTAATAAAGATGTATTGAAATGGTTCATTCCAGAATACACGGTAAACACTGAAGCAGAATCACTATATTGGAGACAAAACAAAGAGGATGATTCTTTAGATTATGGTGCTATAATTTATCCAATTGATGAAAGTGAATTCAAAAAAGGAAATGATGGAACTAAAAATGGAAATAGTGGTACAGCTAGTGAAAGTACAAACGAAGAAAACAAAGAGGGGGAAGAAGAAGATAAAGACATATTAGGAATACGACCAGGAATGGGTGTTATTGCACCTGGAAATTGTACAGTGGAAACTATAGACGGTAAAGTTGTATTAACTTTTGACGGAATTTCACAACCTGAAATTGGTGTTATAGATAGGTACCAAATGATAATAGAGGGAGTTACTGCTACTGCAAGTGGAACTGTAGAAGTGGGGGATTCAATAGGTACTACGACAGGTGAGAAAGTAAAAGTTATATTAAAGAATAATTTGGGAGGCTATGTAGATAACATAGAAGATTACATGCGACCAGATGTGGCAAATAAGTGGGATGGTAACTTTTCTGAAGAATTCTTATGCCATTTGGCAACCATAGAGGGAATGCCAAGGACAAGCGACTCTGCATTTACTTATGAAAATGGTGGAGTTAACTGGGGTGCTGGTGAAGATGCTGTAACAGTTGGACCTGGATTATATTTATTATACAATGCTGATAAGTTCCCAAGCTATGTAGATACATCTCATGTAGCGGATGCAGATTATTGGAATAAACATAAAGATAAATATAGTTTTGATAAGGAAGCTACAGTTGATGTATATCTTCAATTGTTAGAAGAAATAAAAGGGGAAATAGAAGGATTAGGATTACCTTTAAGTCAACAGCAATTTGAAGCACTTGTTGAATTAAGATGGCAACAAGGTGGCCGGAGGTGATGTATACCTTAGCGTACTAAACGCAATTCGTAATGGCGGAGACCTTCGTAGTGCGTGGATGCAAGCATCTTCAGCGGGATTATACAACAGAAGAAGGGTAGAATATTTATTGTATACAAAAGGTGAGTACACAACCCAAGATGGAGGTACATTAGAGTTTTCGTCAGATACACCATTTACAGATATGCTAGAAGGAAAATAATAGTGTAATTGGTTTATAGGTTATTCCAGCAAAAACCTAAATATATCTTACAAGGAAGAATGTATGAAAAACAAACTTGTTATTTTATTATGTATTATATTAATACTTTTAGTTCTATTAATCGTTATACTTGTTAATATAAAAAACAAATCAAATTCTAATTTTGACGATTATACACATAAGAGTACTGAAGAATATTACGAGGATAAAATTTTTCCTGCTAAATTTTCTAAATTAGAGATAGGATATAATGGAAAGAATGACCTTGTTAATATATATAAAAAGACATATTTATTAATTAATAAGTATATACCAAGTATTAATAATATAGAATCTTCAACTGCAGTTTTAGAATACTATGAAAAAAATAAAGAAACGTTAGAAACTGATTTAGGAATAGTGAGCGAAAATGAGTTTAAAATGCTTTATAGTGATGTGTATAATAAAGAGGATTTAAAATATATTTCTTGTGAGATATTAGTAGATTCTATACAAAAAGAGGATAATAAAATTAACTTTGATTTAAAAATTATATATGAGAATAATATTCAAATGGTTGTAAAAGTTGAGTTCTCGACAAATAAAGATGGAATTATAAAATTTTTGTAATGCAGTAAAGTGGAAGCTATAAGATATAAGGTAAAAGGATTACATCCTTTAAAGTTATGTAACTTCTTGAGCTTAAAATGGAGGGAATAGAATTGATATGGCAAAATTAAAAAATAAATTTGATAAAAATGAGTTTATATTAATATTAATAATTGCGATATTAATAGTTGTTGATTTGATTTTATATGCTAAATACATATTAGTGCCCAAAAAGAATCAGGAGTTTCAACAAAAGAGTGTTATAAAAACAATTTCAAATCAAGATGAGAGCAATAAGCCTGTATTTCAAACACTTCCACGCACTGTTGACGATACAACTAAGTACCTTTCAAGCTTAGATGAAAGGAGTAGAATGGAATATTATTGTAGTGAATACTTTAGTCATATAGAAAAAAAAGAATATGAATCAGCTTACAATATGCTCTATGCAGAGTTTAAACAAAATTATTTTCCAAAATTAGAAGATTTTGAAGCATATATAGAAAAAACATATCCATCGCAATTTGCAATAAGCTACGATGATATAACAAGGCAAGGTTCTATTTATGTATTAAAGATATCAGTACTAGATATATTAGGAAGTAGAGATAACAAAAAAACACAAAGAATAGTGCTAAAAGAAAACAACTATAACGATTTCGTTATTTCGTTCCAGGTAATATAGGAGGAAATATATGACAAATTTAGAAGTAAGATTAAGGAGATTTCTAAAAAAACATAAAAAGAAAGTAATATTATATATATTACTGGTCTGGCTGATAATATTTATGATAAATTTATATATAAAAAATAGACCTCCTCAAATAAACCCTCCTATGGTTACCTATGAGCCTCACATTCCTATCATGAATACTGAACAAGAAGTGCCAGAGAAATACCAAGAGCCTATTGAAACAATAATAGACGAATATTTCAGACATTGCAATAATGGTGAATATGAGCAAGCCTACAATCTAATTACAGATGAATGTAAGGAAAATGTATATCCAACATTAGAACAATTTACGAGCTATGTAAAGGAAGTATTTGAAGGAAAAAAGAAAATATATAATATTCAAAGCTATTCTATAGTAGGGAACAAGTATATATATAGCATTAGGATTTTAGATGATATTTTAGCAAATGGTACAACTGATGGATATTATTATTACGAGGAAAAATTTGTAATGATAGAGGAAAATGGTGAAATAAAATTATCTATCGGAGAATTTGTGGAAAAAAAGAATCTAAATTTAGCAGCTGAAGATGATAATATGGTAATAGAGATTACTAATGTTAGTATGGATTATGATACAATAGAGTATGAAGTGAAAATTCGAAATAAAACCGACAAATATATAGTTATTTCAGATAATATGCAAAGTGATGAGATTGTGCTAGATATAGGAGGGCAAACTAGAAGACCAAATAATATGGAGTATGCATATTTCTTCATAAGCCCAAACTCTGTAAAAACACAGAAACTTCAGTTTAATAAATTCTATGACGATGGCTTAACTCCAAATAACTTGACATTTAAAATGATTCGTGTTTTAAATGAGTACAATTGGGAAGTTGGCACAACTCAGGAAAATTTGGATAGTGCCGTGAGGTTATATGGATTGCAAATAAATTTAAATAATTAATGGGAAAAACTATGACTCGATGTTACCCACCCCGTTACAGTTCAGGTGGGTTACTTTTGCAGGTAGCCGTCAAAAATTAAAATTATCGCTTGCAATATATTAACATTCCGCAGACTTGCTGGCTCGGCTTTATCAAAAT
>CAMPBM010000011.1 GCA_946637865.1 uncultured Lachnospiraceae bacterium | reverse complement strand
CCAGAAGACCTACCAACTCCTAAAAAGAGCCTAAAACAACTAGAAAAAGAAAACAACAAAAGCCTAAGAAAAAAATAAAAAGTTCAAAATCCCATCTTGCCAAATCCAAAAACATATGCTAAATTATAAATATAAAACTGATTGATATTTGAATCAATCGTTACGAATTCCAAGTTGTAAACAACTACAACAACGGAACCATTGTGAAATAGCAACTTTCAAGAAATTGGAGGTTGTTTTTTTTATATCTCAACAAACTATCCAATGATAATAATACCCCATAAGTAACTAAATTCGACCAAATTCCTCAAAATAATTTATTATTATACAAACTCTGATTAATTCCCCAAAAATCAATGTTTAAAAAGTACCAAATCAATATTGACATCACATTTTTTTACTGGTATAATGCAAGCAACAGTGAACCTGCATATCACTGATTCTTTTTAGGAGGTATCAGATATGAAAAAATTACTAAAAAAATTTGAAAGAAAACTAGACATGCTTTGTACAGCTTAGTCTAATACAAAAGAATTGGTTAATAATGAAGAGCAAAATACAAAAAGGTATTTTGCTCTTTAAAAAAATGTTTGAACGAAAGGAGCTTATAAATGAATAACAATATAAAAAAAGCAATTATACCAGAAGAATGGAAAGAAACTATAGATGATATTATGGAAAAACAATTATTTAATGCAAATAGATATTATGCTGAAAATAATCCACAATTATCTGAAATAGTTAATGCATATACTCAATTATCATCTAGTGAATTTTTAAGAATACTAAAAAAGCAATGGAATTGGCATAATAATTTTTATGAAAATATGCTAGAACCAGTTGTAAGTTCTTATCTACATAAAAGTTCAAAGGAATTATCTCCAAAAGAAGTATTAGAATTAAAAAAAATATATAAAACTATGTGTAAAGTTGATGAAGCTACACTAGCTATTAGTGCAGGAATAAAAAAACATTTAGAAAATAATATGAGAAATAATTTTACAAATAACATATCTAATAAAATCTCTAACGAGGAATTATATATGGCATGTACTCCTCCAGAAGAAACTTTTTTTATAAGATATTATAAAGATCATTTAAAATATTTAATTGCACAGAAAAAAAATAATGATTCTGAATTAAAAGAAATAAAAAGAGAGTTGTTAGATAAATATCATGCAAATGATGATAAGATTTTTGTGGGAAGGTTAAAAAAGTTTAAGAATCTAGAAAATTTATCGATAGAAGAATTAGAAAAAAAGATGAGTGAATTGGATATAGATACAAATTACCAAATTAAACATTTTTATTTTACATTAGAAAATCCCGAAAAAAAAGCATATAGAGACATTTTATTATATGATAATTTGCAGGAAAAACAAATTGCAAAATCATTGATTGGCATATCAGGTTTTGTATTAAGAAAAAAAATACTAGAGTATTTAAAAGAAGAAAACTTAATTGAATCTGATGAACATATTTATCAATATCCAGATAGCAAGGTAGAAATGGCATTAGAACAATTATATAAAATTAGAAAAGAAACTATGGAAAAAGATGTGAAAACATATAAACAGCATGGACCAACATGTGCAGTTTGCTCTTTACTTATGGTTTTAAATTATTATGATAAAATAAGTACTCCCAATAAATTAATGGAAAGGGAATTATATAGAAAATACAAATCTACATATATGGATGGTTCTCATTATTCAGGTATAGCTAATCTATTGTCTAGACAGGGACTAAGTACAAAACTTCTTCATTCAGAAAAAGACTTTTTTAAAAATGAAAATAATTTTATTCCAGATAGTTATGATGAATTATTAAATGAGTATAAACAGTTTTTAAGAAATACTAATGAAAATAAATTAGGTGTAAAATGTGGGGTAAATATTGATGAAAACTTGTTAAAAGAGGCTTTACAAAATAATAATTTAATATTACTTGCCGGTACTCATGGTGGATTTTTACATTCTATAGTAGTAAATGGGTATGAAAATGATAAATTTATTATTTGTGATCCACAGTCAAAAGAAAGAGAAAAGGTAACAGATAATGAAATTAAAAGATTTATGGATACTCCAATTGGAAAATGGTGTATTTTAGTTAATAATCAATCGACTGAAAAAGATGATTTAATAAAAGCTTGTGATTTGTATTTTAATCAAGCAGAAAGATTTTTGAATTATAAAACTGAGAGGGATAAATTTGAAGATGAAAGATGAAATAATATTGTTAAGGGAATTTATAAAAGAACCAAAGTTGGAGTTAACTACTAATAATGCATTGTTTGTTGGAAAAACTAAAGATTCAATGTTAATAGGTCCATATATAGATGCTAAATTTGATTATGATGCTTTTTACAGAAGAATAATATCTAGTTGTATATATTCAAAAAGAACATATAGGAGAATAACAAAAAAGAGAGCTGAAAAATATATTGACACACATAATTTAATGTATAAAAATATTACAAATAGTGTAATGGAAATTTTCGATACTGGAGAAATAATAAGCCATAATTTATTATTTATGTAGTTATATATGTTTTGTAAGGAGAAAATTTTATAATGAAAAATAAAGTTATTTTTAAAAAAAGTGATATAACAGATATTTTAGGACAGGAATATAAGAATTTGTCAGAGGTTATTAGTGATAAATTTGGCATTATCAATGCTATAATGGAAAGACACGAACTTGATGAATACGGATTAAAAATGTTTCAATGTTTAAGTGCAGATACCAGAAAATTGTTTAATTTAAAAAGAGATGTTAGTAGCGGTGGATTAGGGATATCAAAAAATAAACAGGAGGCTTTAGTTGGTTGTATAGCAGAAGCTATTGAAAGATATTGCATGAGTTATATTCCTGAAACAGAATTATATAAAGATTATTGGGAAAAGTTAGATAAAGAACATAAAGTGGGAAATTTTTATCTTTATTCTGAAGATCAATATTTAGAATATAATAATTTCTTGAACCCTATGAAAGATAAAATATATTGGACAAAAATGTATAGTTTAAATAAAAATAAATATATATATTGGCCAGCAAGTTTGGTATATTTACCATTTGAAATTGATAAACCTGTTGCTGAGCTTACTTCTACAGGAATGGCAGCAGGAAGTTCAATACAAATGTCAATACAAAGTGGATTGTTAGAATTAATTGAAAGAGATTCTTTGATGATTAATTTTAAACAAAGATTAAACCCACCAGAAATTGATTTAAATACAATTGAAAACGAAGATGTTAAACAATTAATTAATAAAATAAAGGAAGAATATAATATTAAAACATACAAATTATATACTGATTTAAAGGTGCCTACATATTTATCATATATTTGGAACAAAGAAGGTAAAGAAATTCATTATGGCATAGGCGCAGCAACTAATCTAGATTCTGATATTTCAATTTACAAATCATTAAAAGAGTGTTTATTTACTAATTTTTATTCAAAGAACATAATGGATTTAAGAAAAGATAATGTTGATAAAATAAATACTCTATATGAGCACTTCTTATATTATCAAGGAAGTAATTTTAATGATTTATTGTTTGATAGTAAAACAATTAAATATACACGCGAAGTTTTTTCATTTGATGAAATTGTTGAGGATTTGGAAAATAAGCGGAATCAACATTTATTATAAAGAACTAACGACAAATGATGTTAAATCTACTGGATTACATGTAATAAGAGTAGTAGCGGTTGGATTAATTGATTTAAATAAAACATATAAATATGTAAGACTAGGGGCAGATAGATTTTGGGATGTTCCAAAAAAATTAGGACTAAAGTGTAATGATAATCTTTCAAAAATGCCTCATCCTTTTCCATAAAAAGGTTGTATAATAAGGAGGACAAGACTATGTTAACTAATAATGATATTTTGAAAATAATAAAAACAGCTAATATAGGTATACCAAAAATAAAGAAAACAACTGAAGAAATATTAAGTATGGATACTTCAGATAAAATAGATTATTTAGCGGTTTCAATATTTGATGCATATAACAAGCATATTATTGATAAAGAAAAGTTTTTAAATAGCATTAGGCAAATACAAGGTATAGATGCACAATTATATCCAACGCCAGAAAAAGTGTTAGAACGTATTAAATGGTTGGAAGACATGGATTTGAAATATACTCAAACAGGGCTTTCACAAAATCATAGAGAAGTATTAGAAATATTTGATAAATTTAATATTATGACAAGTCAAAATAATATAGATCATTATTACACAAGTGGAATACTTCCATTTTTACTAACTAATACTGAATTGCAGAGATTCCACCATGATATAGACATTTTTGTTAATTTGGAACAGTTAAAATTATTGGAAGATGTAAGTAAAAAATATGGTTTTAACTTCATAAGAAAGTTTGGATACAGAGATGATGGACTTAAAAGAAGAATAATAAAAATGTATTATAAAAATTATGATCTTCCAATGACTATATTTATGTTTCAGAGAACGAAAGATGGTTTTGTTATACAAAATGAATTTATCTATGATGAAAATGATAAATTGAAAGTTGAAGAAATGTATAGTACACCTGAGTGTGTGGAGTTAAGTTTTTCAGATAAAACAAATTTTCATAACAATATACCATATAAAGCAATTACAATGGAAGCACTTTACGAATGTAAAGATGGTTTGAGACCTAAAGATATATATGATTGTAAAATAATGGAAAAATATGTTGATAAAGAAAAGCTAGGAAAATTGAAACAGCAATTGAAATCATGCCCTAAAAACAAGATTTTTGATGTAGAAGATATTAAAATGAGAAGTTTCATAAATGGTGATGATTTGGAAAGATAAGAAATTTTATAGAATGGGGGAAAGCTAAAAAATATGGTAATTGGTATTGACGGTTTATCAGGGGTTGGAAAAACTTCAACAGCTAAATTGTTGTGTGAAAATAATGAGTGTTTAAAATACATAGAATTAGGAGATTTGTGTAGAAAAATATTGCCTTTTTGGATTAAACTAAAGGAAGAATATGATGTTGAGTATATCATAGAGTTTATGAAAAAAATCGAAATAAGCTATAAAATAAATAATAATATAATTGATTTTACAACAGATAAAAATATTCCTAGTATTAAATGTTCGAAATCGGAAGCAAGAAAAGAACTTTATAATATGGTTCAAATAGAAGAAATAAAGAAAAAGATTGATGAAAACTTAGTAAGAATTATAAATGAGTTAAAGGATAAATATATAATTGTGATTGTGGGAAGAGAATTGCAAAAAATATATCCTGATTTAGATTATCATTTTTATCTAAAAGCGGATGAAGCAGACAGAATTGAAAGAATTATGCAACGTGAACAAATATCGGAAAAAGAAGCTAAAGAAAGAAAAATTGAAGAAGTTTTACATTCTTTTGGCAAAGATGTAATTACAATTAATACTTCTAGAATGAACTTAATAGAAGTTGTGAAATTAATACAAAATGTATTAAATTATAAGTATAAATCTTTTAAAAAAATAAAAATTCAATTTATGGGGGCACAATCAACAGGAAAAACAACTACAAGTAAATTTTGTGCTGAGAAATTCAATGAACCATATGTTGGGGAAAAATTAAGATATTGTATGGAGCAAAACAAATTAAAATTTTCAGATATTTTACTATGGAACAAAAACAAATGGTCCAATATTATTAGCTCACAGTTACAATCCGAGAAAGAACTAAAAAATAAAGCAAAGAAGTTTGTTTTTGCAGATAGTGCAGCGCTTCTTTATGCAATTGATTTTGATTTGCTTAAATATTCTGAAATAAAAAATTTAATTGATGAACAAATAACTAGTGCTGGAATGGTTTTTGTTTGTGATAATGAAATCCCTTATATAGAAGACGAAATAAGACCAAGCAGATCAGAGTCAAATATTGAATTATGTCAATACAAAATAATAAATTATCTTAATGAAATGAATATACCATATATTATTTTAAGTGGAAGTGTAGAAGAGAGAATTAAAACAATAGAACAAATAATAAATAGAATTATTTTTTTGTAAAAAAATAAAAATCCCATCTTGCCAAATCCAAAAACATATGCTAAATTATAAATATAAAACTGATCGATATTTGTATCAATCGTTACGAATTCCAAGTCGTAAACAACTACAACAACGGAACCAAGCATAAATAGCAACTTTCAAGAAATTGAAGGTTGTTATTTTTGTGTATGTCAAATATTTTTTTGATTTTGTAGGTAAATATTGATATTAAAAAATATTGAAAAAAAGTTAAAAAATGGTATAATTAATCAGAAAATTCATTTAATAGGGGATGTTGAATTTAAAAATAAACAAGAAAGAGGGCTTATTATTTCTTAGTAAACTTAAATTACCGACTCTGGAACTAATAGACTATGAAGGATTAAACTCAAATGATGAAAGGATAAAATTAGGGCTAAGTGTTCGACTATCACCAAAGAAAAATTGTAGTTCTTGTGTAGGTTTACAATCTATACATAATTGTACGGATTATAAAAAATTACAGATTTTATAGAACAAAATAAAAAAGATAATGATATTATAGTACATAAATCAGTAAAAACTGATATTGTTGGATCCATTTCGAAACTTTTATATAGGGACAGTATTATACTAGAAACATATAGGAATTTAGCAGATAGGAAAAATGAGATTATCGGAAATAGAATGGTAATCCCAATGATTGGAGGTAGATGGTTTATTAGCAAACTTAGTATGGCAAAAGAAAATAAAGAGGACTTCAAAAACTTCTCTAAAGTTGTTATGTTGATAAAGGATATTCCTTTTGTTGAATACGATATGGAGTATGTAGTAGAAGATGGAAATGTAATTTTTACAGATTTAACTTTGCCGGGTACTAAAACAATAAGTTATTTAAAAGATATATTACAAATGATGATTTTGAAATATAGAATATATAAATGATGAAGGAGATTTGTGATGAAAAAGATAACATATAAACACAATGATTCATTAGATGTATTGAAAGGGAGAAGTCAATTCAATTTCATGGCCGAAAACTATAGTGCATGTAGTCAAGAATTTATAAATAAAACTGTTATTGAAACAAACAAGTTAGGAAGTGAGATAGAAGCGGAAAATGATAGAGAAGATAAAGAATTGTAGAAAATGTAAATTATGCAAAAATCAAGAACCACTATTGGATAAAAAAAATAAATGTGATATTATGTGGGTGGGATTGTCTGCTAAGAAAGTAGAGGATGTTAATAAGAATTATCCTTTGGAAAATAATACTAGCAGTGGTAAACTAATTGAAGAGATTGAAAAAAAGAGAGACGATCTTACTTTTTATAAAACAAACTTAGTGAAATGCTTACCACTTAATGAAGAGAGAAAATTAATGTATCCAACAGAAAATGAAATGGAAATGTGCATTAAAAATTTACTCATGGAGATACATGAACTTAAACCAAGAGTTGTTTTTTTATTGGGAAATAATGTTAGTAAATTTGTTGCCAAATATTGCAAAAAGAATAGTATTAAGGTAGATGCAAAGGTTTTGAGTATAGAACATCCATCATATATATGTGTATACAAGAGAAAAAATAAAGATGCATACATAAAAAAAATTACAGATGAAATAGAAAGAGAGGAACTTTAAATGACTAATAATATACAGAATGATTTATATAGAGAATTAGAAAAGACACGTGATATAAATCAAATTCAAAATTATATAAAAAATGTAATAGAGGTAAGAGGTTTTTCAAAGCAATCTTCACAAGATAATATGTTGCTGTTAACAGAAGAAGTTGGCGAACTTGCTAAGGCAATAAGAAAAGAGAATACTCTATTAGGGGTAGATTGTGATAAAATGTATAATTATGATTCAGTTGAAAGTGAAATTGCAGATGTATTTATAATACTTAATAATATTTGTAATTGTTTAAATATTAATTTGTATGAGTGTGTAATGAAGAAGGAAAAGATTAATATTAATAGAGTATGGTCAAAAAACAAATAGGAATTTATATAGATGAAAAAATATATACTTGTAAAAATTGAAATTTATGTTATAACCCGTATATAAACTGATTGATATTTCCATCAATCGTTACAAATTCCAGGTTGTAAACAACTACAACAACGGAACCATAGAAAAATAGCAACTTTCAAAAAAATGGAAGTTGTTATTTTTGCGTATTCCAAAGAAAACGTTAAGTACAGCATTGGTTAAGTACTTAATAAATATTTTACTTATCTATGCACAGAAATCTTCTGTGAAAATTTTACACACTGACAATTATACATCGGCGTTTGTATTTTTCCCTCCATTGCAAGACTAGATTTTTTAAAAAAGCAACGACGTGCCTTTGAAATTATTATACAATATTTAGACCTACGGATTCATATGGTTTCGACTAGCGAAAACATTCAAACAATATCTTTAGCAAAGTAATAACAATGAAAAAAATTACATAAAGGTGAACCAAAAGAATAAATATAGAGTCTAATAGCTATAGAGATAAAAGGAGTGGATGAATTATGGAAAATAATGAAGAAATAAGATTAAAGAATGCCGAATCAGCTAATGGCAAAAAAACACAAAAGAAAAATAATAAAAAGAAAACAATAGTATTAATCGTTATTGTAATGATATTAGTTCTTGCAGTGGGGTTAGAAATTGGATTTTTAATAACTAATAACCAAGATAAAAACACTAACATAGTAAATGTAACTGAGTCACAAGTAGATAAAACAGAACAAGTAAAAGCAGGTAAGAAAATTGATGAAAGTAAACCATGGGTATACACTAAGGAAACTGAGAAGAAAGAATTTGAAGTATTCAATAAAAAGTATACAACATATGATACTTATAAAGTTCCATATATAAACATAAAATCGGCTGATGCAGAAAAGGTAAACACCGCAATAAATGAACTATGTAAAACAGCTTTAGCTAAATTTGGAAATAATGAGGGAGAAAACGTATATACTATTTCAGGAATAGATTACAATTTTTATGAAAGTAAAAATTATGTTTCAATTGTGGTAACTGAGTCTTTTGGATATGCAAACGGTAGTGGATCAACAATATCTCAACATGCGTATTGTTTTGATTTAGATACATTAAAATTAATAAAATTTGATGATATCATAGCTAAAAAAGGATATAAGAGAGATGATGTTAATAAAAAAATAAGTAATCTTATAGAAATAAGCAAGAAAGAAATTGCTGATGGACCAGATTCAAAAAATTCATCTGTATATTTTGACGATAGCTTTTATCTAGATAATAACGAAAATTTGTATGTGCTTATAGCTAATAGACATACTTCATGGGATACAACTGTTGTAAGTTATTTAGAGTATAATTATGAAAAGACAGATGACGAACAAAAAGTTATAAATGACACTCAAAATGACAAAGAGAAAAAAGATAATAATGATAATAAAGATAATAATACGAATAATACTAATAATGCTACTAATGCTAGTAATAATGCACAACAGAATTCAAATACCAATAATGCTTCTAACGAAAAAACTAACGATACAAAAATCGATTATTCAGTATTTTCTTCATATAAAGGCCTAACATACAAAAATGAAGACTATAATACAACTCCAGAAGGAGGTAAGCAATACTGTAAATTGACGTTCAATCAAGAAGGAAAGCCAACAATAAACATTGGAATAAGTTCAGAAGTACATACAGAGTGCTATTTTGCTACAGAAAATATAAGTAATTTAAAAGTAGATGTTGCAGCTGGTACGACATATGTAGAATATGATTTTACAGCTTGGACAGCAGGAGGTAACACAGTAGGTAGTGCACTAATATCTTTTAGCAATGTTAATAAGTTTGGAGAAATAACAGTAAGTGCGAAACTAAAGGATAATGAAAAAAATATGAAATTTGATTATATAAAGGTAAGACCAGTTGGTCAAAACGCTGTTGAAGGCTTTAAAATAGAAAATCTTAAAAATAGGGTATATGAAAGTGAAAAAAAGGAGAATGATAATTGGTATAAAGTTGAGTTTGATGAAAGTGGAAAGCCTACTATTACATGGGGGTATTCAGCAAATGGAACAAATCAAATAAATGATACTATAAAACAGTTTTCAGATGTTTCTATAGATAATGCCGCTGGTTCTGCTTATGTCACATTCAGCTACAGATTATTAAACGGTACAGGCGAAAAGGTAGAAGGTAGATTACGTTATAGTAATAATGACGATAATGATAAAATTAGTTTAAGGATGCATAATATGGGAACAGAAGGCGATGGAGTTACATTAATAAGAACTAAATAAAATCAAATATTTTCTTATTTCTTGGTATAAAGGTGCGTATTTTCCAATAGGGACTCTGAGTGTTTCAAAAAAATTCTCAGAGTCCTTATTTTTAACTAATTTCAAAATATTTTACAATAATTTCAACTTGATTTCAAGAAAGTTCTATCTATAATCAAAAACGGAAAAGCAAAGAAAAAAGCAAGCCAAAATTAATTGACTTGCAACAAAGGTTAAATGAAACAAACATGTAACTTAACTCAAATTTTCTTACATATCGTACCAATCTGATAACGAATATTTTTCTTTATATTTTTCTAAACCAGATTTTAAATCGTCCGGTACAGTAAGAAATTGGCGGTTTGAATAGCCAGTTGGAAATGTTTCCTCGAGATATCTCCAGAGGAGATAAGTCGAACATTCCTGACGTTGATCACACATGCTACAGTGAAAACGCATGTGTATTTTAAACTCACGAACATTCAAGCTTTCAACTAACCGCTCATATGTTTTATTATCCATGTTTAACCTCCTTTAGCAGTATAGTAAGACTATTATACACTAAAATTCAATGTTTTTCAAGCTTTTTTTGAAAATATTGAATTTTAGGTTGCAGGTCGTTACAGGTCAGGTGGCTATTAAAGTAGAGTAGTCAAAAATTAAAATTATGTAAGAGCTAGCAATATATTAACAATGGAGCTCAAGACGCGCAGTTTGGCAAGGTTTATCAAAATGTGCAAAAGGAATATATGACAGTAGAACTATGCACTATCCCAATATTCCTTTTGCATTTTGATAAAGCCGAGCCAGCAAGTCTGCGAAATGTTAATATATTGCAAGCGATTACATAATTTTAATTTTTGACGGCTACCTGCAAAAGTAACCCACCTGAACTGTAACTACAGGTCACATCCTAACAACAACCCCTGTTACCACCACAACAACAGAATATCAATATTAGAACAATTATAATCCAACAACAATCATCTCCAAAACCAAATCCACAACCACATCCTCTATTTTCAGGCATATACCTTCACCTCCTATCATAAAGACATACAAAGAATAATGCTATTAGTTAAGATAAAATTGTAATAATAGCATTATCTAAGCGAGAATAAATTAATTGCAACCACAACCACATCCACAACTATTGTTATTTCCACAACAGCAGAAAAGAAGTAAAAATAGAATAATGAACCAAAGAATTTCACTATTGTTACAACAATTTCCCATAAATGTACCTCCTAAAAAGAATCATATTTTTGCTCTTTTGTATGGTATATAGTATTCTGGAAAATAAAAAGTGTTAATAAAATTGAAAAAATGTCTATACAAATTTTATAGATTAGTGATATAATCACAAAAAAAGCAAGAAATTAGACAAAAGATGTTTTGGAGGAAGTTAAATGGGAAATATAGTTTTATTAGATGACTTAACAATTAACAAAATAGCTGCTGGAGAAGTTATAGAAAGACCAGCATCAGTTGTAAAAGAAGTAGTTGAAAATTCAATAGATGCAGGAGCAGATAATATTTCAGTAGAAATAAAAAACGGAGGAATATCATATATACGTATAACAGACAATGGAAAAGGAATTGCAGTAGATGATTTAGAAATAGCTTTTGAAAGGCATGCTACAAGCAAAATAAGAAAAGCAGATGACTTAGAAACAGTGAAATCTATGGGATTTAGAGGTGAGGCATTGGCAAGTATATCTGCAATTGCTCGAGTAGAATTAGTAACAAAAACAGAGGATAGCAATATTGGTCATAGAATAATTGTTGAAGGTGGAAAAGTATTATTAAAAGAAGAAATAGGGTGCCCAAAAGGGACAACTATAACTGTAGAAAATTTATTTTATAATACCCCTGTAAGATACAAATTTTTAAAGAAAGATTTTACAGAATCTGGTTATATAGAGGATGCTATAACAAGATTAGCGGTAGCAAATCCTAATATAGCTATAAAATTAATAAACACTGGAAAAACAGTAATGCAAACGTCAGGAAACGGTAATGTGAAGGATATTATCTATGGAATATATGGTAAGGACATATCAGAGAATATACTAGAAGTAGATTATTCATTTGAAGATATGAGAGTTAAAGGTGTTATTGGAAGACCTAAAATAGCTCGCTCTAACAGGTCTAATCAATTATTCTTTGTTAATAAAAGATTTGTAAAGGATAAGACGTTAACAAGTGCTGTGGAGCAAGCATTTAAGGGAAGATTGCCAATAGGAAAATATGCTTTCTTAATATTAAACTTAGAAATCGATCCACATAAGTTAGATGTAAATGTCCATCCAGCTAAACTTGAAGTTAGGTTCCAGGAAGAAAGTAAGATATTTAACTTGGTTTGTCATGCTGTTGAAGAAGCGTTGAATAAAGATAGTAAAAAAGAAATAGAAGATAATGATAATGATTATGTAGATGAGATTGAAAAAATAGAAAATAAACTATTTAATGGTACATCAGCATCATCAGAAAAAGTACGTTCTGAAAGTAAGGGAATTGGTGGATTCTTTAAAAGTATTTTGGGTGGGCAGAAAAATGAATTTGTTACACCCGATGAGAATGTTGTAGAACAAGTATATAGAGATAAATTCCAAAGCGGAACAGAACAAGAATCTGATAGGACAATGAACAACCAGTCATATACCATAAATAGCAAGTTTGATAAGGTAAGTTCTCAACCAAATAAGGAGGAAGATTCTAAGCTAATAGCAAGTGAGATACCAAAAGTAATAACAGATCCAGAAGTAGATAACAAAGTTGACGAAGATATAAATGAAGAAAAAAATACAGAAAAAATAGAAACATCAAAGCCAGAAGAAGATAATCACTTTAATGAAAATAGCGATACAGAAAAAGAAGAAAAAGAAGAAAAAGAAGAAAAAAAAGAAAAAAAAGAAAAGACATCTAATTTAGAAAGATTGGTTAGAGAATTGGATGCTAATTTAAAAAAATTAAATTTGAAGCCATCTAATATAGGTATAGGGAAAAAGAAAAAAACAAGTATTGATGAAGAAAAATTAACAGAAAATGAAAAAGATAAAACAATAGATGATGAAAAGGCAACAAAGGAAACCAATCTAAATAAAGAAGCTTTTATTGAGAAGGATGAAGATTTAAGTAAAAGAAAGGATGCAGATACAGATACATCTTCAAATGTAAATGATATCTATTTATCTAGACAACAGGAAACTACAATTAACAGTAGTTCAAATAGTGAAGTTTTAGAAAATAATGTAAATAGTAATATAAACAACAGAGTATCAGAAAATAATATAAATGATGATACAGATTATTCAAAAACTACTGCTGATATATATACCAATAAATCACTAAATGACTTAGGTATGTATAATAGTTTAAGCAAGAAAAATATTAATGAAACTGTGGATAATAAAGAATCTGACCTTAATTTTGAAGAAATGTATGAGAAAATGTTTGGAACACATATATCGGGAAAAGGTAAGGTCGAAGAAGAAGTAGATGAAAAAGGATATAAAGCAAAACAAGAAGATTTTAGAACGGTAGAGAGTGTATCACTGTTTACAAATAATGCTTTTTATAACAAGCCAATCTACAAATATATAGGAATTGTATTTGGCGAGGATATTGTAATTGAATACGAAAATGAAATGTATATTGTTAAACAAAGGTCTGCAAATACAAGAATTTTATATGAAAAACTTAGAAGTAATTATTATAATGATACAGATAAAGATTCTCAATTAATGCTACTACCAGATGTAATAAATTTAACAGAAAAACAAATGGGCATAGTAGAAGATGCTTTTGATGCCCTTAAAAGAACGGGGTTTGATATAGAATTATTTGGAGATAAAACTATAAAACTAAGCTCTGTTCCTAGTATGTGTATGGAGTTGGATACAAAACAATTATTTATATCTATTTTGGAAAAAGTTAATACTGTTGCAAGAACCTCAAAAGAAGAAATATTAGATAAGCTTATGGAGACTGTTGCAAGTGAAGCTGCTACAAAAATAAGATTGGCAATGAATCAGAAGGAAGTAGATGACTTAATACAACAATTATTGCTATTACCAAAACCATTTGTTAGTCCAGATGGTACTCCAACAGCAATAAGAATGTCAAAAGCAGACATCGAAAAGAAGTTTTCAAGAAGATAGAAGAAAGTAATTAAAAGCACTGTTTGTAGCGGGCATGATGTACCAAATAAATAAAATGTATTAAAACAACCAACAGCCATAATAAAGAATACAAATATTGTTTAATAACAAGAATTAGCTAGGAGTGAAAAAAATGACAAAACCTAAAATTGTGGTAATATGTGGACCGACTGCTTCTGGAAAAACTGCATTATCAATAAAAGTAGCAAAACAAATAAATGGAGAAATAATTTCTGCTGATTCGATGCAGATTTATGATGAAATGAATATAGGTACTGCAAAACCATCATTAAAAGAAATGGAGGGAATAAAACACTATCTGATAGGAAATATTTCTCCTACAGTAAGGTATAGTGTTGCTAACTTTAAAAAAGATGCAATTAAAGCAATTGAGGAAATATTAAAAAAGGGAAAAACACCAATAGTGGTTGGTGGAACTGGGTTATATATAGATTCGCTAATAAATGGAATTGAATATGATAACCTAGAAATAGATCTAGCATATAGAAACAAATTGGAAGAAAAATCAAGAAAAGATGGTCTAGAAGAATTATATAAAAGAGCAACTAAAATTGACCCATTAGCAATGGAAAAAATAAGTCAAAATGATAAAAAAAGAATATTTAGAGTACTAGAAATATATCATTCAACAGGAAAGACAAAAACAGAACAGGAAATTGAGTCAAAATCAAAGGAAAATCCATATAACTTCATTGTATTTGGTATAAACATGGAAAGAGAAAAATTATACGAAAGAATTAATAAAAGAGTTGATATTATGATAGAAAACGGACTGGTTGATGAAGTAAAAAATCTTATAAATAAATACGATAATTTACCAACAGCAATGCAAGGACTAGGCTATAAGGAAGTAGTGGAATACCTAAATGGTGATATTGATTATGATGAGATGATTGAAAAGATAAAGCAGGAAACAAGGCGATATGCCAAAAGACAATTAACATGGTTCAGGAGAAACAAGCAAATAACCTGGGTTGATGGCTTGGAAAATATGCAAAATAATATAAACATTATTTTGAAGGGAGTTAAAGGTGAAGGAGAATGATAATATAAGCTGTGTGGTAAATAATACTAAAAAGAGAAAATTAAACACCAAAAAAGCAAAAATTGCGATAACATTGTTTATTCTTATTATAGTATATATCACATACATTTTTGCTAAATTGTTAGCTAATCCTACTGCAACCTTTATAGTTGAGCAAGGAAAGATTTATAAGGAAGAAGCACAAGAAGGATATATAATTAGAGACGAACATATGATAGAGGGTGATGAGCAAGTTGGCGAAATGGTTCAATTAAAAGCTGAAGGAAGGAAAGTTGCCAAGGGAGAGGCTATATATAGGTTTTCTTTGGAAAACGAGGAGGAATTAAATAATAAGATAGAAGAATTAGATTTAAAGATTCAAAAGGCACTTCAGGAAGAAAATACACTTTTTTCTTCAGATATTAAACTATTAGAAACACAAATAGAGGAAAAATTAGAAAATGTGTACGAGAATACAAATGTTATGGAAGTAGAACATTATAAAAAAGATATAATAACCTCAATAACGAAAAAAGCAAGAATTGTTGGAGACATGACAGCAAGTGGCTCATATGTTAAACAGCTAATCAGTGAAAGAAGTGAATATGAAAATCAATTAAATTCTAATTCTAAGTACGTGTACTCGGATAGAAGCGGTGTAATATCATATAAAGTGGATAGTCTAGAGAATACATTAACGGTAGGAGATTTTGGATATTTAAACAGCGATTTCCTAAAATCACTTAATTTAAAAAGTGGTCAGATAATCGCTTCGAATAATAAAAAAGCAAAGGTTATAGATAATTATAAATGCTATATTGCAAGTACCTCAGATACAGAAGAAGCTAAAAATTCAAAAGTAGGAGATAGAATAAAAATAAGATTACCAAATTCAGAAGAAATACCTTCAGTTATAGTGCATAAAGCACAAGATGGTGATAAAATCATTTTGGTATTTGAGATAGAACAATCAGTAGAAAGCTTAATAAATTACAGAAAAATTGCATTTGATATTGTGTGGTGGAGTGATTCAGGATTAAAGATCCCTAACCGTGCAATACAGTATGATGGTAAGTTCGCATATGTTATCAGAAATAGAGCAGGGTATGAGGAAAAAATAATTATAAAAGTTTTAAGACAAAATGATAGTTATTCAATAGTAGAAAATTATTCAACTGCAGAACTTGAAACAGAGGGATATGATCTAAATAACCTAAATAGCAAAAAGTCAATAAGTTTGTACGATGAAGTCCTAATAAAAAAACGATAGAGTTAAGAAAATATTACAAAAATATTACAGAAATATTATTTTTATGTTACAAAATTTAAAAAGTATTGACATTAAGCAAAAAAAGATGGATACTTATTACAAGCTAACAAATGAGGAGTATTTTTTTTAGGAGGTATATTATGTCAGGAGCTATAATGAATAAGGTGTGGGATTTATTTGGCGTAGATCCAGCAGCTGACACAGAAGATGAAAACGATTATGAGATTGATGAATATGAAAATGAAGGAGAAGAGGTAGAAACTAAAGGCTTTTTTGGAGCAAAACGTAACAATAAGATAGTAAGCCTACCAGCAATGCAACCAATAAAAATGGTTATCTCTCAACCAACATCATTTGAACAATCTGAGAGCATATGTGATTTGCTAAAAGAAAAAAAATCTATAATAGTAAATTTAGAGTATGTTAACAAAGATGTTGCAAGAAGAATAATAGATGTTATAAGTGGTGCTGTACATGCACTAGATGGACATATTCAAAAAGTTTCTAATTCTATATTCTTAATCGCACCTTATAATTATGATATCACAAATGAAATGGCAAGAGAAGAAATAAAGAGTAAACTTTCTGTTTCTTGGCTAAAAAATAACAATCTAAATGACTAATCATAAAAAAGATGGAGGGAAAGCGTATGATTACACCGCTAGATATCGAAAACAAAAAATTTTCCAGAAAGATAGTTAATGGTTATGATGTAGAGGAAGTAGATGATTTTCTAGACGAATTAACAAGTGACTACGAGCAAAAATGCAGAGATATTTCAGAGAAGGATAAAATAATAGCTCAACTAGAGAAAGATCTTGTACACTATAAAACGATAGAAGACACTCTCCAAAACACATTAGTTATTGCACAGTCTACTGCAGATGAAGTAAAGAATACAGCAAAACAACAGGCTGATCAAATCATTAAAGAGGCTGAAGGAACTGCTAGGCAATCCCTAGATTCGCTAAATCAATCTATAGTGTTGAAACAAAAAGAAAAAGACGAAATAGAAAAGCAATTTGATATATACAAAGCAAAGATGGAATCTCTTTTAATATCACAGTTAGAATTAATAAAAGATATGAAAAAAGATAGTTAATTATGGAAACAGAGGCTGAGAGACCTCTGTTTTTTAGAGTATTTTCTTACATAGTTAACAAATATTACAAAAATATTAAGAGTATGTTACAATTGTGTTAATAATATTGACATATTGATAAAAAAATAATATAAATATACTTGTATAAATTTAGAATAAGAGGTTTTTATGAGAGTAATTAGTGGAACTGCAAGAGGAACAAAGCTTAATTCAATAGATGAATTATCTACGAGACCAACGTTAGATAGGGTAAAGGAATCTTTATTTAACATAGTGCAACCTAAGATAGAGGACTCTGTTGTGTTAGATTTGTTTGCTGGTAGTGGTGCAATTGGTATTGAATTTTTAAGCAGAGGATGTAGAACGGCGTATTTGTGTGATAATTCAAATAAAGCAGTAAATATGATACATCAGAATTTAGAAAAAACTAGACTACAAAAAAATGCGGTTGTTTTGAATAGAGATTATAAAAAGTGCCTAGAATACTTTTCAAAACAAAATGTAGCATTTGATATAATTTTTATAGATCCACCATATAAGGATGATATTGCTGTTAGTTCAGTAGATTTAATATTGTCTCTGAATCTACTAAAAAAAGATGGCATTATTATAATAGAAACCGATGAAAAAAGTAGAGACATCAATAGTTTAAAGGATTTAAATATTGATGTTTATGATATAAGAAAATATGGTAGAGCAAATCTCATATTTTTAAATTGAAAGGGGCTAAATTATGGAAATATTTACTTTATTAGAAGAATTAGAAGACATATTGGAAAACAGCAAAACAGTACCTTTTTCTGGCAAAAGTGTTGTTGATAAAGAAGAAATTTTAGAAATAATAAAAGAAATAAGGCTAAAATTGCCAGACGAACTAAAGCAGGCAAAGTGGATAAAAGAAGAAAGGCAACGTATATTAGTGGAAGCTCAAAAAGAGGCTGATGATATTGTTAAAGAGGCTGAAAATAGGATTATTTCAATGATAAATGAGAATGAAATTACAAAAAAAGCTTATGAAAAGAAGGCAGAAATTATTGAAACAGCTAATGAGATGTCTAGAGAAATTTCAAAGGGAACGAAAGATTATGCGGATAATATTTTACAAGGCTTAGAAGTGGCTTTAGAAGATGCTCTAAAAATAATACAAAATAATAGAAAAGAACTTAAGTAAAAACTATTGTTAAGTGGTAAGGGGACGGTTTGTACTTTTGTCCAAAAGGGACGTTTCCAAAAGGGCAAAAGTGTCATTTTGGAAACGTTCTTTTTGTCTTTAATTATTGATAGATTTTTTTATATAATAGGAAAGTCTAAGTACAGGGTAAAATCAAACAAAAGAACTTTCCTGTTATGGTTTTACCACTATTAAGCAATGCCTTTGCAAAAACAAGCTAAAAATAGATTGGGGGAATGAATTTGGCAAAGAAGAAAAATATAAAAAATAGTAAACAGACTAAGACTACTAAAAAAACGAATCAAGAAATGACAATTGCTAGTTTGATTGTTGTGGGTGTCCTAAGTGCAGTATTAATATACTTTAAGTCTGGAATATTTGGAAAAAACTTAAGTGACACACTTGGTGGAATATTTGGTGTTGTGAAACTTTTAATACCAATAGGAATTTTGGCTATTGCAGTTAATATGATACATAATAGTAAAGAATATGTAACATCAAAGTTAATACAATATGGTGTAATACTGTGTTGCATATCGACAGTATTAAGTATATATGAAATTGCTGTACCAAGATCAATAGTTATAACTGAAAGTTTTCAGAATGTTGAAGAGAGAGCATATTATTTAGGTGTAACTGGAAAAGGTGGAGGAGTTGTTGGAACTGCAATTGCTATACCATTAATAAAACTACTTGGAGTACCGGGTACTGTGATTTTAGCTATAGGATTAACATTAATTTTCTTAGTTTTTATGTTTGGATTTAAACCAAGCGAAATTCTCTCAAATATAATAGACAAAATGAGAAATCAACGAGATTTGATGTATAAAGAAGATGATAATGAAGATGAAAAAACAAAACAAAAGCAAGAAACTGTTGCTGAGACAAAGAGGGAGAGAAAGTTAAGAGAAAAAGAAGAAAGACGAAGACAGGCAGAAGAAGTAGGACAGCTACAGATTAATTTTGGCGAAAAAAATAAAGAGCAGACTAAAAATGAAAATGAAGAAAAATTATTAAAGAAGAATAAACATTCTCATGATGATATGTTAGATGATCCTGAATATATAGCTGGAAATTTATTTAAACAGGAGGAGGAAAAGAAGCAAGACAACAAAAAAGAAGTGCTACAATTAGAACATGCTGTAGCGGTGGAAGACGAACATTACGAATATCCACCAGTCAATTTGTTAAGCAAGAATAATAAAAAAGTAAATAAAGCAGGGGCTAAAGCATTGACAGATACAGCAGCAAAACTTCAGAAGACATTATATAGCTTTGGAGTATCTGCAAAGGTTGAAGATGTTTCAGTTGGTCCAGCAATAACTAGATATGAGTTAAAACCTGCTGAAGGTGTTAGAGTTAGTAAAATTGCAAATCTTGCAGATGATATTGCATTAAATTTGGCTGCTGAAACTATAAGAATAGAAGCTCCTATTCCTGGAAAGCAAGCAGTAGGAATAGAGGTGCCTAATAAAGAAAAAGAAGCAGTGCACCTAAGAGATGTTGTAGAAACAGAAGAATTCGCAAATAATAAATCTAAGTTAAGTGTTGCGCTTGGTAAAGATGTAGCAGGTAATGTTGTAATTGCTGATATTGCTAAAATGCCACATGTATTGATAGCGGGTTCAACAGGCTCTGGAAAAAGTGTTTGTATAAATACAATTATTACAAGTATAATATATAATGCAAAACCTAGTGAAGTTAAATTGGTAATGGTTGACCCAAAAGTCGTTGAATTATCCGTATATAATGGAATTCCACACTTGTTAATTCCTGTTGTTACAGACCCAAGAAAAGCGGCAGGAGCACTAGCTTGGGCTGTTCAAGAAATGGATGATAGATATAATAAATTTGCAACTAAAGGTGTAAGAGATTTAAAAGGATATAATAATGCAATGGAGAAAGATGGCGAAGGAGGAAAATTGCCACAAATTGTAATAATTATAGATGAGCTTGCAGATTTAATGATGGTAGCTGCAAAAGAAGTGGAAGATGCAATATGTAGATTAGCACAAAAAGCAAGGGCTGCTGGAATGCATTTAGTTATAGCAACACAAAGACCATCTGTAGATGTTATTACAGGGTTGATTAAGGCAAATGTTCCTTCAAGAATAGCATTTGCAGTGTCATCTCAGGTAGATTCAAGGACTATTTTAGATATGGTTGGTGCAGAAAAACTACTAGGAAAGGGGGACATGCTATTTTCACCAGCAGGTTCATCAAAACCTACTAGAATTCAAGGAGCTTTTGTTTCTGATGATGAAGTCGAGAAAATAGTTGGTTTTGTTAAAGCAAATGGAACAGCAAATTATAGTGAAGCTATTCTTGAAAGCATTGAAAACGGCAATAAATCAGATAAAGAATTATCAGAAGAAGCAGAGGACGACGATACAGACCCATTATTAATGGAAGCTATGGACGTAGTTGTAGAAACTGGTCAAGCTTCAACTTCTTTTATTCAAAGAAGATTTAAAGTAGGATATGCTAGAGCAGGAAGAATAATTGACCAACTTGAAGAAAGAGGTATAATTTCGGGATATCAAGGAAGTAAACCAAGGCAAGTTTTAATGACAAAAGAGAGACTAGATGAACTAAAGATGTCGACATCACAGGAGGATGAATAGTTAAATAAAAGGAGATTAAAATATTGGGAGAGAAACAGAAATTATTATCTAAATTAAATATAAAAGACTATGTAAACGAATTAGAAATTATACTAGAGGAAAAACAATTTGATGAGGAGGCAAAAAGTCTCCTTCTTAGTGTTTTTTATAAGATAGATAATTTTTATAAAGATTATCTTTGCGTAAAAAAACATGTAAAATCAAAAAATGAATATTTAGAAGGATATATAAGTATAATAAAAAGGAAATGTAATAAGATTCAAATTATGAAGCCAAATCAAATCGAAAATAATCAAAAATACATAGTAGATAGAAAAAAAGGTGAAATAAAATGTGTGCCAAATGAAGTAGTATTATTGTATGCAATGTATGAGTTAGAAGCGAAGCATATATCAATAGAAAAATATATTTTTGAAGATTTTACTAAAATATGTATCAATGACATCCTTAATAAAGGAAAAATTTTAAATAATCTGGAACCCATTAGAGATTTTAATGGCTGGTCTTGGAATCTTCAAATAGATAATACTGAGAACATACTATCTAATCTATTATTTCAAAATTTATTATTGCTATTAGGATATGATTTTGTATACGATAATTTTAGTAAATCAAATATAATGGAAATTCTTAGAAAAAAACTGAATTCTGAGGGATATGAAGAAGCTGGTGTACAGTTCTTGGAATACTTTATTGAAGCATGTATTATATTATATAATAACCAATCTCTTGAAAATCATCAAAAATGTTTAAAATATAAGAGGAGTCTAGATAGCAAGAAAAAGATGCTAAATACGCGAAAAAATCAAATAGATGATACAATGAAAAACAGTACTAACATAAGTAAGCAAATACAAAGCATTGATGAAATGCTAAATGATATAAAGCTTTTGAGGAAAGAATATGAAAAGTGTATAGAAAAAAACAAAAAAACTTACTTTGGAATAAGTGATTTTGTAGAATGTAAAGAACAAGAAAAAGCTGATTTATTAGAACAAATAAAAAGCAATAATAAGGTAATAAATCAAAAGCAGTATATAAAAAATCATGATGATTATGAAAATACGTTGAAATTATATAATGAAATTCAATCAGACAAAGAGAAAGTTAATGCTCAGCCAATTATCATAAATTTGCAAAAGGCTTTTCTCGAGTGCTTTAAAATAAAAATACAAAAATCAGATATAAAAAAAGATTTGGGGAATTATATGAAAGATATAAGATATTATGCTAATATTTTATATAAAAAAAATAAACCACTAATGCTAGAGGATAAAATTTCTTATGAACTAGAGGCAGTGGAAAGAGCTTTAGTCCCAAAGATAATAGAGCATAAAGTCATAGAGACAGGTTTTAGAAGTAAAGATTTAAATTATAAAATCTTGAAATATGTTTTTGAAACAAAAATAATAGAATTAGAGAATGTAGTGATAAAGATTCATTATATAAAATCAAATAAAATGGAAGTAGGATACTACGATGCAAAAGAGTTAGATCATAAAGAAGTTATAGAAATACCATTTGATGAAGAAATAATTAATAAAAGAGATAAGAAAATAAAATTATTAAAAATAGGAGGATAAAATATGAAAATTACTTTTCTGGGTGCAACCAAAACAGTAACGGGTTCAAATTTTTTAGTAGAAGGGGCAGGAAAAAAGTTTTTGGTAGATTGTGGTTTATTTCAAGGACAAGCTACAGAACAATTAGAAAATGAAGATGCATTTGAATTTGATGTAAACGAAATTGATTTTATGTTATTAACTCATGCCCATATAGATCATTCTGGAAGAATACCTAAGTTATATAGAGAGGGATATAGGGGCAAGGTGTATGCCACAAAAGCAACATGCGACTTATGTGCGATAATGCTTCCAGATAGTGGACACATACAAGAAATGGAAACTGAATGGAAAAACCGTAAAAGACTAAGAAAGGGAGAACCAATCAGGACACCAATATATGATGTTCAAATAGCGTTAAGGTCATTAGAATTATTTGAACCAGTTAATTATGATCAATTAATTGAAATTGATGATGATATTCATGTTAGATTTAATGATGCTGGGCATATGCTAGGTTCAGCAATAATAGAAGTATGGATTAGAGAAGAAGGCGTAAATAAAAAAATAGTATTTACAGGCGATTTGGGAAATAACGATATACCGCTATTATCTGAGCCAACAATGATAGAAGACGCAGATTTTTTAGTTATGGAATCAACATATGGTGATAGGCACCATATGAAAAATGAAAATAAGGCTGAATTATTTATAGATATTGTTACAGATACAATTAGAAAAGGTGGTACAGTTGTTATACCATCATTTGCTGTAGGAAGAACGCAAGAAATTCTATATGAACTAAATAATATAAAAGAGCATAAACCCGATAATGACTTTTTAAAAAAGTACGAGATGTTAATGCATACACCTGTATATGTAGATAGTCCTCTTGCAATTTCGGCTACAGAAGTATTTCAAGAAAATATGGAACTATTTGATGAGGAAACGCAAGAATTAATTAAAAGTGGAGATAATCCTCTGGAATTTCCGGGCTTAAAATTTACAAGAACAGCAGAAGAATCTAAAGAATTAAATGAAAATGATGAATCATCAATTATAATTTCTGCTAGTGGAATGTGTGAGGTAGGAAGAATAAAACATCATTTAAAACACAATCTTTGGAACCCAAAGAATACCATACTGTTTGTGGGGTATCAAGCACCAGGAACATTAGGAAGAAAAATTGTAGATGGAGCAAAAATTGTAAAAATATTTGGAGAAGATATAGCAGTAAATGCTAGAATTGAGTATATTGAGGGGTATTCAGGTCATGCAGATCAAGAAGGGTTACTAAACTTTTTATATTCTTTTGTAGATAAGCCTAAACATATATTTCTAGTTCATGGTGAGCCAGAGGGACAAAAGGTACTAAAACAAAAAATAATAGAAACAACACAAATTCCTGTAACTATTCCAGAATTTGGTGAAACCTATGATTTGAACAATGATATAAAAATGGTAGACAAGGTAGATAGAAGCCATGATAAGAGGTATTTAAGACTGCAAGTAATAGATAGAATGCAGACATTAAAAGAAGAATTAGAGGATATGGAGTCTATTGTAAGGGAAGATTTGCAAGCAGAAGATATGCGTGATGTTGATATAGAGAAAATAAACGAAAAGATAAAACAGTTAGAACAGCAAATTGTTAGAATTATTGAAGGATAATTGAGTGTGTAGAGGGTAATGCAAGTAAGATAACTTAAGGAGGAAGAAATGGCATCTAAGATAAAAACAGTATTTGTGTGTAGTAGTTGTGGATATGAATCGAGCAAATGGCTTGGAAAGTGCCCAGGATGTAATGAATGGAATAGCTTTTATGAAGAAAAATTAAGTAAAACTGGTGATAAATTAGCAAATGGAATTGCGGAAAAGAAAAGTTGTAAGCCACTAAAACTGAAGGATGTTGAAGGTAGGGAGGACAGCAGAGTATCCACAGGATTTTCAGAATTAGATAGAGTTCTTGGGGGAGGTTTGGTAAATGGTTCACTAGTTTTACTTGGTGGCGAACCAGGAATTGGAAAATCTACTTTGATTTTGCAAATATGTGATAAATTTAAAGGAAATGGTAAAGTTTTATATATATCTGGAGAAGAATCAGCTGAGCAAATAAAAATTAGGGCAAACAGATTGGAAATAAATAATGACAATATAATGTTTTTAGGGGAAACAGATATGGATATAATTCAAACAGCTATTTTAGATATGACCCCAAGGTTAGTTATTATAGACTCTATTCAAACAATGTATTCTGACGAAATAACTTCGGCACCAGGTACGGTAAGTCAGGTTAGAGAAATTACTGCTAGAATTATGAAATTATGTAAAAGTAATGGTATTACCACGATAATAATTGGACATGTTACGAAAGACGGAAATATAGCAGGACCAAGAGTTTTGGAGCATATGGTGGATACGGTTTTATATTTAGAAGGTGAAAGGTATTTTTCGTATAGGATATTAAGAGGAGTGAAAAATCGATTTGGTTCAACAAATGAAGTAGGAATGTTTGAAATGAAAAATGAGGGAATGGTAGAAATATCAAATCCATCTGCTATTTTAATTTCTGAAAGAGATGATAACCCAGCAGGATCTGTAATTGTTGCAAGTATGGAAGGAACAAGACCATTATTAATAGAATTGCAAGCCCTAACTACACCAAGTATTTTTGGAATGCCAAGAAGAAATGCTAACGGTATTGACTATAACAGACTGACATTATTAATGGCAGTTTTAGAAAAAAAAGCTGGTTTTAATTTAGGAAATCAAGATGCATATATAAACGTCGTCAGCGGTATGAGAATAACAGAGCCTGCAGTAGATTTAGGCGTAATTACTGCGGTTGCTTCAAGTTTTAAAAATATAAGTATAGATAAAGATATTGTTATGATTGGTGAGGTAGGTCTTACCGGAGAAGTTAGAACTGTAAATTTAATGGAAAAAAGATTGAAAGAAAGCGAAAAATTAGGATTTAGGAAGTGTATTATTCCGGAAAGTAATAGAAAACTATTGAAAGATGAGTATAAATTAGATATAATCGGTGTAAAAAATATAAACGAGGCAATGAAGGCAGTTGGACTAAGATAAAGCACGTTATAAATATAGATGTAAAGGAGTTTTAGGAAATGGCTATTATTAAAGACGATGAAATAACAATTGAAATATTAAAATTAATAGCACCAGGAACACCGATTCGTGAAGGGCTTGAGAACATTTTAAAAGCTAAAACAGGAGCTTTAATTGTGATTGGAGATTCGCAGGAGGTTATGGATGTAGTTGACGGTGGTTTTAGCATAGATGTAGACTATACTCCAGCTAAACTTTATGAATTAGCTAAAATGGATGGCGCTATTGTGTTAAGTGGAGATTTAAAGAAAATTCTATTTGCAAATACACAGCTAATACCATCTTCAAGCATTATAACAAGTGAAACTGGAACAAGACATAGAACAGCAGAAAGAACAGCGAAGCAAACGGGAGAATTAGTAATAAGTGTTTCTCAAAGAAGAAATATCATAACTCTATTTAAAGGTGATTTTAGGTATGTATTAGAAGATACGTCTAGGGTGATTACTAAGGCAAACCAAGCGTTACAAACTGTAGAAAAGTATAAAAAAGTTTTCGACAGTAAATTAAATTTGCTCAATGAATATGAATTTAATGATATAGTAACATTAGAAAATGTTATAATCGCAATTCAAAGGGCAGAAATGGTTATGGTAGTTGCTGATGAAGTAAAAAAGGCTATATATGAATTAGGAGAAGAAGGAAGACTATTACAAATGCAATTAGATGAATTAGTAGGGGATATGGAATTAGAGGAACTACTAATAATTAAGGATTATATGGTGCCTAGTAAGGTTAAGTCTGCAGAAACTATATTAGATGAAATAAAGAACATAACTCATGAGGAATTAAAGAAGAATCAAACTATTGCAAAACTATTGGGATATGAAGATTTTGATAACTACGATGAAGTTGGTGTATTTACAAAAGGATACAGGGTTCTTAGTAAAATTCCAAGAGTTCCTAGTAATATTGTGGATAATTTAGTGAAGTCATTTAAGTCGTTTCAGCATATTCTTGTCGCAGATATTCCAGCTTTGGACGAGGTGGATGGAATCGGAGAAATTAGAGCGAGAACTATAAAGCAGTCTTTAAAGAGAATGCAGGAACAGTTTATTTTTGATAATCTTATGTTGTGATGTGGAGAAATAAAGTATGTGTTACAATTCACGGCTTTTGCAATAAGCCGTAAAAAATCAAAATTATGTAATCGCTTACAATATATTAACATTCCGCAGAGTTACAATTCAGGTGCCCATAATGTTGATGAAATATATTAATACTCCGTTCG
>CAMPBM010000010.1 GCA_946637865.1 uncultured Lachnospiraceae bacterium | reverse complement strand
GGGCACGCACGGTTTGATAAGGGGCGAACCTAGTAATAGGCTCGCCTACTTTCTTGTATAATAGGAAAGTAATACTAATTTGTAGCGGAGTACATTATACTCCAAAGAAAAATCGCAGATTTCGTAATGTCCGCTATTATTCTACAATAGAGGAGGGATTTAATTTGAAAAAAATAATAAACAGATTACTAAAAAAACACATATTTCTTATATTGATAGAAACTCTTCTTATAGGAATTAATATATACCTATTAACAGTTCCCTCGAGGGAATTGGGTGGGATTATTGACCTACTTGCTAATGTAAATGAGAACAAAAAGAAGATATTAAATGCAACTTATTACTTATTAGCAATGTGTCTTGTTTTATTGTTTGTAAGAGTTTCTTGGAAAGTAATAGATGCACGAATTTCAAGAAATATTGTGAAGGAACTACGAGATTTATTATTTGCAAAAATGCTAAAAACAGATGTAGCACAATTAGAGGGCATGAAAAATGGGGATATAATGTCATATTTTTTGAGAGATGTGAACCAAGTAAAGAGATTTATATCAGATGCTTTAACAGCAATAATTCGTTTTATATTAAATTTTGTTGTTGTCGCTTGCGCAATGATTGATTCGACAAATCTTAAGTTAACAACAATAGCATTGTGTCCAATAATGATAAGTATGCTGTTAATTTTATTTCAAGTAAAAAAATTAGAAAAAAACTATAATTTATCAAAAGATAAATTTACAAAATTATCTGAATTTGTTCAAGAGAGCACAGACAGTATAAGGACTACCAAGGCTTATGTTGGCGAAGCTAAACAGTATGATGAGTTTATATTAAAGAATACCAGTTTGAAGAATACAAATTGCGATGTCATTAGAAATGAAGCTATGTTATCAATCTATACGTATATGGGAGTGGGTTTAAGTTTTGGTATTTCAATTCTATTTGGAAGTAAAATGGTTCTAAATAATGAAATAACAGTAGGTGATTATATTGCTTTTAATGGATATATGATGATTTTGCAAACTCCACTTAGATGGATTCCATGGTTTATAAAACATTTAAAAAAATATCAGGTTGCCAATAAGCGTTTGGACAATATGCTAAATATGAAGGAAGAATTACAAGTAATGGACTATCAAACAAAAGAGCTTAATGGTGATATACAAATAAAGGATTTATCATATAAATATCCCGATGGAAAAGATAATGTTTTGGAAAACATCAATATTGATATAAAGAAGGGAAAATCATTAGGAATAATAGGCGTGTTGGGCAGTGGAAAAACAACTTTAATGAATTTATTATTAAAGCTATATGATGTTCCAAATGGCAAGATTTTTATTGATGGAAAGGATATTAACGAGATAAGAACTGATACATTAAGAGATAATATTTGTTATATAACTCAAGATAATTTTCTTTTTTCAACATCGCTTAAAGAGAATATTAATTTATTTAGAGATATATATGAAGAAGGAGATATTCTGGAGAGCACCAAGTCGTCTATGATATATGATGAAATAAAAGGTATGGAGGATGGAATTAATACTATAATTGGAGAAAAAGGAATTGACTTATCTGGAGGACAGAAGCAGAGGGTGGTTATTTCTAGAGCATTCTTGAAAAACAGCAGTATAGTAATTTTTGATGATACGTTTTCTGCTTTGGATAATAGAACTGAAGAAGGTTTATTAAGAAATATTAGAAGGATGACTGAAAATAAAACTTGTATAATTATTTCAAATAGAATTTCGGATATTAAACATTGTGATGAAATTGTTGTTTTAGAACAGGGAAAGATTGTAGAGAGAGGAATTCATAGAGATTTGTTAAGTAGCAAAGGTAAGTATTTTGAATTTTACAAGAATCAAGCAGAGAAGAGTAAGGTTTCTATTTTAGCTTAAGGTGCTGTAACTTTTTTTATGCAATAGAAAAGTAATCCACATTCGTAGAGGGCGACAAGCGTACTACAAGGAAAATGAAAATTTTCTTATATGTTGCAAAGTAGGTGTTTAAAAAAGCATTCGTAGAAGTTGGTAGCGTTGAAATTGTAAGGAGGGAAGAAATTGAAAAAAGAAACTTATAATAGGATAAACAAGATGGTAAAACCATACAGGAAAACAGTTATATTAGTAACTATTTTAGCTATAGGTATAGATATTATAACATTATTTCAGCCATATTTAGTTGAAATGTTAATAGATAATTATTTAGATAAGGGAATAGAGAAAACGGATTTCCTTTCTACGTCTATAATAGCGTACATATATATTGGAACAGTACTTCTGGAAAACTTTCTTGATTACTTTAATAGAACAAAAACTAATATTATAGGCGAAAGTGTAGTTTTTGATTTACGAAATAGATTATACTATTATGTAGAAAATGCTAGGATAAAATTTCATGATAAAATTCCTTCAGGAACATTATTCGTTAGAATAATTAGCGATACAGAAGATGTATTTGCATTATTTAGTGAAGTAATAACAACTTTTGTAAAAGATATATTTATAATAATAGGTTTGTTAGGCGTAATGGTATATATTAGCTACAAGTTAGCAATGGTAAGTTTTATAGTAATCCCTTTAATAATAATAGCTTCGCTAATAATAACAAAGCTACTTAATAAAACATATACTGCCATAAAGGCTGTTAGAACTAGATTAAATGTGTTCTTTTCAGAAACAATTTATGGCATAAAGGTTATAAAGATATTTAACAGGCAGGCAGAGAAGCAGGCAGAGTGTGAGAATCTTACAGATGAATTTAGAAGGAAATCAAGGTATTTGGGCTTATTACAGGGTTTATTGCCTTCAATTATGGATTTAATTGAGAATTTAGGAATTGCTATTATTGTATGGGCTATTGTTAATAATTGGATAGGAGAATCGCTGGATGTTGGTATTGTATACATGTTTGTTGTATATCTAAAAAATCTTTTTGGACCAATTAATAGGATTATAGAAAATGTTGAGATTATAGAGGAGGCAGTTACTTCAATAGATAAGATATATGAGATATTGGAAAAAGAAGAACTTTTAGAAGATTTTGATAAAGGAAAAAGAATAGGTAAGATTAATGGAAAAATTGAATTTAAAAATGTGTGGTTTGCTTATGAAGGTGAAAATTGGGTTTTGAAGGATGTTAGCTTTACCATAGAGCCAGGGCAGAGCGTAGCATTAGTAGGAAAAACTGGTTCTGGAAAAACTACTATAACTAATCTGATAAATAAATTTTATACTATTCAAAAAGGTGAAATTCTTATTGATGGAATTAATATAGATGATATTAATTTGAAGGATTTGAGAAGAAATATTGGAACTATATTGCAAGACCCATTTATCTATGCTAAATCAATAAAGGATAATATTAAATTATTTAATGATATTGAGGATGAGAGTATAACTAAGGCTATTAAAATGGCATCTGCTACAGATTTCGTGAATTCCTTAGAACATGGTGTAGATGAGATTGCCAAAGAACGTGGAAACTCATTTTCGGCTGGAGAGAAACAATTACTAGCATTTGCAAGAATATTTGCTTTAAATCCATCGGTATTTATTTTAGACGAGGCAACTGCTAATATAGATACTACTACGGAGCAACTAATACAAGAATCTGTGGACAAGCTTTCTGCTGATAAGACTTCAATTTTCATTGCACATAGATTAGCTACAATTGTTAATGTTGATAAGATTATTGTTTTGAATGGTGGAAAAATTATAGAGCAAGGTAGTCATTTGCAACTGGTAAAATCTGGCGGATATTATAGTGAATTGTATAATGCGTATTATAATAGTTTAGTGTAAAGTTACTGTTTAACACTTTTTATAAAATAATCCGCCTAAACCATAGAATTAAGTAGCGTTCTGAAATATATTAATACTCCGTTCGTTTACTGGCGATTAGATTTGAGAAAAAGACATAAGGTGGGAGCGCCAAAACTGCGCACTCCACTACGTATTAATATATTTCAGAACGCTACTTAATTCTATGGTTTAGGCTACTCAAAAGACAAAACTGTTAAACAGCAACGGTGTAAATAAAAAAGTATTAAACGAGGGTTTATTTTTTCGACTTATAATGCTATAATCATGTAAGCAAGAATAAATTTATAAGATATGATAAGCAAAGGAGAGATGAAATATGTGTGGTTTCTGCGGGTTTACCGGTGAGGTAGAGAACAAAGAACAAGTAATAGAAAATATGATGGAAAAAATAATATATAGAGGCCCTGATAGTAAGGGAAGTCATGTCGATGATGATATAGCATTAGGTTTTAGGAGATTATCAATAATAGATTTAGCTGATGGTGCACAACCGATATATAATGAAGATGGCACAAAGGTAATAGTTTTTAATGGCGAAATTTATAATTATCAGGGTATTCGTGAAGATTTAATAAGTAAGGGTCATACTTTTAAAACTAAAACAGATACAGAGGTTATTTTACATGGCTATGAGGAATATGGACCGGAGGTTTTAAATAAATTTAGGGGAATGTTTGGGATAGCAATTTGGGATTTAGTCTCAAAGGAGTTATTCATAGCTAGGGATTTCTTTGGAATTAAGCCTATGTATTATACGCAAGTGGGACAAGATTTGATATTTGGTTCTGAAATTAAATGTATTTTAACGCATCCAAGGGTTAAGAAGGAGTTAAATGAGTCTGCTTTGCAAAACTATTTATCTTTCCAATATGGTGTTCCAAACGATACATTTTTCAAGGATATTTATTGTTTACAGCCAGGACATTATTTAAAATTTAAAGATGGAAAGCTAGAAATTACTAGATACTGGAAGCCTGATTTTAAAATAGACGAAGCTTGGGATGAGAATAAATTAGTTGAAAAGATTGATGAAGTTTTCAAAGATTCCGTTGAAGCGCATAAAATTAGTGATGTTGAAGTTGGATGCTTCTTGTCAAGTGGCGTTGATTCTAGCTATGTAGCAACTCAATTTAAGGGACAAAAGAGTTTTACAGTTGGTTTTAATTATAATAAATATAACGAAATAGACTATGCAAAGGAATTGGCAGATGAAATTGGACAAGATCATTATTTTAAAAGAATTGAGGATGATGAATTTTGGGAGATTGTTCCAAAAGTTCAATATTATATGGATCAACCACATGCTGATCCATCTTGTGTGGCACTATATTATGTGTGTAAAATTGCAAGTGAGCATGTAAAGGTAGTATTATCAGGTGAAGGTGCAGATGAATTGTTTGGTGGTTATAGAATCTATCATGAGCCATATAGTTTAAGATATAGTAAATTTTTGCCAAGATGTATATGGAAGGGAATAGCAGGTGTTTTGAATGCAATTCCAGTAGAGTTCCCAGGTAAAAGCTATGCCAATAGGGCAAGTAAAACGTTAGAAGAAAGGTTTATTGGTAATGCAAACCTATTCTCTGATAAAGAAAAACGCAAAATATTGAAAAATACTGAAGGTATGGTAAAGCCAGAAGAATTAACAAAGCCTTTTTATGATGATACGAAGGGAATGGATGATGTTACAAGAATGCAATATATAGATATCAACTTCTGGATGATAGGTGATATTTTATTAAAAGCAGATAGAATGAGTATGGCGAATTCTTTGGAATTAAGAGTTCCGTTCTTAGATAAAGAGGTATGGAACCTTGCAAGAACAATTCCAGCAAAATATAAGGTAACAAAGGATGGACAAACTAAGGTTGCAATGAGGAAAGCAGCTGTAAAGAATATGCCTGAAAAAGTAGCTTCTAGAAAAAAATTAGGGTTCCCTGTTCCTACAAGAGAATGGTTGAAACAAGAGAAGTATTATAACATTGTAAAAAAGGAATTTGAGTCTGAAACTGCTAAAAAATATTTTGTTACTGACGAAATTATTAAATTACTAGATGAACATTATCAATTAAAAAGGGATAATAGTAGAAAAATTTGGACAATTTATGTATTTTTAATTTGGTATAAGCAATTTTTTGAAGAGTAGAGGAGACAAAAAATGGAAGATAATAAGGTTATAAAAATACTATACACTAACTGGAAAGGTGAAACTGCTTATAGAAATATAGTACCAAAAAATATTGAATTTAAGTCAACTGAATGGCACAAAGAAGAACAATGGATATTAAATGCTTTTGATGTTGATAAGCAGGCAGATAGAGGGTTTGCTCTAAAGGATATAAAGGAAATAATTAAACACTAAAAAAGGGCTGGAATTTTGTATTCCAGCTCTTTGCTAATTAGCAGATATGAATAATAATTACTGTACTTTTTGAATAAAAGAATTTAAAGAAATACCGTTACTCATCCTAACTCTTGGAAGCTCATATGGATCCATACCAGGGGTTACATAGCCACCTTGAGTGGTAAAGGCCATAGTATATCCGCAATCTTTTAATATTTGTTTAGCTCTATCATTAAAATGACCAAAAGGGTAACAGAATATTTTACAGTTATCACCTATAACATTTTTACATATTTGTAAATCTTCGCAAGCTAAAGAATAGTCTAAAGTTAACATAGCACCTTTTCCATCTGAACCAGCCCTATGCATGTCATTTGAATGTGACTGATAGTCTATAACTGGAGATGTGTATGTTGTAACCCTGTCAGCATACCAAGATGTTATTAAGAAAGATGTTGCATAAAAATTATATTTCTCTAAAACAGGAACAGCTAATCTAAAGAAAGATTCGTCACCATCATCAACTGTAAGTATAATACTTTTTTCAGGAAGACCGACTTTTCCACTTATGAAATCAGCTAATTCGTTCCAAGTAGGAACATAATAATTATTTTCTGCTAGATATTTTATTTGTTCTTCGAAATTATGTATTTCCATGAAGTTATTATCACGGGCTGTTTCCCCTGCATTAGCATCATAGAAAAAATGATACATTAGAACAGGAATATTTCTTTCGGTTGTAATTTTTGAACATGTTTTTCTTTGTTCATTTACTTTTTGAACTTCTGGAATTGCGGCTTCTTCTATCACATTAGAATTTTCACTTACTTCTGAAGTAGGTGATGTTTTTGAATTTTCATCTGCTTGGATATTTATATTGTCTGATTGTTTTTTGTTTGGTTGTATTCGGAATAATACGATTGCCAGAATGATTAATATTAATAATATAAAAATTATTTTAAAATTGATTTTTTGTGTTTTGTTTTTTCTCATTAGACATAATCCCCCTTTTTCTATTTTACTATATAACAATTAAAAGAAAAAAACAAGAGGAATACATAAATTGTTACTGTTTAACGCTTTTGCAATAATCCGCCTCTGAAATCTAGGAATGCCAATGAAACAAATCAAGACCGTCCCAAAATGTTTCATTGGCATTCCTAGATTTCAGAGGCTACTCTACAGTTAGAGTATTAAACAGTAACTATAAATTAATATTAATTAAAAGAAGAGCTTTATTTTTTTCTATAAAAATGCTATAATTACCTCAAATGATATTAAAATATGGTGGTAGTTAAAGTGAGATATTTTTTTATATACAGTAAAGCATTTTATGACAAACTGAAATTAATAATCTCTGTATTTAATTCTACTGTAATTAATGGGATTTAAATTTACTAAAATAAAGGGGGGTTATAATGCCAGGATATGTAATACATTTAGCAACAGCCAATGAATATATTAGAAAACATCAAAATGAAATAAAAAACAAAGAGGAGTTTTTCAAGGGAAGTATAGCACCTGATCAAACTACAAAAGATAATAAAAAAATAACGCATTATGGTAATGGTAGCGATCAAGTTGAATTAAGGAGATACTTAAAAAATAATAATATTGACTCAGACTATGATAAGGGATATTTTTTGCACTTAGTAACGGATTATATTTTTTATAATAAATTATTAGAATATACATCTAAACAAATATATAATGATTATGATATATTAAATGATTATTTAATAAAAAAATATAATATTGTGCTATTGGATGAAATAAAAAATAGTGTTTTTTATAGTACAGGAGAAACTAAAATATTAAGTAAAGAGTTAGCTGAAAAGACAATTGATATTTCATCTGAAAGAAGTTTAGAAGATATAAAAAATGAAATAATAAGCTGTGAATACACAAAAAAGTGGGATGAAATTAGACCTTTAAAAAGATTAGATAGTGTATAGAGGGAGGAATGAATATGAGTCATAGTGGAGATATATACCAAGTAGGGGATAGAAAAATTTTTTTAGCGAGAGGGATTTATGATTATTTCGAAAAAAGAAATTTTAACAGATTAAAAGAAGAATATGAACAAGCGAGAAGTCAAGATGCTGAATTTTATATTGCTCTTTACTCAGACGATATTTTGGAAAAAGCTGGACATACAAGAAAGTTAAAAGGATTAGTTAATGATGAAGATAGAATTTTTATGCTAGAATCTTTGGATTTTGTTGATGGGGCCTTCATAATAGATTCTCCTAAAACAAAGCTTGTTGAGCAAGCTTTGAAGGCAAAATTGTTAGATAAAGAAAGTGAAAAAAAGAGTAAAACACCAATCAGTAAAAAATATAATATAGGTTATGCATCTGGCGCTTTTAGTAATTTGCATAAAGGACATATAGAACATCTAAGGGAGATGTCAAAACAATGTCAAAGGGTAATTGTTGCAGCAAATTCAGATAGACTAATTACCGAATATAAACATAAAAAAGTAACAGTAGATGAGGAAACTAGAAGAGATATTTTATCTCATATAAAGTATGTGGATATGGCAATAATTACAGATGATTATGATAAACTAAAAGCAGTAGAGCGTGTTAGAAATTTATGTGGTAAATCATTTGATGCAATATTTGCAGGGAGTGATTGGAGAGGAGACCCTAATTGGGAAAATTTTGAAAAGAAACTAAATAAGATGGGAATAGATGTTGTTTTTACTGAAAGACCTGAAAATGGTATATCAACGACTAAGATAGATAAATCAAAGAAAACACCAGAAAGTAGATAAAACTGATTTATGCATAATTCTGATTTGAAATATGAAAGGAGCAAAAGGAAAAAATGTGTGGATTTGTAGGGTTTATGGATAAACTAAACCAGGACGATAAACAAAAAAGTATAAAATTAATGGCAGATAGGATTATTCACAGAGGTCCAGATGAAGAGGGATATTATGTGGATAATGATGTCGCTTTAGGACATAGAAGATTGTCTATTATAGATTTAAGTAATGGACAGCAACCAATGTTTAATGAAGATGGAAGTGTTGTAGTTGTATTCAATGGAGAAATATATAATTACCAAGATATAAAGAAAGATTTAGAAAGCAAAGGACATACTTTTAAAACAAATTCAGATACTGAGGTTTTAGTTCATGGATATGAAGAGTATAAAGAAGAATTGTTTAATAAGCTTAGAGGAATGTTTGGGTTTGTTATTTATGATATAAAAAATAAAGAATTAATAGGTGTTAGAGATTACTTTGGAATTAAGCCTTTCTACTATTATAACGATGGACAAACTTTTATGTTCGGTTCAGAAATAAAAAGTTTTTTAGATCATCCTAATTTTGTTAAAGAGGTAAATAAAAAAGCATTAAAACCATTTTTGACTTTCCAATATTCAGTATTAGATGAAACATTTTTTAAAAATACATATAGGTTGAAACCAGGAAATTATTTTAAGTTTAAAGATGGGAAATTAGAAATAAAACAATACTTTAAAGCTGAATATTTGAAGCAAAATGATACTTATGAGAATTATAAAAAGCAGGTAAAAGATTCTCTAGAAGATTCAGTAAAGTGCCACCAAATAAGCGATGTTGAGGTTGGTTCATATTTATCTGGAGGAGTTGATTCTTCTTACATAGTAAGTATGGCTAAACCAGATAAAACCTTTACTGTAGGTTTTGATAAAACTGGATTTGATGAGTCAGTGTTTGCAAAGGATTTGTCAAAAATTTTTAATACGAACAATTACAATAGAGTATTAACTGGAGACGATTTCTTTAATGCATTGCCATTGGTGCAGTATCATACAGATGAACCACATGCTAATTTATCTACTGTTCCGTTGTATTTCTTATCTAAATTGGCTAGAGAAAAGGTAAAAGTTGTGCTATCTGGGGAAGGTGCCGATGAAATGTATGGTGGATATAATGAATTAAACGTTAGTAAATGGATAAAAGCGTATTGCATGCTACCATTAGCATTTAGAAAATGCTTGGCTAATAAAGTTAGAAATAAAAAGAAGTTTAAAGGAAAGAGAATCATCTGCCAGTATGATAGACCTTTATCTGAAAGATTTATAGGTAATGCTTTTATTATGGACGATAATGAAACAGAAGATATATTATGTGATGAACTAAAGGGAAATGGTATAAAGTTTGCGGACATCATAAAACCATATTATGATGATGTAAAAGGTGAAGATGAGATTACTCAAATGATGTATATTAATATGCATTTTTGGCTTGCAAAGGACATGTTGTTAAAAGCTGATAAAATGAGTATGGCAAATTCAATTGAGCTTAGAGTTCCTTTCTTAGATAAAGAGGTTTGGAAGGTCGCTAGAAAAATTCCTAGTAAATATTTGATTAAAGATGGAGAAACTAAGAAGGTATTTAGAGATGTTGCTAAAGAAGTTATTCCAGAGGAATGGGCAAAAAGAAGAAAGCTTGGTTTCCCTGTACCTTTCTTTATGTGGATTAAAGAAGAAAAGTATTTCAATAAAGTAAAGGAATTATTCGTGCAGGATTGGGTTAGTGAATTCTTTGATAAGAAAAAGATTAATAAGATGCTAGATGACCACTATGCTGGTGTAGAAAATCATGGTAGGAAGTTATATAATATCTACATTTTCTTGGTATGGTATAAGGTTTATTTTGTAGATAATGCATGTGTGGTTGCAGGTTAAATGCTCTTAACGCTTGCAATGTCTATTTTGTTAAGGAAAAATATTTATAGTTTGTTGCCGAGAGAAAGAAATTAATAAAAATAAAAATTCTTGAAAATGTAATCTTCGGATTCAACAGTTCCTAAGCGTTACACCCTTGAGCCTCTCCACTGAGGATACTATGTGCACCCTCAAGTGGTGTTACTGCTAAGGAGCTGTAAGAATCCTACGTTAACATTTTCAAGAATTTTTATTTTTATTAATTTCTTTCTCCGAATTAGTTTTGCGTACATTTTTCCTTAACAAAATAGACATTGCAAGCCTCAAGAGCAATTTACAACAGGAAAGTAACCCTATTCGTAGCGGAGCACATTATGCTACAAAGAAAAATCTTCAGTCTTTCTTATACCGAAAGTAACATATTTGCCATTGGAATATGACTTTTAAAGTACACATATACTGTAAGAGAATATATGATTTTAAAGTCATAGATTGGAGATGGTGTATTTTTGGGTGAGATTCAGAAAATGAAGAAGAGGGCAAGAAAAAAGAAGGAAAAAGTAAAATTTAGTAAGGTTGAGAAAAAAGGCGGATTGACTAGAAAGAAACGTATGAGAAATGGTATATTGGTAGTATTTCTTGTGATGTGTTTTATGATTGGTAGAATAGGTTGGATACAGTTTGCAGATGGAGAAAGACTAAAAAATATGGCATATATTCAGCATACTTTGGATAGAAAGATAAATCCCAAAAGGGGAACTATTTATGATGCAACGTGTGAAAAGGTTTTAGCGGTGAGTGCTACTGTTAGAACTATAACGGTCAATCCTGTAAATATAAAAAAAGAGGATAAGGAAAAAGTTGCTAGAGCTCTTTCTGATATTTTTGAGGTTGATTACGAAAAAACACTAAAAAAAGTGTCAAATCGAAGTTCCATAGAAACAATAGCTAAGAAGGTAGAGAAAAAACAGGCTGATGAACTTATGAAGTGGATGGAAGAGAATAATATTTTAACAGGTATAAATGTAGATGAAGATACAAAAAGGTATTATCCATATAATAATATGGCTTCACAAATTATTGGATTTTGTGGGAGCGACAATCAAGGGTTAAATGGACTTGAGGCAGTGTACGAAGACACGTTAAAAGGTGAAATGGGAAAGATTATTAAGATAACCGATGCAAAGGGAAATACTATATTAAAAGAAGGGGAAGACTATGTGTCTGCTACTGATGGAAACGATTTAGTATTAACAATTGATGCCACAATTCAGGGAATTGCAGAAAAATACTTAGAAGAAGCCTGTATTGATAATCAATGTACAGATGGAGGGAGCGTTATAGTTATGGATCCTAATACAGGTGATATATTAGCTATGGCGGGTTACCCTAATTATAATTTAAATGAGCCTTTTACTGTTACTGACGAGGTTGCAAAGGAAAATTGGAGCAATTTAAGTCAAGAGGAAAAGTCAACTGAATTACAAAAGATGTGGAGAAATAAAGCAATATCTGATGGATATGAACCTGGTTCAACTTTTAAGCTAATTACTGCTTCTGCAGCTTTAGAGGAAGGAATTACAGATACAGATAATAAAGGAGAGTTTAATTGCAGTGGCTCGATAGAAATTGCGGGTGTTCGTATAAAATGTTGGAGGTACTATAGGCCACACGGTGCACAAACTTTAAGAGAGGCTTTAATGAATTCTTGTAATCCTGTGTTTATATCAATTGGTCAAAAATTAGGTGTCCATACATATTATTCGTATTTGCAAAAATTTGGATTTCTAAATAAAACAGGAATTGATTTACCAGGTGAAGCAGGAAGTATATTTTTAGCAGAAGAAAAAGTTGGACCTGTAGAGTTACGGAACTATTTCTTTCGGTCAAAGGTTTGAAGTTACACCTATTCAAATGTGTACTGCTGTTTCAACCATCGCAAATGGCGGTACTTATGTTAAGCCTAGAATAGTAAAGCAAATAATTGATAGCAAGACAGGTGCTGTTACTGATGTTGAAACAGTGAAGAGAGAACAGGTTATTTCAGAGACTAGTGCAAATAAGGTATTAAGTATGATGGAGAGTGTTGTTAGTGAAGGTACAGGAAAGAATGCACAAGTAAAAGGTTATTCTATTGGTGGGAAAACAGGTACATCTGAGGATGGGGTTAATACTAATAGATATGTTGCTTCGTTTGTTGGAGTTACACCGATTTCTAATCCGCAATTGGTGGTTTTAGTAGTTTTATATAATCCGACAGGGGAAGGGGGACATGGAGGAGGTGTGTGGTTGATTTAGTCGCTACAAATAAGACAACATTCAAAAAAACTTAAAGATTTATCCGAAAAAGAAATTGAACAAAAAGTGAAAAATAGGATATTAAAAATAAAATCAAACTTTAGTGCTCCAAATTATTGCAAACTTATATTACTAGATAACGATATTCTAGTAGGATTTATCTCGATATTTCCAACAGATGGAGAAGAAAGAACAGATTTATCACCTTGGTATGCGACAATGTATGTAAAAGAAGAATATAGAGGCAAAGGTTACTAGAAAATACTTAATAATGCTATTATAGCTGAGGCTAGAAAAAGAAACATTAGTAGATTATATTTAAAGACTCATTTAGATAATTATTATGAAAAATTTGGTGCAAAATTTCTAGAAGTGCTATCTACTGGAGAAAAACTATATTACTTTGATATACCGATAAACAGAATATCAATTATAGGTGGTTCAGGAAGTGGTAAGAGTACATTAGCAAATATTTTATCAAAAGAATTAGATATTCCTGCTATACATTTGGATAGTATAAATTATAATGCTAATTGGGTTGAAATAGATAAGAATGAAAGAGATAAAATTATCTCTTCAAAAGCAAATGAAGATAAATGGATTATTGAGGGTAATTATAATAAAACATTAAAAGAAAGATTAGAAAGAGCTGATTTAATAATATGGTTAGATTATTCTAGTTTTGCTCATCTTAAAGGTGTATGTAAAAGGATCGTTAAAAATTATAATAAAGAAAAGCCAGATATTCCCGGTTGCAAAGAACGTCTTAATTTTACTTTTCTAAAATATGTGATGACCTATAACAAGGAAAAAAGACCCAAAGTTATAGAACTTTTAAAAGACATTCCTGATGAAAAAAGAAGGCAAATAAAAATTGGGGATAAAATTGAATTTTCAAAATTACCTGAATTGCAAGAAATAATATTAGTAGATGTTTTAGATTTATATAAAGAAGAGACATTTGAGAATTTATTTAAGAAGCTTTATTCAGATGAAGAAGAAATAAAAAGAAAAACTAATTCAATGTATCAATATTATTCACCTGAAAAAGAGAAAGAATATGGCGTTATTGGAATAAAAATATCACTAATTAGCAGTGGTTTTAGATATACGTATAATAAACTTGTAAGAGATAAGATTCCAGAAAATATAGATAGTGAGTTAGGTAGAAAAAGTAAATATAGAATTCTTAATGATAAGGAATATTTGACTGAATTAAACAGAAAAGTTTTAGAAGAAGCAAACGAATTTATTGAAGAAAATAGCATTGAAGAACTAGCTGATTTAATGGAAGTTATAAATTCTATAATGAAATTAAAAGGTTATAAAATGGAAGAAGTACATAAAGTTATGAAAGCTAAAACAGATAAAAAAGGAGCTTTTAATGATAAAATTTATTTGGAGTATGTGGATGAACAAAAAAGAAATGTGGAGGAAGAAAAAAAATTAAATAAAGAATCTAGAAAGGATTAAAATATGAGAGTATTAATAGGAACAAATAATAAAGGAAAAGTTGAAGGCGCTAAGCAAGCATTTGAAAAATTTTATGAAGATGTAGAAATTATTGGCATATCCGTTAGTTCAGGTGTCGGTGACGAGCCAGTAAATGATGAAATATATGAAGGAGCAAGAAATAGAGTTAATAATTTAATAAAATATGCAGAAGAAAATAATATTAATAGCGACTTTTATATAGGAGTTGAATCTGGAATAACAAATAAGTTAGGAAAATGGTGTATTATTCAAATAGCAGTAATAAAAGACAAAGATGGATATGAAAGTTTTGGAACAGGACCAGCGTTTCCTGTTCCAAATAAATATGTAGATGAAATAATAAATACAGATTTAGGAATTGTAATGGATAAAATTTTTAAAGGGAATGGATTAAAAAATGAGAAGGGTGGAATAGCACATCTTACTAGAGATGTTATTACAAGATATGACTTGACAAAAGAAGCATTTATAATGGCATTAACAGAATTTATAAATGCAGATATATGGAAAGATTAAAACTTTATAGACAAATTTGCAAAATCAGTGGAAAAATTTTGAAATTTAGTATATAATGTTTGCCAAGAGTAATAACACTCGAGATAGGTGATAAATGAACGACGAATATTTAATAAAAATAGATGAGCCAAGAATTCAAGAAACATGTGATGCATTTTTTAAGTGGAAAGACTTAAATACATATGTTAAAAGTTTAGTATCAAGAGGAATTAATATGCCTGATGCAATAAGTGAGCCAATGGGTTGCTATTGTTTGAATCTTCTTTGGAATAAAAAATCTGGGGGAGACGCAAAATCTCTTGATGGAAAGAAAATTGAATTTAAAGCAACAAGTAATTATGAATATGATCTAAGTAGTTTTGGACCAAGATGTGACTTTGATGACTTAGTATTTTTAAGATTTGATTTAGACTTAAATATGTTATTTGTTTATGATACAGGTATAGATTCAGAAGAATTAAAGAAGATACCAGTATCAAAAACAGCAACAGTGGGAGATTATCAAAAAGCTGGTAAAAGACCACATATAAGGATTATTGAATCAATAATCAACGCAAGAAAACTAGAGCCAACTGTAGTATTCAATATTAGAAGAGGACAAATAGTTGAGAAAGTATGAAAGGCAGAGTGTTATTTACTCTGTTATAATATATCAAATAAATGCGGCGCGCCGCAAAATATAAGGAGGAAATGAATTATGTACAAGATTTGTAGCCTTTTTGCAGGTGTTGGAGGAATAGATTTAGGATTTTTAGAAACAGATAAATGTGAAATAGCTTATGCTAATGAGTTTGATAAATATGCTGTAGAAACTTATGAAAAAAATTTTAATACAAAAGTAGATTGCAGAGATATTCATGATGTTAAATTAAACGAAATACCAGAATTTGATATTATGGTTGGTGGATTTCCATGCACATCATTCTCAGTAGCAGGTTATAGAAAAGGTTTTGAAGATGACAGAACAGGCGACTTATTTTTTGAAATGGAAAGAATATTCAAAGAAAGAAAGCCTAGAGTAATATTTTTAGAAAATGTAAAAAATCTAGTTGGTCATGATAAAGGAAATACATTTAAAACTATAATCGAAAGATTAGAGAATGCAGGGTATAAAGATAAAATAAAATGTCAAGTTTTAAATGCTTGTGAATATGGAAATATACCTCAAAATAGAGAAAGAATATATATTGTGGCATTCAGAGATAAAGAAGAATTTGACAGATTCCAGATGCCATTACCTACTTCTTTAGAAACAAGTATTAAGGATCTATTTAATTTTGATACAAAAGTGGATGACAAATACTATTATACAGAAGGAAAATATAAAGGTAATATATATAAACTATTGACAGAAGAAATGGATGATGACAATACAGTTTATCAGTGGAGAAGAAAATATGTAAGGAAGAACCAAAGCAACTTAGTGCCAACTTTAACGGCTAATATGGGCGAAGGTGGGCACAATGTACCACTTATAAAAACAAAATTTGGAATAAGAAAACTAACTCCAATAGAATGTTTTTATGCACAAGGTTATCCTAAATATTATGAATTGCCAACAGATATGAGTGATGCTAGATTATATAAACAAGCAGGAAATAGTGTTGTTGTTCCAGTGATAAACAGAATTGCTGAAAATATAATGAAAGCGTTAAGCTAAAAAAGAAGGGAGCGTTTGAAGTGAAAGTAAATTTGCAAAAAATTGTAGATGAATTACAAATGAGATTTATGGATAATACACCTTATTACAACAAACTAACAGGAGAGGTTTTAAATGTAAATGATGATGACTTTAGAATAGTTGAAGATATAGATAACTATATTTCACTACCAAATAGTTTTGATATAAAAGATAGCGATATTATGGAAGAATTTATTGAAACTATAAATAATGAAAATAAAAGAAGACAACTAGAAAACTGTATGTGGCAAAAGGGGATGTATAGAAAATTTAAGGACAAGTTGTTACAAATAGGATTAGAAGAACAATATTATGCATTTTATGATGAAAGATTGAAAGAAATTGCTATAGAATGGTGTAAAGATAATAATTTAGAATATGAGGAGTAAAGTATGAAATTAAAAGATAAAGAATTATGGCTAGAGTTATATGAAGTAGCTGGTAAAATACAAAAATTGGAACCATGGAAATATTTATGGGATATGGACTTATTGGTTTATTTATGCCAGCCATTAAATGAAATTTTTTATTGTAGTGTAATGGGACATGCTGGATTGCATAATGCAATAGCGATATATAAAGGTAATCAAATTCAAGGTTTTATGGAATTAGCCAAAAATCAAATACCAGAGTATATGATGTTAAATTATCAAGAATGCTTAATGTGTAATTTTATAAACAGACAATCAACACTACCTAAAAACAGAGAAATAATTAAGGAATTAGGATTAAGTTTTAGAGGTACATGGATATCTTTTGAAAGTTTTGAAAAAGGATATGAACCAAGTACAATTAATATTGAACAAGTAAAGACGATGATAGAAGCATTAAAAAACTTTTATATGATGTTTAGAGCAATCATAGAGCAAGGTATAAAAGCAGATTTTGAAAATGGAGAGATTTTAGCAAGACACTATGATAAAGAAAAGAAACTATTCTTAAATTATCCTGCCCCATTAATGTTACCAGAAAAGCATTATGATACTATTAGAGTAGATAAAGAATTTGAAAAAGAAATGATGAAGTTACCACAAACAGATATGGAATTAGAATTTGAATTTTTGAATTATGTGCCAATACGAATAAGAGAAAATAAAGAGAAAGATGGAAGAAATTATTATCCAAGAGCACGATTTATAGCTGATAGAAAAACTGGTTTTGCAATATCTTATGATTTAATTAATAAAAATAATTATAAAGATGAAAGAGATTATATTATGGAATCTGTAGAATTGTTAGTTAATTATTTCTACAAAATGGGAAGACCAAAGAGATTATATGTAAGAGATGAAGAAAGTAAAATATATTTAGAGGACATAGCCAATAAGGCACAAATAAAAATAACTGTAAGACCAAAACTAAAAGCTATTGATGAGTTTTATAAATCAATGGATAGGATGATGTAATATTATAAAAAACTAGAAGTTAGTGTAAAACTAATTTCTAGTTTATTTTTTACTCAAATTTTGTAAAAATTTCCGATTTTTGATTTTTAGAAGACATTTATCTAGTAGAAGGATAAAAATTTCAAAACAAGTTAACATTTTGGATGGCTAAATGGAACTATCACACTAGAAGGGAAAATTTGTAATAAAACTTTTTTTGAAAGAATAGACTTGAATATAAAATCCTTCAGAAGGAGAAAGTGTATTGAAAAATCAAAATCGAATTATAGAAAATTTATTAAAAATAAATGACACATATGAGCTTAAAGTTGGAGATATGTGTGTAGAGATGAGTTATAACGAAAATAAAAAAAGTTTTAATGAATGTATATTAAATATTTTAAAACAAAAAGTAAAAATGGGCTGACATTTCATTTTGAGCACGTTACAATATAAAAAGAAGGGAGGTAAAAGTAAAAAATGGCTGGAAGAAAATCAAAGTATTCTTCAGAAAATTCAAATGAAAACAAAATAAAAATATGGCAAGTTGCAATATATATAAGACTTTCACAGGAAGACAGTGACAACGGAGAAGGAAAAGTTGAAAGCAATAGTGTTACAAGCCAAAAAACATTAATAAATGAATTTGTTGAAGAAAATGATGATTTGATTGTTTATGATACTTATGTTGATGATGGCTTTTCAGGAACAGATTTTGATAGACCTGGGTTTCAAAGAATGATGGAAGATATGAAAGACAAAAATATTAACTGCATTATAATAAAAGACTTATCTAGACTTGGAAGAAACCACTACGAAGCAGGAAATTATATAGAAAAAGTATTTCCATTATTTAATATAAGGTTTATTTCGATTAATGACAGAATTGATAGTTACAAAGATCCATCTAGTGTAAATACAATACTAGTACCATTTAAGAACTTAATGAATGATGAGTATGCAAGAGATACATCAATTAAGATTAAGTCATCATTAAATGGTATGAAGAAAAAAGGAGAATTTGTAGGAGCATTTGCATCCTATGGATATGTAAAAGATATAAACAACAAACATAAGTTAGTTATAGACGAAGAAGCAGCCAAAATTGTAAGGAATATTTTTGAATGGAAAGTAAATGAAGGACTTGGAAATTTAGCAATATGCCATAGACTAAACGATATGGGAGTTCTTAATCCAACAGGACATAAAAAGAAAAGATTAAATCAAAATTACAATAATTCCAAAATGAAAGAAGAAGACTATTCATGGTGCCCATCTACAGTTAGAAATATCTTAAAAAATGATGTTTATATTGGAAATGTGACACAAGGAAAAAGAAAAGTTAAAAGTTACAAAATACATAAAGTTGAACAAGTTCCAGAAGAAGAATGGGTTACAGTAGAAAATATGCATGAACCTATTATTGATAAAGAGATATTTGAAAAAGCTCAAGATTTAAGGCAGGTTGATACTAGAGTACAAAATAGTGGAACTTTAAGTATGTGGGCTGGTATATTAAAATGTGCAGACTGTGGACGTGCAATGCATAAAAAGTATTGTAAAAATACAGGAGGTACAGTTTACGAGTACTATATTTGCGGTACATATAGAAAAAAGTCTAGCAAGTTATGCACAAAACATACTTTAAAAGTAGAAGAATTGGAGAATAGTGTATTAGAGACAATAAAGTTACATATTAAATTATTGATTGATACAGAAACTATATTAGAACAGATTAATAAATCGAAAACAAAAAAGTTAGCAAGTGCAAATATTGAAAGTATCAAAATAACAAAAGAAAAAGAAATAGAAAGGCTGAATAACTTAAAAAGAGGCTTATATGAAGATTGGAAAAATGAAGATATAACTAGAGAAGAATACATAGAATATAAGCAAAAATATGAACAAGATATTCAAAGACTAAAAGGGATTATTGTAAATTTAGATAAACAAAAAGAAAAGCAAGAAGAAATTATTGACGGAAATAGCAAATGGATTGAGAATTTTAAAAAGTATAAAAATATATCTGAGTTAGACAGAGATATTATAACTGAATTAATAGATTACATAGAGGTATATGAGAATAAAAAAATAGAAATTCATTTTAAATTTATGAATGAATTAGATAAAATTCTTGAACACGTTGACAATGAAAATAACACAAGTAACTTTGAAAAAATAAGCTAAAATTTGTAGCGACAAAACACACCAAGGAGGTGGTGTAGCAGCACCAGTTGCTTCAAAAGTTTTATCGGAAGTATTGCCATATCTAGAAATATCTAAAGATAATATATCAGAAGAAGATGTAAAAGTGAATGTAGAAGTTCCAAATGTTATTGGTCTTACATATAAAGAAGCAAAAAAAATACTACAAGATGCTGGACTACAGATTGTACTAAGAAATGAAGCAGAAGAAAATATGAACCTAAATGACTTTATTATTTCTAACCAAGTTCCAACTTCTGGAGTACAGATACTTGAAGGAGGAAGTATTATAGTGGAATAAAGCTAACATTTGGGGGTTGCTAAATTAAAAATTTAGAGATATAATATTAAAAAATTGTAAATGGAGGTTTTTTATGGAATTAAAAAACATTTTGGCAGGTATAGAAGGCCTAAAAGTAAAAGGCGATTTAAGTATAGATATAAAGAATGTCGAGAGTGATTCAAGGCAAATAAAAGAAAATAGCTTGTTTGTTGCAGTAAAAGGGTTTGACGTTGATGGTCATGATTATATTAAGGAAGCAATAAAAAAGGGAGCTGTTGCTGTAATTGCAAGTATTGATGCAGACAGAAAACTATTAAAAGAAATTATGAATGATGTTACTTTAATTTTAGCACCAGATACAAGATTAGCACTTGCAACTTGTGCTTGCAATATTAACGGTAACCCTTCTAGAAAGTTTAAACTAGTTGGAATAACAGGTACTAAAGGTAAAACAACAACAAGTTTTATGGTAAAAAGAATATTAGAAAAATCAGGAAAGAAAGTAGGTTTAATTGGAACTATTGCATCATATATAGGGGATAAAAAACTAGAAGATAGTGACAGAACAACTCCAGAAAGCACAAAATTGCAAAAAATGTTTGCAAAAATGGCAAGAGAAAAGTGTGATGTTGTAATAATGGAGGTGTCTTCTCAAAGCCTAAAACTAAATAGGGTTGCTGGTTGCGATTTTGATATTGGTGTATTTACCAATTTCTCAGAAGACCATATAAGTCCAAAAGAACACCCAGACATGAAGGACTACTTTGAGTCAAAATTAAAGCTATTAACTATGAGTAAAACATGTTTTGTAAATAGTGATGATTTACAGACATCTAAAATACCAAAGTTGATGCCAGAGAAAGAAATACAAACTTATGGAATAGATAACTATTGTAATTTATTGGCAAAAGATATAACAGTAACTAATACTACTGTAGACTTCAAAGTTAAAATTGGAACAAGAAATGAGAGGATAAAGGTAGATATACCTGGTAGATTCAGTGTATATAACGCATTAGCAGCTATAGCAATTACAACAAAATTAGGGTGCAATGCAGAGGAAATAAAAGAAGCTTTATTAGATATAAAAGTTCCAGGAAGAAGTGAATTAGTAGAAAATGAAAAAGGGTTAACAATAATGATTGATTATGCACATTCTCCTGAAAGTTTACAAAACATTTTAAGTGCAACAAAATCATATACTAAAGGTAGAGTTATAAGTGTTTTTGGTTGTGGAGGAGATAGAGATTCTGGAAAAAGACCACTGATGGGTGAAATATCAGGAAAAATCGCAGATTTTACAGTTATCACTTCAGATAACCCAAGAACTGAGGATCCAAATGAGATAGTAAAACAAATAGAAGTAGGAATTAAGAAAACTAAGGGAAAATATACATGTATAGTAGATAGAATTGAGGCTATAGAATATGCAATAAAAATGGCTAATAAAAATGACATTATTGTTTTAGCAGGAAAAGGACATGAACCTTATCAGGAAATAAATGGAGTAAAGCATCCTTTTGATGAAAGACTTATTGTGAACGACATTATAAATAATGGTCGGTACTAAGGCGAGAAAGGGGAAGTAGTTAGAAGATGGATATACAAATTAAGGTAGTTTTGATAGCTTTTGCAGTTTGTATAGTATCATCAGTAATAATACTACCTATTTTAAAAAAACTAAAAGTAGGTCAAATTGAAAGAGATGACGGTCCCCAATCCCACCTTAAAAAGCAGGGAACGCCTACAATGGGTGGGATAATAATGATGGTAACAATAGGAATTTTGACAATGCTTTTGTACAAAGTATATAATGTTTCAGAAAGAGAAATGACATTGCGATTATTACCACTTGCATTCGTTACAATAGGGTTTGGAATTGTCGGATTTGTAGATGATTTTAAAAAATTGGTTTTAAAGAATACTAAAGGCTTAAAGCCAACATATAAAATGATAGGATTATTAATAGTAGCAGTAACATATACTTTATATCTCACAAACGTGCTAAATATTGGAACTGAAACATATATTCCTATAATAAAGCAGTATATAACTTTACCAATATGGATATATATACCGTTCTCAATTTTTGTATTATTAGGCACGACAAATGCTGTAAATTTAACAGATGGAATAGATGGTCTTTCAACTAGTGTTACAACAATAATAATAACTGCGTTGACAGTAATTAGTATAATGTTAGGTGTACGAGAAGTAACGCTTATAGGAAGTGTTCTAATTGGAGCATGTCTCGGATTTCTGCTATTTAATTTGCATCCAGCAAAAGTCTTCATGGGGGATACAGGTTCATTACTTTTAGGTGGAGCAATAGCGGGAATTGCGTTATATTTAAAAATGCCATGTATTTTAATAGTATTGGCATTAGTACCAATTGTTGAAACTGTATCTGTAATGATGCAGGTTGCATATTTTAAAAAGACTGGTAATAGAATTTTTAAAATGGCGCCAATTCACCATCATTTTGAACTAAGTGGTTGGAAAGAGAACAAAATTGTTTCTGTTTTTAGTATAGTAACATTATTGCTTTCGTTTTTAGCAATTGGCATAATTTAAGGATGTTTAGAATTATATATAAATAGTAAAAAAGGAGAACACCAATGCGAAAAAAGATAAAAAGAGTATCCGAATTCGTTAATAATCAATTTGACTTCATCCTTTGTGTAACTGTGCTTGTATTGTTGGCGATGGGAATTATTATGATACTTTCAGCAAGTGCACCATCAGCATTATCTACAACTGGAAATAGTTATACATATGTAAAAAAACAATTTGCGTTTGCAATAGTTGGTATTTTTCTAATGTTTTTTATTTCAAAAGTTGATTACAGATTTTATAAAAAATATTATTGGCCAATTTATTTTGTGTCATGGATTATTCTATTATTAGTACTAGTACCAACTTTAGGTGTTTCAGTAAAAGGTGCAACAAGATGGGTAAATTTAGGATTTACCCAATTTCAGCCATCTGAACTCACCAAAATAGGCTTGATAGTATTTTATGCAGGGTATTTATCCGATCATAAATCGGAATTAAATAGCTTTTTGAAGGGCTTTATAAAACCTTTATGTTTTATAATACCACCGATAGCCATATTGTTCTTTGTACAGAATCACGTAAGTGTTTCATTAGTTATAGGAATTATAACAGTTACCATGATGGTAATGGCAGGATGTAGAATTTCGCATTTTGCTAATGTTGGAATAATTGTTACTTCATTACTTGTAGGAGCAATTGGCTTTTTACAAGTTACAGGAAAAGGCGGATTTAGACTAGACAGAATTTCTACATTTTTCAATCCATGGGCAGATGCTCAGGGAACAGGGTATCAGATGGTGCAAAGCTTGTATGCGATTGGTTCTGGCGGATTTTTCGGACTAGGATTAGGAGAGAGTAAGCAAAAATATTTATACATACCAGAACCACACAATGATTTTATTTTTGCAATCATTGCAGAAGAATTAGGTTTTGTAGGTTGTTGCTTTGTCATAATACTATTTACGATTTTAGTATGGAGAGGTATTTTGATTGCAATGAGAGCTCCCGACATGTTTGGAAGTATTATGGCTATAGGAATAACTACACTAATTGGAGCACAGGCGATTATTAATATTGCTGTTGTAACTGCTACAATTCCTACAACTGGAATTGCGTTACCATTTTTTAGTTATGGTGGAACAGCTTTATTAATTTTGTTATGTGACATAGGTATTTTACTAAATATATCTAGGGCAGGATCTAAGGTATAAAGGAGAAAAAGATAATAAAGCACACTAAAGAGTATTTATGATGGAAATACTTAGTTGTGCTTTTTTACTTGTACATTAGGAAGGTAATACTTAAATGGAGCACTTTTGTAGCTCAGCTACGAAATAATTGCGTAGAATATTCGTAGAGCGCTACTTAAGTGCTCCAAAGAAAAACGAAGATTTTCTTATTTCTTATTTTTGTAGGAGGAAAAATATATGAGAGTTATAATTTCAGCGGCAGGCACTGGAGGACATATCAATCCAGGAATAGCCATAGCAAATAAAATAAAAGAAGAAGAACCAGATTCAGAAATTATGTTTATAGGAACTTCAAGAGGGTTAGAAACAGACTTGGTTCCTAGAGCAGGATATACGCTAAAGACATTAGAAGCGTATGGACTGAAAAAAGAAATATCATTAAAAAACTTAATGAATATGATAAAAACAGCTAGAAGCACAGGACTAGCCAAAAAGTATATAAAAGAATTTAAACCAGATGTGGTTATTGGAACAGGAGGATATATATGTGGACCTGTTTTTGCAGCTGCAACTTCAAACAAAATTCCTTCTATATTACATGAAAGTAATGCATATCCAGGAAAGGCAGTAAAAATGTTTGCTAAAAAAGCAACTGAAGTATTAGTTGGGTTTGAAGCTGCAAAAGATAGATTGACAATGGCAAAAAAAGTAGTGGTGACTGGAACTCCTACTAAAGTGAAAAAAATAGGATTGACAGATACAAGAAAAAATGAACTTGCAAGAGAACTTGGATTGAATTTGAATTTACCAATAGTATTAGCGTTCGGAGGTAGTCAAGGAGCAAAGGTAATAAATGATGCTATAATTGGAATGTTAAAGGAAGGAAAAATATCTAACTATCAACTAGTATGGGCGACAGGGCAAAAACAGTTTGATATAATTGACGAAGAATTAAAGAAATATAATATGGATATATCTAACTTACCAAATTGTAAAGCATTACCATATATTTATAATATGGAAGAAATGTATGCACTTTCAGATTTAATAATTGCAAGGAGTGGCGCCATGACAGTAACAGAATTGGCTATTACGTGCAAGCCAGCAATATTTATACCATTACCAAGCGTTGGCGCAAATAGGCAAGAAGACAATGCAAGGGTAGCAGAGAAATTAGGAGGAGCCGAGGTAATTTTAAATTCGGATTTAAACAGTGAAAGTTTATCAGAAAAATTAGATAGATTAACTCGAGATAAGAAGTTACTAGAGAGAATGGGAGAAAAAATGAATTCTCTTGAAATAAAAGATGTAGAGGAGAAGATTTATAGGGAGATATGTAATGTTGTAAAAAAATAGAATCTGTCGAAATTTAAAATATTAAAACGAATACAATAATATTAAGTAAAATTTGGAGATAATTTGACGTACGAAAATGCTTGCAAAGTCTAGTGCTATATCGTATATTGGGTGCATGAGGTTTTAGTTAAAAAAGAAATAAATTTTCATAACTAGTGTACCTTTGAGCGAAGTTAGAAAGGAATGTGAGTTTTATATGGAAATTATTAAAGAGTTTTACGGAGGGGCATCAATAGATTGTAGCAACATGGAATATCCTATGAGAAAAGGAAAAATAGAGCTTAAATATTATAAGATAATTAGTAATATAGCAGAAAGAAAAATTAGATATAGAAAGTATGGAATAGAAGTAATAAAAAAATGTGTAAATAACAATATTGTTAGTGAAGAGAAAAAAGAAGTTTTTAATTGCATAGAAAAAGAGGAGGTAGCAGATAAGGTTCTAGAATTATTAAAAGTCAATAAGGTTTCACCAATTCACGTAGTGGATATTTTAGAAGATTTATCAACTAGAAGAAATGAATTATGGATTAAGTAATATGGTCAAAATAATCGTACTTCATACAAAGCAATAAGCCAATACATTGTTACAGGTTTCCATTAGTGTTTTGCAATAAGCCGTCCAATATAAGAATTATGTAATCACAAAAAACATATTAACATTACGCAAACTTGCTGGCTCGGCTTTATCAAAATGCAAAAGGAATATAGGGATAGTGCAAGGTTTTAATGTTGTATATTCCTTTTGCACATTTTGATAAACCTTGCCAAACTGCGCGTTCAGAGCTCCATTGTTAATATGTTTTTCTGTTCTTACATAATTCTTATATTGGACTACTCAGTAAAAATGGATGACATGAAAAAAATCGTACTTCATACAAAGCAATAAATCAAAACCTTCGTAGCGGAGCTGGTTACGTGCTCAATAATAAATAACGAAATCAAGGAGAATTAAATGGAAAATTTAGAAGAAAAAACAAAATATATAATGAAAAAATATGGAATAAATGCACACAAAAGTCTGGGACAGAATTTTCTGATTAATGAGGATGTGGTAAACAATATAGTAGCAGCATCAAACATCAATAAGGAGGATTTAGTAATAGAAATAGGACCTGGACTTGGAACTTTAACGGAAAGTTTACTGCAAAAGGCAGGTAAAGTTGTGGCAATAGAGTTAGATGAAAGAATGATTAAAATATTAAATGCTCGATTCTTTGTGTATAACAACTTTCAATTAATTAATGACGACGTATTAAAGGTCAATTTAAAAGAATTGATAAAAAATGAAAAGACAAATAATAATTTGAAAAAAGCAAAAATTGTAGCAAATCTTCCATATTATATAACTACTCCAATAATTATGAAATTATTAGAGGAAGAATTGGATATTGAGAGTATTACTGTTATGATTCAAAAGGAAGTTGCTGACAGACTTATTGCAATACCAGGAGAAAAACTTAGTGGCGCAATTACGTACAGTGTCTTTTTCTATGCAGAGTCTGAAAAAGTTATGGTAGTAGAGAATAACTCTTTTATACCAGAACCAGAGGTTAAGTCTGAAGTTATAAAATTGAACATTAGAAAACAACCTGCTATAGAGGTGAGGGACAAGCAATTTTTCTTTAAAGTGATAAAAATAAGTTTTATGCAGAGAAGGAAAACTTTAATTAATGCACTGGTTAATGGAGGTATTTTTAAGAATAAGACAGAGGCAAATGTCGCTTTTGAAGAGTTGGGCTTTGATAGTAGTGTAAGAGGCGAAAATTTAAGTATGGAAGACTTTAAGAGATTGTGTGAGTACTGCTCGCAAACATGACTAGTTAATGATAATGGCTGACCTGTAACAACGTTACAGGTCAGCCTTAGGCTCTTGTGCAATAAGCCGTCCAATATAAGAGTTATGTAATCGCTTACAATATATTAACACTCCGTAAGCTTGCTGGTCGGTTTAAT
>CAMPBM010000009.1 GCA_946637865.1 uncultured Lachnospiraceae bacterium | reverse complement strand
TATCATAATTGGTCAAATATTACAAATTTGTAACAATCGATGAAATTACCCTGTTCTTATATTGGCTGACTAGTAACCTGTTTGTTACAGTTCAGGTACCTTAAAGTAGAGTAGTAAAAAATTAAAATACAAAAAATTTTCCCAACGAATAATATCCCAAATATTGCGCATACTACAAAAAAGGAGGTATAGGAATGGAAAATCAAAACTTAAACATTTTAGATGAAGTAAATAAAGGAGCAACTATGGGTATGGATGCTATCTCGTATGTTACAGAAAAGGTAAAAGATGGAGATTTTAAGCAAGTTTTAGATGTGGAATATGGCAAATATCAAAACATATCTGAAAGAGTAAATAATCTATATGCAAATTATAGTTCAAAAGAACCTCATGAAACAAATGCTATGACAAAAATGATGACTTGGTATGGTATTCAAATGAAAACAATAACTGATGATACCACATCTAAACTATCTGAATTATTAATGCAAGGCACTAATATGGGGATTATAGAAGGTCGACGCTTATTAAACCAAAATAAAAATATAGCACCTGATGTTGAAAGTATATTAAATGAATTTGTTACTATGCAGGAAGATAGTGTAGAAACCTTGAAGAAGTATTTATAAGTTATTTCATAGAACCTTATTATGCAAAACGAGCTTAAATTACCAAATATGTTTTAGTAATTTAAGCCCATTTTTCTTTTACATTTCTCTTACGTATTTTTTATGAAAGCATTAACTTTCTCTAAGGCAAAATCCAATACCTCTGGAATCGTCATAGTAGTAGTATCAATGTATATATTTTCAGATTTTCTTAAGAAATCAAGTTCCTTCTGGTTCCCTGAAATAATATCATTGTACAGTTTTTCTGTGTTTTTAACCTGTCTTGCGAAATAGTCAGGATATTCATACCTGTCCTTTCCTTCATCTTCGCACACCCTGTCCCAGGCTACTTCAGCATCACAGTTCATGTGGATATACATATCAAACTTTGCCAACCTTTCAGGTCTTTGAATTTGATAAATTTCCTTATATTCCTTTCTGCTTCTAGTTACTCCATGGGCATATTGGTCTACTGGGCCTCTCTGACAAATGAAGAAGTCGCAGTGTCCATATAATTGCACCATGTAGTTAGAAAGAAGTCCATCCGTGAAACTGAAAAGCATCTGCTCGGTGTACCAATCTTCGTATCCGTTCTGGCTTATTGCATTGTTAAGCAATTGTACCAAATACTTGTCGCACGGAGATTTTGCTGTAACTACAACATTTCCCATGTCTGAAAAATACTGAGCTAAGCCGTCACGCAAGCTTGTCTTTCCACTACCATCCTGTCCAGTTACACTGATACATACGGTTTTGAGATTATTCGGTAATGTGCTTATATCAAGTGCACCATTTGTCCGAACCAGCTCTGGTAAAAATACTTTCATATACTTTCCTCCTTAATTAAGAATTGGAACATTGTGACCTATACGAATCACCCTCATTCTACCCTCTTTCATTAAGCTTTGTCAATACAACAAATTACATAATATCCTATTTTTTTTACTTTTTTTGTTACAGGTCAGCCATTTTTTCTGAGTAGTCCAATATAAGAATTATGTAATTACATAATTCTTATATTGGACGGCTACCTGTAAAAGCCCAAGACTCACCCGTATCATTTTTACATCTTTGCCCATGGAATTACAATCTCATCAGGAATACATAAATCGCCATGACCAACCCCAATAAATGTATCTGGCTTCCTTACACCATGATAATCAGAACCACCTGACATAAAATATCCCTTATCTTTGCATACATTTACAATATACTCATGCTGTTCTTTGGTAAAAGTAGTATAATAACATTCAAATCCCGAGATATTGTTAGTACTTAGTAAACACCTTAACACCCTCGGAGTATTATCCCTATACTCAAATATATGTGGTATAAAAACAATTCCACCTGCTGATAATACACTTCCTATTGCTGTATCTAAATCTGGGACTAAATCGTCCGCATTAACGAATAATGGTGTATTAGGATTCGACATATAATCTCTATAAAAATCCCTACTACTCTCCCATGACCTTTCATTTATTTTTGCCTTATTTTCAGGATATTTTTTCATATTTCTATGCACAAAACCTGATGCAAACTCGCTGTAATCAAAAACATCTAGTATATTATCATCTAATCTTATTCCAAACTTTTTACAATTTTCAACCAATCTTTCGAACTCTACTTTTGTTCTTTCTTCTGAAGACAATAGAATTTTTTTAACATTTTCATTCATTTTTTTGTAATCAAAATTATAGCCTAATATTTCTATAGGGACACCATCTGCTTTAGAATTTATTTCAATCCCTGGGATAATCTTGCCAGAAAAGTATTTCTTAATATCTATTTTGTCTAACTCATAATATGCATCGGTATTATTATGGTCAGAAATTGAGATGTAGCTTAATTTTTTCTCTTCTGCCATTTTTAAAATATCTATTAATTCATCTGAACCATCAAATGAATATTTTGAATGGATATGTAAATCAATCATTTATATTTTATCTCCTTTACTCAAAATTTCTGTACAACTGTCAGCAAATAGAAAAGATTTATAAGCTTATTTTTACTCTGTGCTAAAACTTTCCTTTGAAAATAAAATTTATTTTCACTTCGAGTTGCGTAACTACTTTAGAAGCTTCATATAGTTTCCTGTTATGAAGCCATAGCAGACATCACGAAATCTGCAAAATAAAATTTACTTAAGCTCAAAGCTTATTTCACCTTTTCCACCATTACTTTTGACGGTAGCAATAGCACCATTAATAATCGTTAAGCATGGACCTTTATGTGAAATATCTGTATCATATAATATAGGAACTTCTAACTTGCTAATAACACTATCTCTAATTGCATTTTCCACTGTATATCCCAATAAAGAAGTTTCAACTCCAAACCTTCCAAATATAATACCTTTAGTATATTTAAAATATCCAAATTCATTTAATTTCCATAATGTTCTAATACATTCTTCCATTGATAATTCACAATTATCAAAATACCATATAACCCCATCATCTTTATATCTTTCTAAAAACTGACTCGTACCGTCATACTTAGTTCCAACAAGTTCTGAAATTATATCTAAGCAACCTCCAATTATTCTACCTCTTAACTCCGCTCTACTACCATTTAATATTTTCCATTCTACTTTTTTTGTAAGATTATATCCTTCTAATCCAGTATGCCTTTCTCCTGATTCTTCTTCGTATAAGTCATAATTCTTTTGCGAAACTAAATTTCCCTTCAAGATTTCTAAATTCTCTAAGATGCTTCTTTCATATTCTGCTGGTCCATAGTCTCCGAAATTATTTCCATAAATTGTAGCTATATCATATTTTGTTGTTATTGGAAATAATATTCCTGTTGGATCGGAAAAGCCTTGAACAAACTTTGGATTATTGCATATTTTCTCAAAATCAACATATGGTAAAATCTCTACCAAAAATTCACCACCAGCAGCACACATTATCATATCAAGGTCTTTACTTTCAAACATACTGTTTAATTCCTCAGCCCTTTCTTTAGCGCTGGCACTTCTACACATTTCAGATTTATTAATATTTTTTGATAGTACGACATTATATCCCAACTTTTCTAACTTTAACTTGGCGTTTGCATATTTCTTTATGTGCAATTCATCATAAGCGCCACTAGATGGAGCCGGAACTCCTATGTGACTTTCTTTTTTTATAAATTTAGGGTAAATCATATTCTTCATTCCTTATATTATGTATTTAGGTTTTTAAACGGTTTCCTATAAACCTTTTGTTTTTATATTAATACTTAATTTTTTTGATGAACATCAATTTGATTGTATGGTATTTGTATATTATTTTTCTCTAACCCCATCAAAATACAGCCCAATATATCCCTACGTGTTTGCACTTTCAAACTAGGACTACAGTATGACCTAATTTGATATTTTATACTAGAATCTGCGAAATCATTTACACCTCTATACTCACACTTTTCAACGTTCTCTAGTCCTTTTACTAATTCAACTATCTCCAATATAACCTTCTCAGCCTTTTCTAACTTTAGTTCATATGGAAGTGGGACATCTATATTTATTACATTTGACACAATTTCGACTTGTTCGATATTTCTATTTGAAATTGAAATTATGTTAAATGACCTTATATCCTCTACTTTAGTGGTTTTTATACCAACTACCAATACTTTTCCTTCTATGTTTCCATATTTAATAATATCACCAACTTGATAATAATTTTCAGAAATTATATCAATACCTTTTATTATATCCTTCAATCCATCTTGTACCGCAAAACCTATGATAACACTCAATATTCCAACTCCCGCAAGCATTGAACTTACATTTACGCCATTAACTTGTAATACTATTAGTGCCGTCACAATTATAAATATGTACCTTATCATGCTTTTTATTAGTCTTAAATACGTTTTTCCTCTTTTGCTCTTAAAGATTTTCGAATGAACATTACTTTCTTTTTCTTTTAAAAATCTTGCAATACACTTATATATTATAAAACTTATTACAATTATTAGTATTGAATTAATGTATTGTATATGTATAACATTCTTTAAAAATTCGATGATTTTCTCCATTTTTTCCTCCATTTTTTTCAATATTTCCAAGTCTGTGTTGGAACTTTTTGTTATTTTTGTACATTTTCAAAATGCATTTTTCTAATTTTCGTTTCTTCCCAATTTTTGTTTCATTAGACGTTCTAATAAATTTAACTAAGATATTAGCAATTCCAGATTTATTAGCACCTAATACATCTGTAAAAATTCTTAAACATCTTGTCCTCCTTGTATAATAGCCATCTTTTATATAATTTTAAAACTTAAAGCTGTGTGGAAGCAAATCATTAATTGTTAATTCCTCAATATTATTTTCCCTATCTACAACGCATACTTTAAAGTTTTTATCTACAAATTCACTCATAAACTGCCTACAATATCCACATGGCATACATTCCTCTGTTGGTTCTGTGCCCTTCATACTACCTACAACAGTTATATATTCAAACTCGTTCTCTCCCTCTGAAAGTGCTTTTGCAAATGCGGTTCTCTCAGCACAAATTCCTTGTATTCCATGATTTTCGATATTACAACCTAAATAAACTTTGCCACTTTTGGTTCTTAATGCTGCACCCACTTGGAAATTGCTATAGGGGCAATACGCGTTAAGCCTTGCCTCTTTTGCAAGTTCAATATCTCCTTTATACATAAAACAATACCTCCTACTATTTTAATAATTTTTATTATTTGTATTGCATATTCATTAATAACACTTATCTATATATAATCATTTCTCTTGTAGTCTATTATAACAATATTAGTATATTTATGCAATAAATTGTATATACGTTTTTCAAAAATAGTCGAATTACCGGTTACAGCTTAGCCATTATTGTTGAGTAGTCCAATATAAGAATTATGTAAGATCAGAAAAATATATTAACGATGGAGTACAAAGTGCGCAGTTTGGGAGAATGCAATCTCTACGCTTTATGTAGGTAACATACTAAAACATAAACAGCCTCCGAAACTGGCAATTAAATTCTTATTCGACCAGCAAGCTTACGGAATGTTAATATATTTTTATGCGATTACATAATTCTTATATTGGACGGCTAATTGCAAAAGTATTAAGTCTGATAGCATTTTTGTCTTTTGATTAAATCGAGCTATAGGATTATGTGAGACAAAGGAAAGGTGAGACAAGGGGACGTACGTCCCCTTGTCTCACCTTTCCTTTATCTGCGTAATCCAATTCATAAATGTATCAAAAGTTAATTTTACATTCCCACAATTACAATGATTACATGCATCTTCTTTATCTGTAAATAATCTAAATGTAAGAGATTTTACATTTTTTAGTGCATTTATTTCTTCTCCCACCATTTCGTATGGAATAAAATGATCTCTATTTGCTCCAACAATCAGAACATCTTGATCTATTTTATCTGCAATATTTATCATCTGGTAATTACTCATTTTGGTAATATACTCATACGCATCTTTTGCTTCATAAGCATATTTTCCGTGCTCTAACCCCCAACGAACAAGTTCATCCTTTTTTGCTTTTTTACTAAAAATAAAATTAAGAATATGCTTGCACTTGTGGTTAATTAACCATTTTGCAGTTTTATATAATCTTTCATTTCTATTTGTTCCACTAAATAATACTACATCCATAAAATTCGGCATAATGCTCCACGCAATAACTCTCTTTATTCTTTTTTCAAAAGCTGCTGCTCTTGGAGCAAACATTCCACCTAGTGAAGCACCTATTATTGTTACATCTTCTAATTTGAAATAATCAAGAATAGCTTTTACAGGTTCTTCCCATTTATATGTAAAATGCTTTCCTTGTACTCTCATAACTCCGCCTTGTCCTGGTCCTTCGAAAAGATATGTTGTAAAGCCATTTTCTGCCAAATATAACATTGGAATAAACAATTCTTCAAAGTAACTATCATTACCACCATGGAGTATAATAACATCTTTTTCTATTCCTTTAGCTTTTGCTAGCATTACAGGTAATTTTATATTCTCATAAGGTACTTCAAATCGCTCTACTTCACCACTTTCAAATATATCTTTATAATAATCATAGAACATTTCTGTAGCTTTAACATAATACTTCTTTTTGTCGCTATCTCCATCATACATAAAGAATTCACTCATTCTGTAATATGCAATAGCATTTTCTATCCTATTTTCTTTTACTGCTCTATCTCCAAGTGCAATTAATTCTTTTTTCCAATCTTCTGATGTTTTAATTCTTGGTCCTACTTCTTGAACTTCTTTTAAATCTCCTCCATCCCACATAACAAGTCTGTTTAGCTGAAAATCGAAATTACTTTGTTTATTTAATTCATATACACCTTTTTTAAATTTTATTTCCATTTTTTCCTTCGTATAATATAATAAATGCTAAATTTAATATATCATACTTACCTTTCTCCATTAATTATCTTATTTTTTAAATTTTGGCTTAATGGCGCCATTTTTTATAATTAACCTAAGGCCACATCTAATATCATCATAAGAACAAATCCAATTGCTACACCTATTGTTCCAATATTTGAGTGTTCTCCGGCTTGTGACTCTGGTATTAGCTCCTCTACAACCACATATATCATTGCTCCAGCAGCAAATGATAGTAAGTATGGAAGAATCGTTCCAACCAGTCCTGTTAAAAGTATTGTTATTATTGCTCCTATTGGCTCAACTATTCCAGATAATGTGCCATATAAAAACGCTTTTGGTTTTGACACACCTTCACTTTTTAATGGCATTGAAATTATTGCCCCCTCAGGGAAATTTTGTATAGCAATTCCTATTGCCAATGCTAAAGCTCCTGTCATGGTTATTCCAGCATTTCCAGCTAAAGCTCCTGCAAAAGAAATACCAACTGCCATTCCGTTCAGGTAAATTATGTATTGTTACTGCTAGCACCATCATTGTAGTTTTTTCCAGCTTTGATTTTAACCCTTCTGGCTTGTCACTATTCAAATGAAGATGTGGTATCAAGCTATCAATTATTAATAAGAAAAATATTCCAAGTAGAAACCCTACTGTCGCAGGCAACCATTCAATCTGTCCTTGTTCTTTTGACATGTCTAAGGCTGGTATAATCAACGACCATATTGAAGCTGCTATCATAACACCTGATGCAAATCCAAGCAATATTTTTTCTAATTTTGAGCTTATTTTATCTTTCATAAAAAATACCATTGCTGAACCTAAGGTAGTTCCTAAAAATGGTATTAATAACCCCATTGTTAACTCCATTTTACTCATTTCCTTTCAAACTAGATACCATATCTATCTTTTTTATTTTCTTTGCTAGAAGTTGATTTACAATATAGACAACTACAAATGTTCCTATTCCAGAGAATATAAAAGTTATTGGTTTAATCATAGCTTCAAAATCATAACTGTCCCCAATTGCATTTTTGAAGATATAATCCGTCATAAAGTTTCCTAAAGGTAGAGCTATAATTACTGCAAAAATGCCAATCCATACATTTTGTTTAATAAATATTTCTTTTATGTGCTTATATTTAAACCCTAGAACTTTTAATGTTGCAAACTGATATTCTTTTTCTGAAAATGACATTATTCCTAAATTATAGATTATAACAACTGCAAGAATAACAGAAACACCAATAAGCAATGCTATTAAAGAATACATCATATTTAGCATACTATTCATACTGTCTTTTAGATTATTTACCGTCTGGATAGTGTTAACTCCATGTATTTCTTTTATATTACTTAAGTCCTCATTAGTATAAATATTATCTGGTTTATATTCTTCATTTAAGGTATCAAAGAATTTTTTTGTACAGTTAAATTGTTGTGCTTGTGGATCTCTATTTACCCCTACAATTTTTGTCTTATACCAATTATTGGAACCTACCACATGCCATTCTACCATATCTCCAACTTTTAAATTATACATAGATGACATTTTTTCAGTTATATATATTCCATCATCTTTCATTGTAAAAGTTTTTCTATGATGATCTGTTACTTGTAATAATCCCTTTGTATCATTTATTGTTAATGGTTTAATAATTACTTCATCATTGTGCTTAAACTCTACACCCATCGTTTGTGATGTGCTATCTCCATATTTTGAAATTATTTCGTTATATTGTGCATCTGTGTAATCTGAAGATAGACTTAATTTATACTTGAAATTATTTATTACATCAAATTCCCAAGATACATAAGATTTCATTGAATCTAACATTCCAAATGCTGTTACAACTAGCATTGTACATCCTGCAATTCCCACTATAGCCATCATTGTTCTTCCTTTTGAACGAATGATATCTCTAATATTCCATTTTGTAGATAAAGATAATTTGTTAAATAATTTTTTAGTTGTAAAACTATTTTCTCTTACCTTAACCTTTGGTCTTTCTATTCTTAAAGCTGTAGCTGCAGGCTCTTTCAATATTCGTATACAAGATAAGTATGTAACTAAAGTAATTACAAGAACTATTCCAATTGCAACATAATAAACAAGTGGTATTGTGGCTATATCATAAGATGGAATTTCATAATATTCCATTTCCATTTCTAAAAAGAATTTTCCTATTAAAAGATTTCCAAGTATTATTCCTAAAACACTGGCTATTACTGAAATAAAAAAGCCATAATTTACATACATTCTTACTATTCTATTTCTCTTTATTCCAAGTGCCTTTAGTGTTCCTATTTGCGTTCTTTCCTTTTTTACAAATCTGTTCATTGTAGTTACAACTGATAATATTGCTATGAAAACGAATAAACCAGAAAATACCCCTGAATATGTTTCTCCTTCTTCTGCCTCTCTTTTATATCCTTCATAAGAGAAATTATCATCCCTTAATGTAGCTGTTATTATTCCTTCAACCTTCTCTTTTATTTTATCCCTTGTTTCATCAACACTAGAATCGTTATCTACATCTACTATTGCATATGGGAACACATACAAATCTTTAGGGAATTCATTTATAGATAAATAGCAAAAGCCATAATCTGTATGTGTTGGGAATATAGCAGTATCATCTTTAATAAAGTAAACATGATCTGGTACTTCAACTAAACCTACAACTTTTTCTTTAAAATTTGTTCCTTCAATAGAAAGTTCTAATTCATCTCCTACATTAATTCCTATTTTTTTGGCTAGGTAATAATCCAGCCATAATCCTTTAGTGTCTTTTGAATACTTTTCTCCCTCCATAACATAAATCTTATTTATTTCATTTGTTTCTATAAAGTTACACTCAAGAACTAAATCTGATAGCTCTTTATTGGTATCAGGATTAATAAATCTTTCTGGATTAATAACATTTGCATTTATTGTAAATAATCTCTCAACATTTTTTACATTATCTATTTTCTTTATTTCTTCTAATTTATCATTTGTGAAATTCTTAGAAGTTAGCCAGATATCTTGAAGATTCTGATTCTCATAATATATTCTGCTACTTTCTCTCATTCCATCCATATAAGCGTGCACTCCAGCGAAGGCAAATACAGCTAAAAATACCATTAAGAATATAGTTATAAACTGTGATTTATTTTTCCATATATCACGAATTATTTTTCTATTTAACATTACCACTTAACCTCCTCTATTTTCTTTGGATTTTGGTTAGTAATAACGCTTTCTATTTTTCCATTTTTTACATTTATTACAGTATCTGCTATATCTGCTATTAAAACGTTATGAGTGACTATTATAACTGTATTTGAGCCATTATTTCCATCGCACTGTTTTCGTAATAATTTTAACACTTCTACGCCTGTATCTGAATCTAACGCTCCTGTAGGTTCATCACATAATAATAATTTTGGGTTTTTGGCTATTGCTCTTGCTATACTTACTCTTTGTTGTTCTCCTCCTGATAGTTGGCTTGGAAACTTTTTTGAATGTTTCAATAGCCCTACACCTTTTAATGCTTCTTCTGTGCTTATTGGATTTTTTACAATATCTTTTACAAGATCAACATTTTCCTTAACTGTTAGGCTAGGAAGAATGTTGTAAAATTGAAATATAAAGCCAACATTTTCAGCCCTATATTCTGATAGCTTATTTTCATTATATTTTGAAATATCTTCTCCATCTATAATTACATTGCCATTTGTTGGTGTATCCATTCCACCAATTAAGTTTAATAAAGTTGATTTTCCTGCTCCTGATGGTCCTAGAATTACTATCATTTCTCCCTCTTTTAAGGATAGGCTTATATTGTCTAGTGCCTTATATTCGGTATCTCCTATTTTGTATACTTTACTTACATTTTTTAATTCTACTATTTCTTTCATAATTCCTCCTTTTATAAATATGAAATACTTATCACATTAATATTATTATAAACTTTATATGGAGTATTGTCAATAGAATGTGAAATGTTTTTCATATTTTGAGTTGCTGTTATGGTTCGCAGTCTGGGGCGGAACGAATAAAACAATATAATCATTGGCATTCCTAGATTTCAGAGGCGGATTATTGCAAAAGTGTTAAACAGTAACATAAGAATTATATAATCGTAAAAAACATATTGATTCCAGCCATAATCCATGTTATAATGTCCCCATATTCCAAATGGAATCATACGTAACCAATCTCTAACAAATAATTTTAAGGAGGTATTTCACAAATGAAAGAAATATGGCATCTGGTTTTAACAGGCGGACCTTGCTCTGGTAAAACAACAGCAATCGCAACCATCGAAAAAGAGCTTTCTGCTCGTGGCTATCATGTATTAATAGTTCCCGAAACCGCAACAGAACTCATAAGTAACGGCATCCGTCCCTTTGGTAATTGTTTGGACAACCTTTCTTTTCAGAAAATCTTATTTGAAAAACAGTCACATAAAGAAATGCTGTACTTAGAGGTTGCCAAAAAAATTCCTGCAAATAAGGTTGTAATCTTATACGACAGAGGTCTCATGGAAAATAAAACCTATGTTTGCTTCGTTTATATGAACCAATATTTCGAACTTGACCTTTTTGACTTTTCTAATGATAAGGCAATTGTTGAGATTGAGCTCACCTCTGAATCAGATGTAGTTCGTTTTCCTGAATTTCTTACCATAATTAAAGAAATTACGGATGACTTAAGCTATCGCAATATTGCTTTGGCTAGAAATCAGAAACTTTAACTTTTAAAATTGGGGCTAGATGGAAATTTTAAATTTTCCTCTAGCCCCAATTTTCATTTTAAGAACATATTATTTTCTCATGTTACAATTCACATTCTATTACTGTAGAGTAGTAAAAAATCGAAATCATGTAAGAGCTGACAATATATTAACAATGGAGCACAAAACGCGTAGTTTGGCAAGGTTTATCAAAATGTGCAAAAGGAATATACAGTATTAAAATCTTGTAAGATTCCAATATTCCTTTTGCATTTTGATAAAGCTGAGCCAGCAAGTTTGCGGAATGTTAATATATTGTAAGCGATTACATAATTTTGATTTTTACGGCTTATTGCAAAAGCTGTGAATTGTAACTAAAAGTTTACAATTCCTCTTACTCTTTAATTATATTCCTACTACATAAATAAGTAACAACAAAATAAATTCCATAAATAGCAATCAAGAATAAAAACGTAGCTATATGTCCATCTAAAGCGCCCGCTATTCCCAAACTTCTTAAAATAGATGCACAGAACTTTAACCCAAATATAGTATGAACTACCGCTAAAGAAAGTGGCATCATGAAAAACATTAATGTTTGTTTAAATACAGCTTTATTTATTTCTTTCTCATCTGCACCTATTTGTCTTAATACCCTATATTTATTTTTATCATCTATGCAGTCTGATAATTGTTTTAAAGCTAGGATAGCTGATGAAGAAATTAAGAAAATTATTCCTAAATACAATCCTATAAATGTAGCTATTACAGATAAGCCTACTGCTGCTTCTTTTATATCATTTTTAGTGTTTCTCATAATTCCAAATTCAGGCTTATAGTCATTAATTTTTTTCTCGATACTTTCTATTGTAGCTTCATCTTCTGTGCTATAGTTTCCAACTAATACCTGTCTATCTTTGTTTTCGCCTTTTAATACACTATCATCTATTACAAAGAAGCCTGTATTTGATGGATTTGCAGAAATCATTAGAAAACCATCTATCACATTACCATAAGGTTTTAAATTATTTCCAAATATATTCATAATACTATTTCTTCTTACAACCTCTTTATATATTTCAGCATCATAATTAGAAACGATTGCATATTCATCTTTTTCCAAATTAACAGTTTCAAAATTCATAATTTTAGCCAAATTATTATAATCCGTTTCAGACATAATTTCAACTGATGAATTAAATCTTACATACGCATTTCTCTTTCTTATTTCATCTTGATAATCTCCAAGAGATGCACCATAATCGAAGTTATCATCATAATATGTATGAACAACTGTTATATCTTTTGTATTATTTTTTATAATACTTTCATTTTCTACGAAATCTTGTAAGTTAATGTCTTCTTTATCATCATTATAAAATGCGCTTAGTTCAAAATCTGCAGGTACATATTTATTAATTGACTTATTGAAGTGATTTTTTATTGTTAACGCACTTGACAATAAGCATAAAGTCATAAATAACATTAAGCAAATAATTGATATTGAAATTACCATGGTGTTGATTTTACTACTTAATTGTTTAAAAACAAATGCATTTAAATTTTTATAATAAATTTTATGACATCTAGCCAAAACTTTTAATAACATTCCGGCAACAGAATAAAAGAATAAAACTGTGCCAACTCCTCCAAGAGATATAGGTACTAATAGTATTTTAACATCATACTTAAATAAACTTTCAACTCCTTGTGTTACCATATAATATGATGTTCCAAGCATTAAAACTGATATTATAAACAAAATTATACATACTACAGGATTTTTTAGTTTTATTTTTTCTTGCTTTTTACTTGCTTGTAGCAAATTTATAAGTTTATTTTTATTTATAATAATTGTGTTAAATACCATTACTATGAAATATATTATTCCAAAATATATTATTGTTTTAATTGTTGCACTTTTAGAAAGGTTAAAGGTATATTTAGTCATATCTGCTTCAAACATATTGGCAATAAATATGCTAGTAATTTGCGATAATGCAATTCCTACAAGCAATCCAATTGCTAAGGATATTAGTCCTATAAAAAAGGTTTCTAAAAGCAATATGACAGATATTCTTCTTTTAGACATTCCAAGAGTCATATATATTCCAAATTCTTTGTTTCGCTTTTTTATTAAGAATCGTGAAGCATATATAATTAAAAAGCCTAATATACATGAAACAAATACGGAAACATACGATAATAACTGTGTTAATATTTTTATTATATCTTCTTTTCTTCCTGTTAATGTAAGCATTGCTGTTTGTGAATCTATTGAATTAAATATGTAGAATATACATATACCTAAAATCAGGGTGGTGAAATATATTGCATAATCTTTAAAGCTTTTCTTTATATTTGATATAGAAAGTTTACAAAGCATCGTTTAGTTCACCCCCCAGTAGAGTAACAACTTCAATTATATTATTAAAGAACTCTTTTCTAGATGATTCCCCTCTATGTAATTCATTAAATATTTTTCCATCTTTAATAAATATTACTCGAGATGCATAGCTTGCTGTAAACGCATCGTGAGTTACCATTAATATAGTTGAATTTAGATTATTATTTAAGTATTCAAAACTACTTAGCAATTGTTTAGATGATTTTGAATCTAAAGCTCCTGTTGGTTCATCTGCTAACACTAAACTAGGATTTGTAATAATTGCCCTACTGCTTGCTATTCTCTGCTTTTCTCCACCACTCATTTGATATGGATACTTATTTAATATGTGCTTTATTCCCAATTTTTCTGCAATATCTTCTATTTTTTCCTTTTGTTCTTTATACGATTTATTCTGAATAGATAACGCTAATGAAATGTTTTCATACCCTGTTAAAGTATCTAATAAATTAAAATCTTGAAAAATAAACCCTAGTTTATTTCTCCTAAATTTGTTTAATTTATTACCTTTAAGTTTTGTTATATCCTCTCCATCTACATAAATGTGCCCCGCTGTTACTTTATCTATTGTAGAAATCATATTTAAAAGAGTAGTTTTTCCAGAGCCACTTGCTCCCATTATGGCTACAAATTCACCTTTCTCTACCTCAAATGAAATGCTGTTTATGGCTTTTGTTAAGCTTGATTTACTTCCATAGTATTTTTCAACATTTTCAACTTTTAAAATCTTTTCCATATTGGATTATTCTCCCTTCTTCTTATTCTCTTCCTGTTTTTCATTCCAATTATAGCGGAAAAAATTTATTTTGTCGTTGCTTTAACCTTACCTAACCTTACAATTTTGTAAGGTTAAATTTTATAAATATCATTTTTCCCAAATTCTAGTATTACCTTTGTATACCTATTTTCTTCACTCTGAAGGTATATATTATGTCCAAGTTTATTGCATAATTTTTTTATAATGTATAGGCCCATTCCTGTTGATTTTACTCTATTTCTACCATTTGTGCCTGTAAATGATTTATCGAAAACTCTTTTTAAATCCTTTGCTGGAATACCTATTCCATTATCATATATTTCTAGTGTAACTTTATCCTCGTTTTCTTTACTCTCTATTTTTATAATTGAATCTTCGCGTTTTTTATATTTAATACTATTGTTAATTATTTGATTTAAAATAAACTCTAGCCATTTCTTGTCTGTGTTAACCTTCAGTGCTCCTATATTTGTTTCAAAAGATATATTATTTTCAAGTAAATCATCCTTGTTTTTTATGCTTACAGTTCTAACTATTTCTTTTAATTCCACCTGGCTTATTGTAAAATCTTTTTCTGTATTTTCAGAACGCACATAATACAAAACTTCATCTATGCTGTTATCCAGCCTTCTAATTAAGCTTAAGAAAGACTCATCGTATTTTTGTTTATTGTTATGACATTTTAGCATCATACTTGAAATTGGAATTTTCACTTCATGTATCCATATCTCAACAAATTCTTTGAATTCATTTGTATTTTTTTGATACTCATTTATATTTTCTAACATGGATTTATTTATTTCGTATAAAGATTCTACCATTATTTTTTCTTCATAAGTATTTGGTTCTGGAATTGTTTCCAGAACCAAATACTTTTTATCTAGCTTCTCTAGATTACTGCTAAATTGTTTGTAAAATTCATTTTTTCTAAAAAAATTTTTTATTATTATTATGGAACTACTAAGCGCTAATACTGTAACTGTAATTATTATAGCTTGAATTTGCACTTTAAATGCTACTAACACAAGCATTACTAATACTATTGTAGCTAAATTTATGGCAATACTAATTAAATTATCTTTTAAATATTTCGAGAATTTCATATTATTCTATACCCTATTCCTTTACGAGTTTCTATTATATTTTCATAACCTAATTCCGCAAGTTTTGCTCTTAACCTGCTAATATTTACAGATAAGGCATTTTCATTTATATATTCATCGTTGTTCCATAGGTCTGTCATTATTTCATCTTTTGATACTATTCTTTCTTTATTGCTTAAGAGTAGGTTGAATATAATTATTTCGTTTTTGGTTAATACTATTTCCGATGTGTCATTTTTCACTATTCCTTTTCCTATGTCAAAAATAAAATCTTTGTATGATATTGTATTGGAATTCAATTCACATCTTTTTAATATAGCGGATATTTTTAGTAGTAAGATTGTTGGATTATATGGTTTTGTTATATAATCATCTGCTCCAAACGAATATGCTAAAACTTCGTCTGTTTCATTGCATTTACTTGTTACCATAATTACTGGCGTGTTTATTTCTTTTCTGATTTCTTTTAATAACAGTTGTCCATTTAAAAATGGAATGTTTATATCTAATAAAATTAAGTCTGCTCCACTTTTTACAATTTCGTTTTTTGCATTTTCAAAATCTGCTATTGTGATTGGATTGTAATTTGAATTTTTTAGTAGGTTATATAATTCCTCAACTATTACTTTGTTATCTTCTACAATCATTATTTTTTTCATTGTTGATATGCCTCCAAATCTATTATTTGCCAATCTTTTTAATCTCTCAAATCTTGTTACTAAATGAGTATTGTTATTCTCCAATATTAATCGTTGTACTGTCTATTGTTTTTTCTTCTGTTCTATCTAAAAATCGTTTTTTTATTGTTTCTGTCGAATTATTCATTTCTTCAGTTCTAGTTCTATCTACCTCAGTTGCTTCAACCCCGCTTAAAACTAAATCAGATGCAGTTTTTCCTTTTTGCTTTGTTTTTATTGCTGTTAATCTATCTATCATTCCTGCTGACATAGGTTTCTCATAATCATTCAAGCAATCTATGACTAATGTATTCCTCATATTGGATTGTGGGTATATTAATAAATATGGATAATTAAAACCCTTAGATGAATCTGCTTCCACAATTAAACTTTCAATATCTACAGTTTTAGCATCTCTAATATTTGAAGATATATTGTCTAATGCTTCTTGTAAACTCCATTTTTTCATATTGATTTTCTCCTATTAATCTAATATTTTTAATATTGATTCATACTTTTCATATTGTTCAGTTTTTTTTCTTACTAGCACTCATTATATAATCCATCACCCTATGAAAAATAACTTTGCATTGTTCTTGTGTATATTCTTCATTTCTAATAATTATATCTGTTTCTTTTAATAATTTTTTTGTTAATTTAATCTTATCATAAGAATTATCATTTTTCCATATTTTTAAAATATAAATTTTAATTTATTTTTAGCATATTTGAGGTTAAAAAAAATATCTAATTTTCATTAGATATTTTTTTATTATTCTATATTCAATAATCCTTAATCTTTTCTTTTCTTGTATTCATCACTAATTTCATCATCTAAATCAAAAGACATAATCTTATATCTCTCAATTGTTCTATGAGTATCTTTATATCTTATTGAGAAAGATCCACTTCCATCTGGTGGCAAACCTTCATATGGTGATTCTTGATTTTCGTATTTCTTTAATGCTTCTATTTTTTCATCTGAAATATCACCTTTAACAATAACTATATCATCTTTTAAAAAGTTAATTACATCAACATAATAAACAGTATTGTTCTTCTCATCAATATAATAATATCTTTGACTCGCTGTTGAATCATTAAATGTAATAACTATATTTGACTTCTTCCTTATATAAAATCTGTATATATTTTTTCTAAACATAACCATCACTATCATTGCAATTAATACAAATATTGTTGCAAAAATTATAAATTTTCTGTTTTTTCCCATTTCCACCATCTCCTATTTATATTCTATTACCTTCTACTTTAATTCTACCATATAGAATACTTATAAGCAATATAATTTTTCTGCAAAAAAAGTACCTAATTTCTTAGATACTTTTTGCGATTGTATTTAATTTTTGTTATTATACACATATAGTTCAATACCTACAGTTACTTCTTTTGGAATAAGTCTCCCTGGTTTAATTGGTACTCTTGCTAATGTGCCAACTTTACTATTGTCCTTTGTGTAAACACTTGAATAAAACTTATACTTTATATTTTTACTATCCAATATTTTAGATACTTCATCTCTTGTCATTCCAACTGTTAATTCTGGAAATTCTACCATATCTTCACCATTATTGTCTCGAACTACATAGAAAATACTATCTACATAATCTAAACATATTATACTATTTACTTGTCCTAATTTAGAACTTACATATTTAATTTTGTATTTTTCTAAATTGTTATCTTCAAATTCTTTTTCAACCAACTCTATATTTTTACCAATAGCCTCAGATATTATCTTGTCCTTAATTTTACTTTTTTCAAGTGCTTCTTTTGCTATTTCTTGCTGTCTTTGTGTTTCTTTTTCTCTTTCTTCTATTTTATCTAAAATAGGTTGTATTTGTTCCATTTTTTTACTTGCTAACAATTCAGCTAATTTGTCATAATCAAATTTATCTATTCCATCTATGCTTTTAATTATTCCACTATTTACATAGTATTCGATTGTTATTTCGTCTTCTAACCTTTTTAATTCTTCAATAACTTTTATTACCCCACTGGGATATGTTGCGGAATATTCACACATTTTTTCGTTATCTTTGTTTATTATATATCTTATATAACTTTGACTATATCTACCACGATATTTAGAATGATATGAACCAACAGCCGTTATATCTTGTCTGTTTAGCACAACAGTCTTTGTCTCTTTGTTAATGCTATCTTTTAATACATTATATTTATAATCAAAAAAACTTGTTTTTTTCTGTTCAATCTCTATGTAATTGTATCTTAAGGCTTTAGGTCCAATATTAGGTGATATCTATTTGAAAAAGCACAATAGCATACGCAAATATTAATGCAGGTGCAATAAAAAAGTATTTTTTATCATGCAATCTATAATCTGCTACTACTTGTTCATTATCTAAATTTTCTGATAATTCATTTATTTTTTCTATTCTATCTACTTCATTTTCATCTAAAATTTTAACATTTACATCATCAATTTCGCATCCATAATTATTAGCTTCTTTATTTAATCTTGATTTCAATTCTATTTTTATACTTTCTGTTAAACTTTCAACTTTTGCCGAATCCAATCTTCCGTACTATTTCACGAAATACTGTTGTTTCTATAAATTCAAGTTTTGTTTCTAGGTGTTCTGCTTCATATGTGGCTTTATAAGCATCAATAACATGGAACTGAAATGTATTTTTGTATTTGATTACTTTTCCATCTAGTGTAATTGCTACATTTGCATAACACTCCCTTGTTTGCTTATTTAAACTAACAATAGTTTTCACTCGTTCTAAAAATGGTATAACAAATGTAACTCCTGATGTTGCAATTTTTTTAAATTTTCCATTTCTCTCTATCACATAAACTTCGTTTTCTTTAACTCTTTTAATTTGATTAATAATTATAATTATTGTAAATACAATAACTATTCCTAAACATAAGTATAAACTCATATTCCCACCTCACTTTATACAATATTTCTATTCGATTTCTGGAAGCATATTTTTAAATGAGCTAATTGCCTTATCATCATCTGAAAAATACCCTTTTCTATCTAAGTCTGAATCAATTAAAATTGCATCTAGTTCTCCCTGAACTTTCTTGTTTTTGTTTTCCATATACATTATATAATTAGTTTTATTACTTTTTATTGCTTTTAATATATAACAAGTTCCATATTCACTTTCATATTGTCCTATTTTCTCTAATGATATATATTTATTAGATTTCAGATTCTTAACATCAATATCATCTTCAATTTCTAATTTGATTTTATTTGAGTGTATAAAATTGTATAATGTATTTTTAGCGTTGCCATCTTTATAATAACCATTCATTGTACGGTAATTTGGTATATCACTATTTTCCAAGATGTTGAATACATATGTTTTATTACCAAAATACTACCTAAATTATACCATTTTTCACCATGTTTTTCAACTTAACAAAAAAATAGCCTATTCCAAAAATTAGAGAATAGACTATAAATAACAAATTTTGATTATACTTTATACTATATTTAGTTAAAAAATCTATTTGCAAATCTCAAAGAGCTTTCCAAATCCTTTGCTGTATGAAGTACAGCACCTATTTGTACCTGGTTCTTTTTTATACGATATAAAATTCTGTGCTTTTCATATATTAATTGTCTTACTTCTATTTTATTAGCATAAAACAAAGTCTTTCCAGCTTCAGGAAACTCTTCTAATATAGATACACTTTTCACTAACTCTTCAACATATTCAACTGGTGACTCCATTTTTGAATATTTAACAAAATCTTGTAAATTTTCCTTAGCAAAATCAGACCATATTATGCCCATTGTTTAATCTCCTCCAATAAATCTTCTTGAGTTGTAAATTTTCCTTCATCTATATCTTTAAAACCTTTCATTGCACTTAATCTAACAATGATAGCATCTATAATTTCTGCTGCTGAAGCGTTTTCTGGCATCTCATTTGTTACTTCTTTAGTAACTTCCATAACTAAATCTTTCATCATAATAAACTCACTCCTTTTCTATAATGTTTTTCTTACTAATTACTTTAGATATATTATAACATATTTTCAGTGTAATTTGTTAATTTATAACAAATTTTTTTATTTTTATTATGCAGTTTTCTTAATAGTATAAGTCACATCAAAATTTTTATCAAAAAAATTAAAAAAGAACCAATATATTGTGCAAATTAACATAATGTGGTAAAATATAAGTATGAGCGAGAAAGTCTCGCCCGCATTCATTTGATTTACTCATTTGAGTGTGCACATTGAAACCTATTATAATATACAGGAGGCTTATTATGGAAAACACAAAAGAGAGAATTCAGGAACTTGAACTTAGACTGAGCCGTCTGCATCTTTCTTGGAGGTGCATTACTGCAGCAAATCGTTCTGAAGAAGACTGGGCAGAAGAAGAAGCTCTTGATAAGGAACTCACAGCAAAACTCAAGCAACTCGCACTTGTTCGTAAAGCTGAATTAAAATCTGAACAGACTGAGCTTAAGGGAAAATACCCTAAATTTAGTAACAGACTCAAGTACATCTTCAAGGTTCCTGCCGAAGTACGTGACGCAGAAGAACGTTATAATGAAATCAACCGTGAGCTTCGACATTTGGATTATCTCCTCAAGTAAAAGAAAACTTTCCCTCCTGTTCATATACAGTGAGGCTTCAAAAAACGCACCTTCCATTAGGGTGCGTTTTTCATTAAAAAATCTGATATTTTAATTGTCTATATATTCACTATGTTCTAAAATTAAATCTCTATCCAATGCGACCTGTTTTCATAAGCCATTAAACGTAGTCTTCCAATTCTTGTAAATTTTAAATTTAAGATTTTAAATATATATTGCATAACAAAACATTGTATTTTTTCTAATTTGTAGTGATTAATTATTATTATGATGAATTACAGGATTCGTTTCTACAGTGTTTTGTGAAGTTCCACTTAACTTAATATCCTCACTATCAACTCCATCTTTTATTTGTTTATGTAAATTAGAAACTATTCCTCCAATACCTAATGCCGTAAAGATTAGTGAGATTATGTAATCATGTACAAATGCGCCAGCTCCATATTCATATAAAATTTGTAAATTCTCAAAGCTAGCCTCATATCCTTCTTTATCCAATTGTATCATAGGTACTATTACAAATGTTGCAATTGTAACAACTATAAGAGATGATATTGCTATTACTATTGGTAATTTTTTATCTATTTTTGCTTTTGTTACTTTATATCCGTAAAAACTTGCAATGCCAATAGGTACTGCTAACAATACAACTAGCCAATTACCAAATGCGTACACTAAAATCCAAGGGATTGCTCCTATAGAAGCACCAATTATTGCTCCTATTGTTCCTAACAAAAAACTATTACTTCTTTTTTCTTCCATAATACATATACCAACTTTAATATAAGTTGGGATCCCCCTTTCTTATTATTTTACTATAATAAATTACCTGTTTATATTATAACATATTATGTTAATTTTGTCTATATAGGGATTAGACGTCCTGCTTATCTTCTCCATTTAATCTACATGTTCCTAATCTGCATAGAACTTTGGAATTTGGAGCATCTTCTCAAGCAAAAAATTTTCCTCCTGCCATATACATTGAGTTTTTAAAAAAAACGTACCTCACATTAAGGTACATTTTTTCATATGTGTGCTTATCAAATATATTGCTATTTATCTATTACTTGCCAATCTTGTTAATCTTCCATTTTCTGAAACTATAATTCCAATTTTTTTACACGGACTATATCTATAATAGTTAGCATCAAAAATACAAATCCAACTGAAATAATTATCACACCCAATGGAATTAATACATTTTGCTTAGATGTGAATTCTTTACTTGTATCTAAATATATCTCTGATACTTTACTGCCAAAATCATCTTCTGTTATGTTTAATCCATTACTTTTTGAGGCCTCTATAATCCTTTCTTTCAATTCATCATCTATTTTTCTAGTAATTCCTACTACTTCTTTAGTGCTATCTGCTCGACCAGTATATATTGGACGTTCGTATTCTGTAGGTAACAATATAATCATAATTTTTTCATCAACATATTTTATATAATACGAACAATCACAGTAATATATTTTCCTTCTTCCTTTTCCTACTGCTCTTCCTCTAACCCCGAATCTGCTATATAGCATTTCTACAGCCTTGTTCTCTCCATTCCTTATCAACTCTGGTTCTTGTCCTGAAACATATGTATACGCACTAATACCTATATCTTCATTTTTCAATTTATCAAAAAAGTGGCGGTCTCCTGCACTGCCAATTGCTACCACAAAACCTAAAATCACAAATGTAATTCCAATTAATAATCCACGTCTGTGCTTCCTTCGTATTTGTGCTTTTTGTGTTCTTGAAAATACCCCATTACTTTCTATTTCTTCTATATCACTATCAGATTTATTTTCATCTTTCTTTTTTTTATTTCTTACAATCTTAATTATTATTGGAGATACTATTAGTTCAATTACTGCTATACACAATACATAATTTCCTATTGTCATGTACGTTGCATAATTTTCTATTAGATTGCCGACTGTTCTATCATCTGTAGATATTATAATTGTTGCTAATATAGTAACCACTATTACAATAACTCCTAATAGCTCGCAAAATAAATATGGATGTTTTTTTATGAATTTCATACTTTTTCCCTTTTACCTTTCGTATTATCATTTTAAAAATTTTTAACTGTGGTGACTATAAAATTTATATTTTTATAATTTTCTCCACAAGCAATTTCAATTTTTATATTAAAAAAAATAGAGTCCATCTTTATTTGTTTGCTCCATATTTTTTCATAAATTTTGCAAAATTCTCTGCTTGATATGGTATAGATTTTTCTTTTATATTGACAAGCAAATATATTGCTTGACCACCTTTAACAATAATTTTCATAGATTTTGTTGTAGAATTAAAAATATTAAAATTTTTGATAATAATATCTTGTATATCCTCATTTTTAATCCAAAATCTATTTTCAATATTTAATTCCATTTTCGCAGGATTTAGTTTTAAGGCTATTCCTTTATTCTGTAGTGGAAAAAATTCTAATCTTTCCTCTGTTTGATTTATTAATAACCCATCATAATTTAATTGTTTTACTGCTTCGCCTTTTTCCATATTTTCCTTTATGGCTGTTCCAACAATATAACCGAGTGCTCCCCCCATAGCACCATATTTTAATCCTTCCCTATTAGTATTTTTAATAGCAACAAAAAAACAGTTTTCTTTTCCTTTATATCCTGTTTCCTCTAATATTTTCATTACATCTTCTGTATTAAAAAAATTTTCCATCTTTAAATCAATCCTCCTAATTTACAATTTTTTTCATTTTTTACTTATTATTATCCTATATTGTAATCTTGTCTATACTTATTGGAAGCTTCCCATAAGGGTTGTTATTGAGAGAAGAAAGTTAAAGTTTCTGATAATACTAGCTTTATTCTTGCTTCTCTTCCCATAATAATTTACCAAACTTCTACCACTTTATTATAATCATTTCCGTCAACATTTGCAGAAATAATTATTTTCGATGGTACAATGGACTTTCCTTTATATTTTAAATCAATGTTAAAGTTTTTCACCGATTTCCCTTGTTCTAGAAAACTATATAGTTCATCATCAACAAATTGCTTTTCCTTTTCTGCCTTTGGAGTAACAATAATTTGGTTATCCCTTCCTTCACTTCCACCAAAATCAGGTGATATTAAATAAATTAATTTTAACTGACCTGATTTTAAAAATTCATTAACATTATCATTTGACACATTAGAAATATCAAAATTACCATTTATATTCTTTTTCATAAAATTAAACATTTTTTCCTCCAACTTAACTTTTCTTTTCATACCGTTTTTTGTACCAAAATTTACACATGAGTTATAGTATAAAAAGTATTCTATAACTAATCAATTTCTATAGTGTTCTATTCATCCAAGTAATTCCTGTAATCTTTCCATCTTTAATGTCAAATCTATAATATCTTGATACTTCTTTTGACTCATAAACATATTGGCTGTCAGTAGATGAATCATCTGGTTCTCCAAAAACTGCCTTTAATTCTTCTATTGTTGAACCTATTTTAATACCTCCATAAACTTCCATATCAGCAACTTTGCTATCTCTTTTTACGCCTCTTGTATCAACACTAACTCCACCTATCCAAGAATCTGATATTTTAACTGTAGAATTATTTTTACTGTATGCTGTTACATTAAATATGCTTGTACCTTTTGAATTTGCTATTTCACAATTTTTGCGAGAATCTGGTTCAACTTCTTCGGCTCCTCGTGTATCTTCTATAGAAAGACCTGCTGAAGTAATACTAGATATTTCATCTCCTGCTTTAATTTTTACTCCATTATAGATAAAATAATATGAATCATTGTCATCAATAAATTTTGTGCTTGAAGTTGTCTCTTCTTCCGTTTTATTTGTTGAGTTTGATACAGAATTTTCCTCATTATTATTTTTTTCATTTTTTGTGTCACCACACGCAGTTAACACGATTAAACTGCTCATTAAAATTGTAATTATTACTATTAATTTAATTATTTTTTTCATACATATACCTCCTAGTTTTAATAACCATATATTATGGTATTTCATATTTATTGTCAATATATTTATATAATCTTTATTTACCTAATGTAGTGTTTTACACTTTTCAACACATGCCCAATGATATCTGTAATATAGGTCTAACATATCAAGAATTTCATTTATATCTCTTAATTTGCATTTTCCCTTAAATTCCTCGTACGAATTACTATTGTTAAATAATTGTATAGCATAATCACAATCACATACATCAGTTGCATCAGATATGTCTTCTACTAGTCCTAAAGCCCAAATTAGTGACCAGTATGTTTCATATTCCCAATCAATATCAATTGCATCTTGCATTGAGTAAGTTCCATCTAATATTTTTTGTTCTTTTTTATTCAAGCAGTCAGTCACATTAAATTTTTCCAGTAATTCTGAAATAATTTCTACTGATTCTTCGTACTGTCCATTGTTAATATCACAAGCGAGTTGAATTATTAAAAAGCTTGCTAGAGCTCTTTTACAAATTTCATCTAAACTTTTTAGTTTTACTTGATTACTTGATTCAACGCAGGGTAATTCTTCATAACAAGCAATTTTTTCCTTTTTTATTTTAGCATTTGAAATTGCTCTTCTAACTATTCTTTCTGCTTGAGCATTGTCAAATACATCTGGTAGTATAGGATTTAATTCTGTTATTCCACACTCTTGATTTTCTATTGAAATAATAAGTTTTTCGTCCTTATTATATAATTCCATAGATGGAAAGAATAAATACATATTCAGCTCTTTTGCAATGTTAAATGCTGCTCTAACTACAATGTTTTCCATTTCACTTGAGGCTTCTTCATCTGAAAAAGCAATTCCACAAATACTGTTAAAGGCTAATATTTGTTTTAAAATATTCTTTTTTAAATTTGTATCTAATTTCATAAATGTATTTGAAAAAAAGTTGCACATTCCATTAGCTTGTCCTTTATAGTAATTTTCATCGCTTGATTTATTAGTATTAACACTAACCATGTTTCCATTAATGTTTATTGATATAAAATCACCATCGCAGTTTATTTCATAATTTGAAAAGTGTTTCTTTATTGCATTTAGTACCATTTCGTAATTACAATCTACACCGTATAGTGTAACATTTTTTTGAACTTTTGGTCGTTCTTTTTTGGTTTTATTAAATAATCCCATACTTTTCCTTCTTTCTAACTTTATTTTTTTCCATATTCGGAAGTAATAACAACATTTTCAAAATTGTCATTTATAACTTGTTCTACTCTATCCATAAATTGGTTACGTATATCTTTTTATACAATTCTGGCTGATTAGTGAATGATAATTAATATCTTCATGATATGCTCTTTCTTAATTCATAAATGTTTTCTCCTAAAATAATCTCTCTAATTCATCCCAATTTGTCCAGGGCGATAATTCATCTTGTGGTCCAACATCCATTACTTTATCATCTAGCATGATTATGTCTATACCATACCAAGTATAGTAATGTGATAATTCTCTCTGATTCAGATGAATTATATACACAAATCTATAATGCTTCTAAATTTAATTGGCGATTTTCAAAAACGGTCTCCCAACCGAAGTTGTTTGAAACTATAAGAATGATAAAAGAAAATAATACAGCTAATGAAATTGATGAAAAAAATAGATTATATATTTATGAATTTTTTATTCGATTTAAAAGATAATACAGAACTATTGAAAAGTGCAATTTTAATTAAATACGAAAAACCTCATTTGAAAATGGATGAGATAATGAAAAAGGTTGTCGAAATGAATCCTACAAAAGTTAAGAATACAAAATCTGCTTATCTTAATATAAACAGAAGTTATACTACTGCACTTAAAAGACACACTAATTTAGATGAATTCACAAAAATATTGCCACCTGCTTTTAAGTATAATCCTACTACTAAAAATTTTATAAATGGGATAGCTAAATATCTTGTAAAAGAATATAAATGAAATATGTAATTTCACCACTTTGCTAAAAGAGTATTTAAATAAAATCATAAAAAGAGTCTATAATAAAATATGTTCTTTACATTATTTATTATAGACTCTTATCTAATTGGATTATTTGTAATAAATTTTTATTTAATAAATTTTACTTTCTTCAATCTTCTATATATTAATATGCATACCATTAATGCAATAGAAATTATTGTTAATACAACTGTTTTTCCACCATATTGTCCAAAAGCCCTATTAGATGCTGATGTATCTTGTGTTTTTTCTACATTATCCTTTTCTGTTGATACTTTTCGCTCATCTTTATCTTTATTAGAATTTTCCTCTGAACTCTTTACTACTATTTCAACTTTAAATGATGTTTTCTTTCCTCCATATTCTACTGTTAATTCTTCTTTTCCAATTTTTGTATTGTCAAACCCTGTAACCTTAACATTTTCATTTGTTAAACTAACCGTATCTTTACTACTATCATTATAAGTAATCTCTATTATACCTCCAGTCAAATCAAGTTTTTCATTATTTTGTATATATGTTGTTTTTGTTGGATTTGCCTTTATTGTTATTCCTGTTATCTGTTTTGATATTATTTCAACATTAAAAGATGTTTTCTTTCCTTCATATTCTACTGTTAATTCCTCTTTTCCAATTTTCGTATTGTCAAACCCTGTAACCTTTACATTTTCATTTGTTAAACTAACAGTATCTTTACTACTATCATTATAAATAACTTCTATTGTACCTCCAGTTAAATCAAGTTTTTCATTATTTTGTATATATGTTGTTTTTGTTGGATTTGCCTTTATTGTTATTCCTGTTATCTGCTTTGATATTATTTCAACACTAAAAGATGTTTTCTTTCCTTCATATTCTACTGTTAATTCCTCTTTTCCAATTCTCGTATTGTCAAACCCTGTAACTTTTACATTTTCATTTGTTAAACTTATTGTATCTTTACTTTCATCATTATAAACAACCTGAAGTATTCCTCCTGTTAAATCGAGTTCTTCCTTGTTTTGTATATATGTTGTTTTCGATGGAGCATTTAATACACTTATCTCTTCTATAAATTTCTCCTTTTCAAAGTTCATTATTTGGTTTGTTGAATCAACATCGTCGGGCTGAAATATATAATTACAAGATATATTTCCGTTCACATCAAATTCTAATTCCAATCCTTTTATCACCAATTTACCTGTCAAAGTACCTGTTTCATCTGTTTCATCATATGTAAAACATTCATCTTCCAAATTAATCGCTCCTGTATAAGCACTACTATTGCCTCCTGTACGGTATGATAACAAAGCTTTTATTGCGATTCTATTCATTTCATCATTATCACTTATTTTTGTAATGACATTATGCTCTATAGCCTTGTCAATAAGTACACTCTCAATTTCATCTATCATAAACTTTTCATTACTTTTATCTGTTACATACATACCATTGTCAATGTATTGTACTTCTTGATATTTAATACAATAGTATTTCTTGTATATGTAATAAAAATTAAAATACGATTGAATTTCCTCTTTTGAATCTGCTTTTGAAATTTTATTTTTTAAAACATTTAATACCATATTTTCTGTATCAATTACCTTATTTACATCTGCATCATCATTAAAATAAAATGCCTCCATATTACCAATACTATCCCATGAGTAATTCAAAGAAGATGTTTTTATATCATCAATAAATCTATCTGCTTGTTCTTCACCCAAATTTTGATATATTCTATCTACCATATCAGAAATACTTATTTCATTTCTTTCCATCTTTAACATATCATCATATCCAACTATAATCATTAATTTGAGCATCATATTAGATAGCCACGCATATTCCGTTGTTGAGCCTTTTCCACCTACCAATAAGTAGTTACCATCTTGTAAGGAATCATTTTTTCCATCACCATTAATTCTTTTCCAATACTCTGTTATGTCCTCTCCTGTATTTTCTCTATATGAATTTAATTCACCCAAAACAGCCCATCCTTCTGTAATAGCATGAGATAAGAAGAATGTATTATTATCATAATAGTGACCTTCCTGCATAAGATGTCTTACTTCGTGTTGTAGAGTATTTATATATGACTTAAGTTCAGTTTCTTCTGACGGTATATTTTTTAAGTACATTTCTAACCTTCCATTGTCATCATAAGTTACATATGCAGCATAATTATGTCCTGTTCTTTCCATTTCTTCATCACTGAGAATATATACCTTATATAATCCTTTTAATGGGTTAATATAATTATCTTCTATATATTTTTCTTTTTCTGGATAACCTAATATTGAGTATGAATTATATATATTATCATACGAATCATATAATGATTTCATTCCTTCTATAAAAACTTCTTTTATATCATCATCCCAATTTTTTTGCTCTATAACCTCACATAATTTATCGTATAGCTCCGTATATTTATCATCGTTTTCAGTACTACTTTCCACTGCATACGAATTAATTGATATAAAAGATATCGCAACAGGACTAACTATTTGAATTATCATTACAAATAAAATTATAATACTTATTTTTATCTTAATACTAGTTCTTTTTTTCATATGTAAGCCTCCATTTTTTATTATACTTTTTCTTATGTTGTTATATATATCTCCTGTATTTTTATTTTAACATTGTTTATTTCCAAAATCAATATTTTATATGATTACTTTATTAATTACAAAATATTAGTTATATCTTTATCAACCTCAACCACTATAAATCCTTTAGACACAACCATTAATGCAACTCCTTCTGTGAGACTATTAATTTCGTACTCAATTTTTACACTATTTCCATCTTTTATAGCACTATTTAATTCTATATTTTCCCCACTATTATATAACATTACACTCATAATAGCTAAAGATTTATTTTTAAAATACTCTTCATCATAATTTTTAAAAAGCTCTATCACACGATTTATGCCATCAGTATTGTAATCATCTGTTTCAATTTTATTGTAAAATTCTTTTAATTCATCTGCATTAGCAATTATTATTTTATCCTCTAATTCACTTTCAGAATTATAAGTCCTCCATGGAAGCACAAATGCATTATATTCTACAACTTCGCAGCCTATTTTTTCTTTTTCCAATTTAGCTGGCTGTTCGGTTTTACTACAACCTGTTAAAATTAATATTGATACTAAAATTAATATAACTAACACTATGTTTCTTAAAAATTTTTTCATTAAAATAACCTCCTCTTTATTTGCTCTGATATTTAGATGCTTTTTCATTTATATTTTGTTGGTATTTTTGAAAATTTTTTAATTCCACCTACTAATAAACCATCCAATAACTTTATCCCTTGATATTTTTCTACCCCAATTAATTCGGCAAGTTCTATAATCTGCATTACACTCAGCAACAACTATATAATCGTCAGTTTTATCAATTATAAATACAGTATGCATATTATTATTTATTCTTGCTAAATCTCCGATCTTTATTTCATCATAATCGTAATATATCCTTACATCAGCATCTTTTCCAAATACCATATCACTTAACATATTGGCAAATCCTAAACATTCAATACTTTTATCATGATATGGATATCCATCATCAGCTTTTCCTGTATAAGAATTACAGTATCTTTCGCCATTTACACTATGATTGCAAGGAATGTTCGTAACTATTTTATAGTTATCATTTGTTGCAGAATCATATCCCATATGATTCCAATATGCACCATTAAGGAACTGTTTTTGTAATTCAATTATTGTTTCATTAAACTTATCTATCCAGCCATCTGGATACGCACTTGCATTTTGTTTAGAAGCTGTTACATAGTTTACTTTTTGTTCAACATTCTTTTCTACAACTTTAACCTGTTCTTTAGATAAATAATTATGGCTTATATATGCTACATTTTCGTTATAAACAACTTTATCCCACCCTAATGAGCCTATTGCAACTCTTTTTATGCTGTTTCCTGCAAATAAAACTCCTAATTTTTCTGATGAGCTATTTGGTAAAGCTCTAATATTGACATTATTAATTGCATATACAGTTTCATCAACATCAATATATGATTGTTCTTCTTCCTCTTGTTGTACATCTTCATTGTTTTTAACTGGTTGTTCTTCTTCCTCTTGTTGCACATCTTCATTGTTTTTAGCTGGTTGTTCTTCTTGTATTTCTGTATCAGTACCATTTTTCAAATCAACAATTAAAACTTCATTACTTGTATCAGTACTAATATCTTCACTTTCTTCATATGTTATACTACTTGTGGTTGATTCATCTTTTTCATTGTAATTAGTAATAAAGAAAATGGAACTCATTATTGATAGAATGATTAATATAATTAAAAAAACAACTATAATATATATTTTTCTCATAAAAACCTTCTTTTGTTTATTTTCTATCATTATTTCTTTTATTTCTTTTGGAATGTCTATTATATCTATTTTTTCTGTTAAATGCTCATTTTTCATAACATTTATGCTCCTTGCTTCTTTCTATAATCATCTTATCATAACAATAAAAAAATTACTATACTTAACTTAGAAAATAGCACAGATTGTTTGTGTCAAGTAAAAGTAGGCAATTTTTTTATCTTTTTTTCTAATCCAAT